>JBARWR010000211.1:0-2385 GCA_049646915.1 Microbacterium sp.
GTCTACTACTTCGCTCCGCAGAAGAACCTCGGTTCGGACGGGGGGCTGTGGTTCGCAGCCGTCTCCCCGGCGGCCATCGAGCGCATCGAGCGCATCGCCGCGTCGGGCCGCTACATCCCGGAGTTCCTCAGCCTGAAGAACGCGGTCGACAACTCCCGCCTCAGCCAGACGCTCAACACCCCTGCGCTCACCACCCTGCACCTGCTGGACAGCCAGCTGGAGTGGATGCTGACCAGTGGCGGCCTGGCCTGGGCGTCCGCCCGCACGGCGGAGTCCTCGGGCCTGCTGTACGACTGGGCCGAGGCGACGACGATCACGACGCCGTTCGTCGCAGAAGCGGCGCACCGCTCGCCAGTGGTCGCCACGATCGACTTCGACGACAGCGTCGACGCGGCGGGCATTGCCAAGACCCTGCGTGCGAACGGCATCGTCGACACCGAGCCCTACCGCAAGCTCGGCCGCAATCAGCTGCGCATCGCGACCTTCGTCTCGATCGAGCCGGATGACGTGCGTCAGCTGATCCGATCGATCGACCACGTGCTCGCCCACCAGGGCTGACCACCGAGACCCCTCATCGCAGTCGAACCCCCTCCGGATTCGCAGGAATCCGGAGGGGGTTCGGCGATCTGGAGGGGAGGTCACTCCTCTTCGGAGTCGTCCTCTTCGGAGTCGTCGTCATCATCAGAGGCGTCCTCGTCGAGCTCGTCGATGTCGACGCCGTCGAGGTCGCCGCCGTGCAGGTGCGGCGATCCGTCCTCGTCGAAATCCGCCTCATCGAGGTCGGTCTCATCGAGGTCGCCGGCATCCTCCGCACCGCCGTCGGCATCGGCATCCGATTCCTCGGCCTCCACGCCGGCCGCAGCGGCCTGCTCAGCGAGTTCGGCCTGGTGCGCGCGATAATCAGCGAGACGCTCGGCCCACGGCACCCAGTCCGGCGCGAGCAGCGCGCCGTCGCCTGGCATGAGCTCCGCTTCGAGCACGGTCGGCTCCGCATCCTCGAGCTGCGCCACGCTGACGGTCCAGTACCAGCCGGGGTAGCCGGGCAGACGGTTCTCGAAGCGCAGCGACAGTGCGCCGCTCTCCTCGACCGTGTACCCCGCGATGGGGCCCACCGTCGATGCGGGCGTGATCTCGTGCAGTGCGGCGACTGCGAGCTCCCGCGCCGCGGAGGCGAGCTCCTCAGGCGTCGAGGTCATCAGCGACCTTCCGCAGGACAGCGGCGACGGTGCGGCTCCGGCCCGCGGACGGGTAACGGCCGCGACGCAGATCGCCGCCCATCTCATCGAGCATGCGGACGAGGTCCTCGACGATGACCGCCATGTCGTCGGCTGACTTGCGGTTCACCTTCGCAAGGCTCGGCGGTGCATCCAGCAGCCGCACCGAGAGCGCCTGCGGTCCGCGACGACCATCGGCGAGTCCGAACTCCACACGGGAGTTCTTCTGCACGGAGACGCCTGCAGGAAGGGCAGAGGCGTGCAGGAAGACGTCCTGGCCATCATCGGATGCGATGAAGCCGAACCCCTTCTCGTCGTCGTAGAACCTGACCTTGCCGGTGGGCATGGAAGACCTCGCTGAGTGAAACGGTGGAAAACGTCGCGCGGCGGCGCGACACCTCCAGCCTACCCGTCCTGCCGCGCACCCACGCGATACGCTGGGGACGATGAGCACGCATGATGACGGCGCTGAGCCGCCCACCGGTCGACTCGACCGCTTCCTGGCCTACGCGGCGCTGACGCTGGCCGCGCTCTCGATCCTCAGCTTCTTCGCGATCATCATCGGAACCGCGACCGGCATGGATCAGAAAGCCTTCGGCACGGGAGTGTGGCCCTTCCTCGCGGGCCTGCCGCTGTTCGGGCTCCCGATCGCGTTCATCTTGATCATCACGCTGCTGATCCTCACCTTCGTCCGCAAGGGACGCGCGGACAAGCGCCGTTGAGCCGATGAGCACTCACGCGCGCCCGCTGGCCGATCGACTCGCCGCGGCGAGCGATGCGCAGCTGGACGAGCTGCTGCGCACGCGTTCCGTGCGGGCGGATGCCGACTGGGACGACTTCTTCGATGCGGCCGAGGCGCTGCTGGAGTCCGCCTCGATCGAGCGCGGGCTCGCTGCCCTCAGTCGCACGGATGCGCAGCACCTGAGCGACGCCGTGCAGGGTCGGGCGGATGCCGAGGCGTTGGCAGTCCTCGCAGCGCGGGGCTTCATCGGCATGGACGGACGCGTGCTGACTCCCGTGGCCGACCTCGTGGGCCAGCGGCCGGCGATCGCGGAGGCATCCGTCACCGAGGAGTCGCCGTCCTCCGAGGCTGCGTCGGCACGGTGCGCCGAGCGCGCCTTCACCACGATCGGCGCCCTCGCCGATCTGCTTCTGGCCGCGCGTACGACGC
>JBARWR010000212.1:0-4422 GCA_049646915.1 Microbacterium sp.
GCGCCGACCTCCGGGCTGAGCGGCGAGGCGCCGAGCTCGACGGCGTGCGTGCGGGCGCGGGAGATGGCGGCGGGTTCCACGATGGTCTCGCGGGCGAATCGGGCATTCGCGTCGTGTTCGCTCATGATCCTCTCCTGAGAATGGGGTCACTGACAGGTTATGCGTCGGGAGTGGATCCGGAGCGGAGGCGCGACGGGTAGCCTGGGGGGATGAATTGGGGCCTGGACATGGACAAGCTGCTGCTGATCGGCATTGTCGCTGTGCTCATCATCGGTCCGGAGCGGCTGCCGAAGGCCGCGGAGGCCTTCAAGAAGTTCACTCGACGTGCGGCGGAGTACCTCCGCGACACCAAGACCAAGATGAAGGACGAACTCGGGCCCGAGGTCGACGAGGTCGACTGGCGCAAGCTCGACCCGCGCCAGTACGACCCGCGCCGCATCATCCGCGATGCGCTGTTCGAGGAGCCGGCGTTCGACAGCGCGCCCGCCGCACCGACCACCGTCGCCACAGACCCGGTCGAGCCGGCCCGTACACCCATGATGCGCACCGCATTCACGCGTGCCACGCCGCCTCCCTTCGACGTCGAGGCGACCTGACCGCTGCGTCTGACGCGCGTCAGGTGAGACGCATCGGCAGCGGACGACGGGTCAGTCCGCGTCCGCGGTGCGCGATCGTGTCCGCGAGGCGGAGGATCGCCTGTGCGGCGGCATCTTCAGGGTGATCCAGCACCACCGGATGCCCGCTGTCGCCGCCCTGGCGCAGTGCGGGGCTGAGCGGGATGGATGCCAGCAGCGGCACCTCCTCGGCAGGAGTCCCGTGATCCCCGGGTTCGCTGAGCACCCGGGCGACCTCGGCGCCGCCTCCCGAGCCGAACAGGTCGATGACCGTGCCGTCGGGAAGCGTGTACGGCGTCATGTTCTCGACGACCCCGATCACCCGCTGCCCGGTGCGACGGGCGACCAGCCCACTGCGGATCGCCACCTCGGATGCCGCCTGCTGCGGCGTCGTGACCACGAGCACCTCGGCATGCGGCAGGATCTGACCGATCGAGATGGCGATGTCGCCGGTGCCGGGCGGCATGTCGATCAGCAGCACGTCGAGGTCGCTGAAGAAGACGTCGGTGAGGAACTGCTGCACGGTGCGGTGCAGCATCGGGCCGCGCCAGGCCACCACCGACTCGCCCTCGCGCAGGAACATTCCGATCGACACGGTCTTCACGTCATGGGCGACCGGCGGCAGCATGAGATCGTCGATGCGCGTCGGCTGGGTTCCGGGCGCGATGCCCAGCAGACCCGGGATGGAGAAGCCGTGCACATCGGCATCCACCAGGCCCACCCGCAGCCCCTGCTGCGCGAGGGCCACGGCGAGATTCGCGGTGACCGTGGACTTGCCCACGCCGCCCTTGCCGCTGGAGACGAGAATCACCCGCGTGAGCGAATCCGGGCCGAAAGGCATCTGCCGCACCGGGCGTCCATCGCGCAGCTTCTCGGTCAGCGCCCGGCGCTCTGCGGGCGTCATCACCCCCACGTCCACCTGCACATCGGTGATGTCGGGGACGGATGCCGCGGCATCCCGGACGTCCTGCTCGATGCGCTGCGCCATCGGACAGCCGACGATGGTGAGCACGATCGACACGTGCGCGGTCGTGCCGTCCACGGTGATCTCGCGCACCATGTCCAGATCGGCGATGGGCCGGCGCAGCTCGGGATCGGTGACGGCGCCCACGGCGGCGCGCACCCGGTCGACGCTCGTCATGGTGTGCTCTCGTCGGTCGCGGCCGGCTCACGCTCGAGTTCGTGCAGCAGCGTCCTGAGCTCCTGGCGCAGCACGTCGCGAGTGATCGCCTGGGCGTTGCGATCCTCGAACGCGAGGCGCAGGGCGACCACCTCGCGAGCGAGGTACTCGGTGTCGGCGAGGTTGCGCTCGGAGCGCTGCCGGTCCTGTTCGATCTGCACGCGATCGCGGTCGTCCTGACGGTTCTGCGCGAGCAGGATCAGGGGTGCGGCATACGAGGCCTGCAGAGACAGCATCAGCGTCAGCGCGGTGAAGCCGAGGGCAGCGTCGTCGAAACGCACAGCATCGGGCATGAGGGTGTTCCAGACGATCCACGCCGCACAGAACAGGGTGAGGATGACCAGGAAGGCCGGCGTGCCCATGGCACGGGCGACCCACTCCGTGAAGCGACCGAAACGGTCGCGAGACGGGGCCGATGAGCGCAGCGCTCCGGCGCGGCCGCGGGGAGTGTCCAGGCGGGAGGGACGGGCCATCATCGCGTGCCGCCCGTCTCTGCTGCTGCACCGTCGTGCGGGGTGTCTGCGGCGTCATGGGTGCGCCAGTCGTCCGGCAGCAGGTAGTCCAGCACGTCGTCGACGCTGATCGCGCCGACGAGGCGGTGCGTGGCATCCACGACCGGGAGCGAGACGAGATCGTAACTGGCGAGCAGGCGGGCGACCTCGGCGGCGGAGGCGGTGACCGAGACCGGTTCGAGGTTGTCGTCGAGGATCGCGCCGAGTCGCTCGTGCGGGGGATAGCGCAGCATCCGCTGGAAGTGCACGACGCCCAGAAGGCGTCCGGTGGGCGTCTCGAAGGGCGGGAGCGTGACGAACACCGCCGCGGCGAGAGCGGGATGCAGCTCGTGCCGGCGGATCAGCGCGAGCGCCTCGGCGACCGTCGCGTCGGCCGAGAGGATGATCGGCTCGGTGGTCATCAGACCGCCCGCGGTGTCGGGACCGTAGCGCAGCAGTGTGCGCACGTCCTCCGCCTCGTCGGGTTCCATCAGCGCGAGCAGCTGCTCGAGCCGTTCCGGCGGCAGCTGTGCCAGCAGGTCGGCGGCATCGTCCGGCTCCATCTCGTCGAGGACGTCGGCGGCGCGCTCATCACCCAGGCGGTCGAGGATGCCTACCTGGTCGCCCTCCGGCATCTCCTCGAGGGCGTCGGCGAGGCGCTCGTCCGGCAGCTCTTCGGCGACCTCGATCATGCGCTGCTCGGGAAGGTCGAGCAGGGTCGTGGCGAGGTCGGCGGCGTGCAGCTCGGAATAGGTGGCCACCAGCTGCTCGGCGGACTGCGCCTCGCCCGGCTGCTGCTGCTCGGTCACCTCGGACCAGCTCGCGAACGTCGTCGGGCCCTTCGCGAAGGGCGAGGCGCTGGTGCGGGGCTTGCGCAGGAAGAGCTGTGTGATGGCCCATTCACCGTGCCTGTCCTGCTCGATCGCGACATCTTCGACGACGGCGCTGCCACTGCCGTCGCTGAGCATCACGCGGCGGCCGAGATACTCGGCGAGCACGCGCACCTCACCGGGGCGCGGCTGGAATCGGCGCACGTTGATCAGGCCGGTGCTGATCACCTGACCCGACCGGATCGAGGTGACGCGGCCGATGGACAGGAACACATGTCGGCGGCCCGGGATCTCGACGACAAGCCCGATCACTCGGGGGGCTGCCGTCTTGCGGTACACGATGATGACGTCGCGGACCTTGCCCAGCCGGTCGCCGACGGGGTCGAAGACCGCGCAGCCGGCCAGGCGCGCCGCGAATACCCGTTGTGTGCTCACGTGCTCCAGCGTAGTCGCGGCGGTGTCGCTCCGATCCTCGGATGATCACCATGAGTGCGTCTGGGACAATAGGACGATGAGCATGATGAATCGTACGGCCAAGGGCAGCGATCTCGGCGAGATGGTGGCGTCGACGCGCGACTACGAGGTTGCTCAGAAGACGGTGTCCAAGCTGATCGCCGGTGAGATTCCCGCCCGCGAGATCGCGATCGTCGGGCAGGGCGTGCGGACGGTCGAGCGGGTGACCGGTCGGCTCGGCTATGCCGCGGCCGCGCGCTCCGGGGCGATCAACGGCGTGCTGATCGGCCTCGTGCTCTCGGCGATCATGCTGTTCGGCAACCCCGATGCGCCCATCTCGCTCTTTCTCGGCTTCATCCTGGTCGGTGTCGCGCTGGGCATGATCATGAGCCTGATCACGTACTCGATCGTGCGTCGTCGCCGCGACTTCGCGAGCATGACGCAGATGCTCGCTGACCACTACGAGGTGCGCGTGCAGGCGGCATCCCTGGCGAAGGCCCGTCAGGTGATGGGTACCGAGCGCGCCGTGACGCCGCGGCCGAGCGTGGACCTGAGCCAGCCGCCGCAGTTCGGTGAGCGCATCCCGGCTCCGGGCACGGAGTCCGGCTCGGACGCGGTGAGTGCGCCGGAGCCTGCTGCCCCGGAGCCTGCTGCCCCGGTCGAGCCTGCTGCAACCGGTGGCTCTGAGCCTGCGGATCCTGCTGTACCGGCGGCATCGGCGGAGTCTCCTGCATCTGAGCAGCCCGACTCCGGGGACGAGGGCGGTTCCGCTCTTCCCGAGACGCGATGACGGCGTCCGGCCGCACGGCGACCGGAGTCTCCGCCTGGGCTCTGGGCCTGTTGGTGCTGCTGCC
>JBARWR010000213.1:0-2778 GCA_049646915.1 Microbacterium sp.
CGACGGAACCGGTCCCGCCTGGTTGCTGCGTGCCGCAGGGCGCGCCTGGGCGGCGGGAGCCGGCGGCACCTCCGGCGTGCTCTGGGGAGCCGGACTGGAAGCGGCCGGCGAGGCCCTGACCGACACACGTGACGTATACGATGCCTCCGCCGTGGCGGACGCCGTCACGGCGTTCACCGACGCCATCATCGAGCTCGGCCGCGCCGAGCCGGGTGACAAGACGCTCGTCGATGCGCTCCTGCCGTTCCGCGACGCGCTCGCGGAACACATCGCGGCGGGAAGCCCGCTGACGGAGGCGTGGCGCATGGCTGCGACATCCGCCGTCTCCGCCGCCAAGGCCACCGCAGACCTCAGCCCCAAGAAGGGCCGGGCCCGCCCGCTGGCGGAGAAGAGCGTGGGGACTCCGGATGCCGGAGCCACCTCGCTGTCGCTGATCGTCACGGCGCTGGGCGAGCTGGCGCCTGTCGCCGGCTGACCGCACATCCACTTCTGAAAGAAGGAACCACCATGAGTGAAACCCCACTGCGTCTCGTCGTCGGCTCGGACGATGCCGGGTTCGACTACAAGGAGATCCTGAAGAACGACCTCCAGCGCGACGCGAGGGTGGCCTCCGTCGTCGACGTCGGCGTCTCCGCCGATGGACACACCGCCTACCCGCATGTCGCCGTCGAGGCGGCACGACTCGTCGCCGAGGGCGAGGCCGATCGTGCACTACTCATCTGCGGCACCGGCCTGGGCGTAGCGATCGCCGCGAACAAGGTTTCCGGCATCCGCGCTGTCACCGCCCACGACTCGTACTCGGTCGAGCGCAGCGTGCTGTCCAACAACGCCCAGGTGCTGTGCTTCGGTCAGCGCGTGGTCGGCATCGAGCTCGCCCGCCGTCTGTCCAAGGAATGGCTGGGTTACGCCTTCGACCCGCAGAGCCCGTCCAACGAGAAGGTGCGCGCGATCTGCGCCTACGAGGAGTGAAGATGAATCAGGAATTCACTGGAAAGATCGCGGTCGTCACCGGCGCTGCGAGCGGCATCGGATATACCGTGGCGCACCACCTGGCCGAGCGCGGTGCCCGCGTCGTGGGGGTCGACCTCAACGAGCGCGTGCACGAGCTCATCAATGATCTGCCCGGCAGCGGGCACTACAGCATCGTGAAAGATCTCACCGACCCGTCCTCGGCGACCACGGCGATCTCCGAAGCCGTCGAGGTCGTCGGTGTACCGCACATCCTGGTGAACTCCGCCGGGCTCGCCCTACTGGACCCCGCCGTCGATGTGACGCCCGACCGGTGGAAGCTGACACTGGATGTGAATCTCAGCGGCACCTTCTACATGGCACAAGCTGCGGGCCGCGTGATGCTCGAAGCCGGCTATGGCCGGATCATCAACCTCGCCTCGCAGGCCGCCGTGATCGGGCTCGACCAGCACGCCGCCTACTGCGCCAGCAAGGCCGCCGTCGTCGGCCTGACCCACGTACTGTCTCTGGAATGGGCGCGTCAGGGAGTCACGGTCAACGCCGTCTCGCCGACCGTCGTCGAGACACCCCTGGGAAAGGCCGCCTGGGCCGGCGAGAAAGGCGAGAAGGCGAAGGCGGAGATCCCCGTCGGACGCTTCGCGCAGCCCGAGGAGGTCGCCGCACTGATCGCTTTCCTGGCCGGTGACGACGCCGCGATGATCACGGGAAGCAACTATGTGATCGACGGAGGCTTCACCACGGTGTGACGCCTCCGTCCGCACAGAGAGCTGCACGGGCCGTTCCACGGCCGGTGCGTCAGGAGTAGCCGCGGCGCAGAAGCATCACCGCGGCCCGGTCGAACTCGTGTGCGGTCGGGATCTCGCAGTCCAGCGCATTCGCGTTGCGGGTGATGATCGCGAACACCGCCGCCACTGCCGCGGCATCCTCGAGCTCCTCGACCGTCAGACCGACATCGAGGGCCTCACGAGCGTCGACGGCAGAGAGCCGATCCGGCTCCTTCGTCATCCGCTCCATGAATGCCAGGGCTGCACGCAGCCGATCGCTGATCGGGGCCGTGCGGAAGTCGGCGAGAGTCGCCGACACCAGCTCGGGCTCGACACCCCGGACTGCGATGGCACCGTGCGCGCCCACGCAGAACGGGCAGCTGTTCCAGGAGGCGACCACGGCGGCCATCAGCTCCCGCTCCGATACCGACCACGAGCTCGGCTCCCGCATGGCCTTCTGCGTCCACTCCCCCAGCGCCGGACCTGCGAAGCTCTTGTCGTAGAACGCGACCCGCGCGGCGTCCGGGAGCCGATATCCCGCGACGCGGGAGATCAGTCGGATCAGCAGGCGATGCCGGATGCTGTTGCCGCGCTCGGCCTCAGCCAGCCGCATCGGATACCTCCCGGATGGCGCGCACTGCGGCATCCCATCTCCGAAGCCCCGCCCCGGCACTCGCCGCCATGATCACCTCGAACGCCGCTCTGTCCGACCCGAGTTCCTGCCTGACCGCCGTGACCTGCGCGTCCGTCACGCGATGCGAGGTCTCGGCTATCGTGGCCACGAGTTCGCGATGGGGAGCGGCGAGTTCGGCGTCGGCATCAGCGCCGACCCGCACACAGGCCGCGCGCAGGTCGGGGTCGAGAATGCCGGATTTCTCGACCCGGCCGCGCAGTCGCTCAGCCAGCTCCGCATGCCTCGAGTAGTGCCCCTTAAAGTGGTGTAGCCCGCGGTGGCCGGCTCGTCGTTCCCGACGTAAGCGCGGTCACCGTGTGATCCTTCGAGAAGTCTCTTACCTCCACTCGAAAGGCATCATCACGATGACCG
>JBARWR010000214.1:0-24687 GCA_049646915.1 Microbacterium sp.
GACCAGCAAGATCTCACTCATCGAACGCGGCACCATCCGCGACACCCGATTCCTCGACCAATACCGAGCCTGGCTCAGCCAGCAACAACCCACCCAGATCGCAGCTTGACAACTATAGGAGCATCAAGCCCCTGCCCCCAGGATCACCGGTGCCGAGGTCGACGTCGACGCTGTCGCGATGAGGGCGTTGAGGCCGCGGACACCGGAGTAACCGAATGAGGCGCCCTGCTTCTTGTATCCGTGAACCTCGATGATCGTGTCGTCCAGATCCACCATCACCCGCTCACCGTCCCCGGCCTGCAGCAACGGTGCGGCGCCGGCGACATTCTGGAGGACGCGGGAGGCGACGGCGTCGAATTGACGGACGTGCCCGAACCGGAACTCGCGCAAGAACGATCCCAGCGTCGACGGCGCATACGCCCGGTCGAACAACCTGCCCATCCCGCCGTGCCGGAGCACGTTCATGTCGTCGATCGAGTCCGCACCGGCGAGCATCCCCGCGACCAGCGCCATCACCTTGCCGCCGGCGTTCGCGCCCTTGTCCGTCGGGACACTCAACCGCGACCGCGCGAGCCGATCGAGCCCCGCATGCTGCGCGAGGCGGAGCATCGGGACCAGCCCCGCGGCCGACACAAGATTCGGATCATCGAACATCGCTGACACAGCAGCAGGAGCATGCTTGAATTGCATCTACGAGATGCCTCTCGAACTCGGGGAATAGGACCTTAGACAAGCTCTATTCTTCCCGGTCAGAGGGGTATTTCTACGTCACGGCACCGCTCAACACCCAGACGAATCGGTGGATCGAGGCTTAGTCTTCGCCGCCCTTGCCCAGGAGATCGACGATGTGCTCGGCAATCGCCATCGAGGAGGTTGCCCCCGGCGACGGCGCATTGCGGATATGCGTCACCCGCTCCTCAAAATCGATCACGAAGTCATCGAGAAGACGCCCGCGGGCATCCATCGCTTGTGCACGGATCCCCCGCTCCAGGCGCGACGCATCCGCCCCCTCCAGCATGGGCACATACTTCTGCACCTCACGGAGAAAGAACTTCTTCGACAGTACCGAACGGGCCTCGCGAACCGCACTCGATGCGTTCTGTCCCGCAAACCGCCAGAAGCCACCATCCAGCAGCGTCTCGCTCAGATCGCGCAGGCTCAGGCCGAGCCCGCGATATCCCTCACGCGACAGCGACAGAAAGGCATTCGGCCCCACGGTCATCTCACCGTCGAAGCGCTTAGTGAGGTGCACCCCCAGGAACGGGTACTTCGGGTCCGGCACCGGATACACCAGACCGTTGAGGACGTCGCGATAGGCTGGCTCCAGCAGAAAATACTGCCCGAAGAACGGCACGATCTTCGGCTGCGTGGAGGCTCCCGAACGTCGGGCGAGGCGGTCAGATTGCGCACCGGCGCACACCACCACATGATCCGCACGAACCTCGCCCCTACTCGTGTGCACGACGGCCTCGGAATCGCGCTCCTCGATGTAGGACACCTCGGTACCAAACATCACCGTACCGCCTGCGGCGACAATATCCTCAGCGAGCGCAGCAGTGATAGCCGCATAGTCCACGATCGCCGTCCCCGGTGAGTGCAAAGCGGCATGGCCGATTACGTTCGGCTCGATCTCGCGTATACCCTCCGGGCCGAGCATGGCCACGCCGGGAACGCCGTTGGCTGTGGCCCTCGTGAAGATGTCTGTCAGCCGCTGCTCCTCGATTTCGTCGAGGGCGACCACGAGCTTGCCGCACTCGACGTAGGGCAGGCCCTTCTCCGCACAGAACTCTTTGAGCATGATGCCGCCCTGGCGGCACAACCGCGCCTTAAGGCCTCCCGGCTCGTAATAGAGCCCGGCGTGCACTACTCCAGAGTTGCGACCCGTCTGGTGGGCGGCGACGTGATCTTCCTTCTCGATCACCGTGACCGTGGCATCTGGATGCCGTCGGGCCAGCGCCCGGCCTACGGCGGAGCCGATGATGCCGGCACCGATCACCGCGAATTTCTGCTTAGCCATGATGTTGGTCTTCCTCGACTTCCGCTCAGACGCTCAGCACGGCCTTGCGCACCAGGTAGGGCTCGATGCCTTCAGCTCCACCCTCCTGGCCCCAGCCGGTGTCCTTGATTCCCCCAAAGGGGATCTCGCACCGCGAACAGTTGTAATCGTTGATGCCGACGATGCCGGCCCGCAGATCGGCGGCAGCATCCTGCGCCACGCGCGCCGAATCGGTAATCACGAAGGACGCCAGCCCCACGGTTATGTCGTTGGCCTGGCGGATCGCATCGTCGTAGCCCTCGAAGGACGCGATCGGCGCAACCGGCCCGAACGGTTCCTCCGTCATGATCTTCGCGGAATGCGGTACCCCCGCCAGCACGGTCGGACGGTAGAAGTAGCCGCTCTGTTGCTCCGCAGGGCCGCCGGTGAGCAGTTCAGCCCCCTGCGCCGTGGCGTCGAGGACCAGTTCGTCCACGGCCTGCACACGGTTCCGGCTGACGAGCGGCCCCATCTCGGTACCCTTCGCCACGCCGGCCCCGACTTGAATGCCCGCCGCGTGCGCAGCGAAAGCTTCGGCAAACTCCCGTTCGATCGAGTGGTGCACGAGGAAGCGAGTCGGCGAGGCGCAAATCTGCCCGGCGTTCCGAAATTTCCAGCGGCTCGCCTCCTGCGCCGCGCGCACCGGGTCCACGTCGCCGAAGACGAGCACCGGGGCATGCCCGCCAAGCTCCAAAGTGGAGCGCTTGAGGTGCGCGCCGGCGAGAGCGCCGATGACTCGCCCGACCTTGGTGGACCCGGTGAAGGAGATCTTGCGGATCTCCTCGCTGGCGATCAGCACCTCGGAGATCTGCTGTGCACGGCCGATCACCAGCTGTGCCGCCTCGGCGGGTACCCCGGCGTCGTGCAGCGCACGGATAATCGCGTACGAGGCGCTGGGCGTCTCGGAGGGTGCCTTGAGCACCACCGAGCATCCCGCGGCCAGAGCGGGCGCGACCTTACGGCCGGCGGCGAGTGCGGGAACATTCCACGGCGTCATCGCCAGCACGGGTCCGACGGGCTCGGTCACCGAGAGGTGCCGCACGGAGCCGCCGCCGGGGATGACCCGGCCATAGGTGCGGCGCGCTTCCTCGCCGAACCAGCGCACAACATCGGTGGTCGCCATCCACTCGGCCCGAGACTCGTGCAGCGGCTTACCCTGCTCCAGGGTGAGGGCAAGGCTGTTCTCCTCGATGCGCTCTTCTAGCAGATCCGCCGCACGTGCGAGGATACGCGCACGCTCACGCGGGGTCACCCGGCGCCAAGCGTCGAAGCCCTGGACCGAAGTGGCCGCGGCGCGGCGCAGGAGTGCGCCATCGGTGGAGGGTGCGGATCCAATGACGTTTTCGGTGGCGGGGTCAATGATCTCGATGCGCGTCGCGGTATCGGAGATCCACTCGCCGCCGATGGCGAGGCGGAGCTCGGGGTAGTCGCTCATGTCTGCTGCTCCTGACCCTCGGTGATGTCGATCTCGATGAGGCGCAGACCCTTCGCCTGCGCGAGCTCGGCGAGCGCCGCGTCGAATTCGTCGGGGGTGGTGACCCGTGCGGCGCGGGCACCGTACGCGCCAGCCAGCTTGACAAAGTCGGGGTTCTCCAGGTCGGTGCCCGAGGGACGTCCGGGGTAGCGTCGCTGCTGGTGCTCGCGGATGGTGCCGTACACGGAGTTGTTGATCACCAGCACGAGCACGTTCAGCCCATAGCGGGAGATAGTGGAGAGCTCCTGGCTGTTCATCAGGAAGCATCCATCGCCGGCGAAGGCCACCACGTCACGATCAGGCATGGCAAAGGCAGCCGCAGTGGCCGCGGGGATGCCGACACCCATCGCCCCACTGAGGCTGCCGAGCTGCGAACGGTAGCGACCGTAGCGGTGGTGGCGCTGCGCGAACCCGGTGTAGTTGCCCGCGCCGACGGTGATGACCGTGTCGGGGCCGAAGTGGGTGTCGAAGACTCCCATGTACGAGGCTGCGGGCTCCTCCTGCGCGGCGGCCTGCAGGGCCTCGACGTATCCCTGTTGCATGCGGTTGAACCAGTCGTCGCGCTCGGGGCGCGGCGCGATCTGTTCAGGCAAGGCGCACAGAAAGGGCAGCGGGGCACTGACGATCGGCACATCGGCGGGGTAGACCATGCCGATGGAATCCGCATCGGGGTACACGTGCACGTAGCGGCGGCACGGGTTGCTGGCGAAGTGCAGATCGGCGTTCGCGAGCGTGAGCGGATCGGCACGGGTTGCTAGGAAGACCACTGTGTCGGCCTCGGCGACGCGCTGGTCCAGACCGATCGTGGTACGTAAGCCCAGGGTGCCCACGTAGGCCGGTGAGTCGTTGTCGACGACGTCCTGGCGGCGTGCTGTCGTGACCACAGGGATGTGCGAGCGTTCCGCGAACGAGGTCAGCAGCTCCCGCGCCTCGGCGTTCCATCCGATGTCACCCGCCACGATAAGCGGAGTCTTCGCCGTGCTCAACAGCACCACGGCCCGCTCGACCGCCGCGACTTCGGGCTGAGGGACGGGACGGGGATGCTTCGGGATGATCGGGGCGTCGGTCTCCTCCAGGAGGACATCTTCGGGGAGCACCACGACGACGGGCCCGGGCTGGCCGGACACGGCCACGGTCAGGGCGCGCGCGATGATCTCGGGTGCGCGCTGCGGCAGGTTGATCTCTAGGACTTCCTTGGCGATGGATCCGAACATCGCTTGGTAGTCCACCTCCTGGAAAGCGTGGCGGCCTTCGACCCGACGAGGGATCTGGCCGATAAGGAGAATCATGGGGCTCGCGTCCTGCGAGGCGATGTGCACGCCGATGCTCGCGTTGGTCGCACCGGGGCCGCGCGTGACCAGGCAGACGCCGGGTGTGCCGGTGATCTGCCCGTGCGTGGCCGCCATTATCGCGGCTCCACCCTCCTGACGGGTGACGACCATCTCGATCTGGTCGGAGTGCTCGTAGAGCCCGTCGAGAACGTCAAGGTAGCTCTCTCCGGGAACCCCGAAAACACGGTCAACGCCGAAGGCGACTAACTGCTCGACGATCGCGTGACCGGCGATACGCGGGGCTGTGGAGTTCATGGACGAGGACCCTCCTCTGAGTGCGCTTAGCTCGGTATATGATTTGTTATACCGAATTCTAGGAGACGATCTTGTCTACTGTCAACAGTCTGATAAATCGCGGCGGACAGGCACCTATCGACGCCCCTGGCGCGCGTAACCTTCCCCTCGCCATGCAAGCAACCATGCGGCTCAAGCAGGCCATCCTCGATGGTGACTTTCTCCCCGGCGCGCCCATGATCGAGGCTGAGATCGCCGAGGACCTGGGCATGTCGAAAACCCCCGTGCGCGAAGCTCTACGCACCCTGTCCAGTTCCGGGCTCCTCACCACCGATGCCTTCCGCACGCTTCGGGTGAACACCCTCACCGGCCAGGACGTACGCGACATCTACGAGATCCGTGCCGCCCTGGAACCCGTCGCCGTGGAAAACGCCTGCCACGCCCGGACTGCGGATCAGGAAAAGCGGCTCATCGCCCTTCTTCAGCAGGCGGATGAGCTCGCTTCCCAGCACGATCACCGCCCCCTCCTCGCGGTCAACCGCTCGCTGCACCGCGAACTCATCCGCACCTGCGGCAACGAAGAGCTCCTGCGCATCCTGCAGAGCCAGGAGGAGCGCCTGAACCTCGCCATCCTCCATAAATGGGGGCATGTGGACACCAGCGTCCCAGAGCTCCAGCAGCACCGCGAGATCGTCGCCGCCTTCCTTGCCGGCGATGCCTCCTCGGCCGCCGACCTGGTGCGCGCGCACATCGTGCAGCACATTCCGCCACGCGAGTCCCCCGAGCGCGCATCATGAACATCCTTCGAGTCATCCATAGATTGTCAACAGTCAACAGGACTGAGTAGGCTTGAGCGTGTGGGAAATCCCGCAGAAGTCCAGTCAGCGTCGACAGAAGGAGAAGAATCATGGTGCTCACCACCGACGAACTGGAGCAGTTCACTGCGACCGCTCGCCAGTTCATTGACAAGCGGCTGATCCCCATCGAACAACAGGTCGACCTCGACGAGAACATCGACGCCGATCTGTGGAAGTCTCTGGTCGCCGAATCGGCAGAGCTGGGCTTCTACACCGCGAATGTGCCCGAGTCCCTCGGCGGCCCCGGCCTCACCGTGTCCGAGCAGACGCGGTTGTGGGAGGAGTTCGGCCGCACGTCGTGGACCTTCAGCTATCTCCTCGCCCGCCCGCACCGCGCGCTGATGTCGTGCAACGAGGACCAGCGCCAGCGCTTCCTCGAGCCGGTGATGTCCGGCGAGAAGGAGGCCTGCTTCGCCCTCACGGAGCCCGGCGCCGGATCCGACAACTCCGCCATGTCCACCCGCGCCGAGAAGGTTGATGGTGGCTACCGCATCACCGGCTCTAAGCACTTCATCAGCCACGGTGATGCCGACATCGCCGTGGTCTTCGCCGTGACCGGACCGCCGCTGCGCGGCCGCACCCCGCAGATCACCGCGTTCATCGTAGAAAAGGCCACCCCCGGCTACACGGTCGGTCGCGTCCAGCGGATGATGGGCTGGAACGGCATGCACGAGCATGAACTGCTCTTCGACGACTGTTTCGTGCCCAACGACCAGGTGCTCGGCGAACCGGGTCAAGGGCTGAAGATCGCGCTCACCTCGGTGGCGCTGCGACGCCTGCAGATCGCCGCGCACTGCGTGGGTGCGATGAACCGCCTTGTGGACGTCACCGTCGACTACGTGCGCAACCGCGTGGCCTTCGACCACCCGCTCTCTGACAAGCAGGGCGTGCAGTGGAAGCTCGCAGACATCGCCCTCGACGCGCATATCTCCCGCGAGGCCGTCCGCAGCGCCGCCGAAGCCTGTGACCGCGCCCGCGCCGAGGGGAAGACCGATCTGCAGCTGTCCTCGTTGCTGGGCAAGGAGATCTCGATCGCCAAGCTACAGGCCTCCACCGCCCTCAACCGCGTGGTGGACGTCGCCGTGCAGCTGCACGGCGGTATGGGCTGGGCGAAGGAGACCGTGGTCGAGCGACTCTACCGCGATGCCCGCGCGTTCCGCATCGTGGAGGGCGCCGATGAGGTGCACCGCACGATCATCAGCCGCGCCCTGCTCGCCGAAGCCGCGAAGCATTGATCTGCTCAACAGCGAAAGAGGAGGCCTCCCGCAACTGCGGGAGGCCTCCTCTTGTCCGCCGAGGCTACCGGATGAGCACGATCAGATCGCGTTCGCTTCGCGCAGCGTGGCGATCTCCTCGGACGAGTAGCCGAGCGTACCCAACACCTCCTCGGTGTGTGCACCGAGGACGGGCGGTGGCAACTCGATCCGCAGGGGGCTGCCGAAGTACTTCTGCGCGTGACCAACCTGGGGGATCTGCCCCAGCGTCTGGTGCTCGACACTCTGCAGCATCTGGCGGTGCAGCACCTGAGGGTCCTTGAAGACCTGGTCGATCCGGTTCACCGGCGCGACCGCAGCACCGGTTTCGTCAAAGATCCTCTCCCACTCGGCGGTCGGACGGGTCGCGAGAATGCCGTCCATCAGCTCGTTGAGCTCATCGCGGTTCGCGAGACGTGCCGCCATCGACGCGAAGCGCTCGTCGTCGATGAGGTCTTCCCGGCCCATGCCGGCGCAGATCTTCACCCATTGCTGCTCGCTACTGCTGGCAATCACGAGATAGCCGTCAGATGTCTTGTATGTCTTCCACGGCACGTTCCATTCGTGTTCCGAACCCCAGGCCTCGGCCACGACGCCGCCCATGAGATAGGCCGCCGCGGTCATGGTCAGGATCGAGACGGTGCTCTCCAGCAGCGAGACCTCGACCTTCTGGCCCTCGCCCGACTTCTCGCGGGCGAGCAGCGCCGAGGTCACCGCATCCTTGGCGAAAAGACCAGTGAGGGTGTCGATGATCGACACCCCGACCTTGACCGGCGCGCCTCCGCGCTCCCCCGTCACCGACATCAGACCGGCCGCAGCCTCCGCTGTCGAGGCGTAACCGCCACGCGCGGCATAGGGGCCGTCGCCGCCCCAGCCGGAGATCGAGCAGTACACGAGACGCGGGTTGATCTTCTTGAGATCCTCCCAACCGATGCCCATCCGATCGGTGGTTCCGGGGCGGAAGTTCTCGACCACGACGTCGGATTCTGTCGCGAGACGACGGATAATATCGACGCCCTGGGGCGTGCGCAGATCCACCGTCACGCTCTTCTTGTTGCGGTTGACCGCGAGGAACGCGGAGTTCTCGTCGCCGAGTCGAGGGTTGCCCTGGTGACGGGTGTCGTCGCCGCGGCCGGGCTTCTCGATCTTCACGATATCGGCACCATGATCGCCGAGAAGCATGGTGCAGTACGGACCGGACAGGGCCCGTGTCAGGTCGAGCACGCGGATGCCCGCGAGAGGAAGGTCCATGGTGATGCCTTTCTGATGAATGGAGGAGATCCGTAGGTCTGATGAACGGAGGAGATCCGTAGGAGGTCCCGAGCGCGTCAGCGACCCACGATCACCGGTGCGCGCTTCTCGAGGAAGGCTGCCAGGGACTCGCCACGGTCTTCTGTGCCGGCGATCTCGCCGCAGTAACGCAGATCGATCTCCTGCGACGCCAGCAGCGACTGGTCGCGACCGCTGTTGAGCGCCCTCTTCCCCGCCTGCACCGACAGCGGCGGACGACCAGCGATCGCCGTGGCGATCTCGAGCGCCCTCTCGTAAGCGCCACCCGTCGGGGTGAGCTCCTCGATCAGGCGGATGCGCAGAGCCTCCGTCGCCGAGATCCGCTCACCGCTGAGCACCAGCTGCTTGGCCTTTCCCTCGCCGACGAGACGACGGGCACGAGTCATCCCGCCGATACCGGGCAGGCCACCCAGGCCGATCTCCGGCAGGGCGAAGAGCGTGTCTTCCCCCGCGATGCGGACGTCGCAGGCCATCGCCAGCTCGCATCCCCCGCCGAGTGCGTAGCCCTCGATCGCCGCGATCACGGGCAGACGATGCTCGTCGATCTGCTGGTACACCGCCTGGAAACGAGCGTTGCGCGGCACCGCGTCGCCCGGCGCCGCGTTGCGCAGCAGTTTGATGTCGACGCCCGCCGAGAACACGCGCGCACCCGTGACGACCACAACGCGCAAGTCGCGGTTCGCCTCCAGGACAGCGAGGGTCTTCTCGAACTCGTCGATCATCTCTCGATCGATCGCGTTCACCGGCGGATGGTTCAGGCGCACCGTGGCGATGAAGCCATCGATCACCGTCTCGAGTCGACTCATTTCTGTTCCCTCACTCATGGCGGTCATCCCTTCACCGCGCCACCGGCGATTCCGGCGACGAACTGCTTCTGCAAGAAGATGTAGAAGATCAGTACCGGCAGCGCGGACAGCAGGGAGTACGCGAGCAGCGTGCCCCAGCGCAGCTGGTCCTTCACCACAGCCAGGTTGGCCACGGCCAGCGGCAGGGTCTGCATGTCCTGGCTCTGCACGATCACCAACGGCCAGAGGTAGTCGTTCCAGGCCGTGATGAAGCTAAAGATGGCGATGGCGGCCAGCACTGGCCGGCAGATCGGAACGATGATCTGCCAGTACAAGCGCCACACAGAGGCTCCGTCGACACGCGCCGCCTCGTCGATCTCGAAAGGAATCGTCATGACGTATTGACGCATGAGGAAGATACCCAGTGAGGTCACCAGAAGCGGAAGGACAATGCCGAGATAACTGTTGCTCAGCTGGGTCTTGGTGACCATCAGGTACAGCGGAATGATGCGCGACTCGATCGGCACGCCGAGCATCAGCACGATCACCGCGAGGAGGATGGTGCGTCCGCGGAAGCGCAGCCGCGCCAGCGCAAATCCGGCGAGCCCGCAGAAGATCACGTTGGAGATCACGGCGATCGCCGTGACAATTAGGCTGTTGACGAAGTACACATTGAAGGGCAGGATGCCCTGAGTGAACGCCGCCTTGATCTGGTCGAAGGTGAAGCGCTCGGGGATGATGTCCGCGTTCTGCGAGTACAGAATGTCGTCGGGCGTGAAGACCGACCGCAGCAGCCAGAGGAACGGGGCCAGGATGACCAGGCCGCCGACCACCAGGAGGAAGTAGGTGAGCGTCCGGCCAACGTAGAACCTTGCGCCGCGACGCTTGCCGGCGGGAGCGCGGCGAACAGGCGTGACTTCAGTCGTCATGATTGGATCGCCCTCCTGTCAAAGAACCAGAATTGGAAGCCCGCGACCGCGAAGATCACGATCGAAAGAGCCACGGTGATGGCACTGCCGTACCCGAACTGCATGCTGTCCCATGCGGTGCGATAGAAATACAGCACTGTCGAGGTGGTGGAGAAGTTTGGACCACCACTGGTCATGATCATCATGGGGTCGAACACGCGCAGTGCCTGGATCAGGTTGAGCATCAGCACGATCGCGGTCGTACCGCGGATTCCCGGCACCGTGACGTACCAAAACCGCTGCACCGCGTTGGCGCCATCGACCATGGCTGCCTCGTCCAGGGTGAAATCCACAGCCTGAAGGCCGGCTAGGTAGATGACCGTGTTGTAGCCGAAGTACTTCCAGATCGCCAGGAAGGCGATCGTCGGCATGGCGGTCGACTCGTCCTGCAGCAGATAGGGAAGCTGGCCAAAGCCGAGCTTCTGGGACAGGATCGAGGCGAGACCCGAAGTTGGGTCGAGGAACCACGCCATCATCGTCGCCGCGACGACCCAAGACAAAATGACCGGCAGGAAGAAGACGCCTCGGATGAAGGAGCGGCCGCGGATCTTCTGGTTGAGAAGAATGGCCGCCAGGAGCGCCCCGAACACGGCGATCGGCACGTACATCAGTCCGAAGAAGATGGTATTCCACAGAGAATGCCAGAACTGGCTGTCTGTGACGAGCCGGGCGTAGTTGTCCAGTCCGACGAAGTGGAACAGGCTCACCGCGTCGAGTGGGTTGTACGAGGTGAAGCTCAGCCAGAGCACACCGATCATCGGGACGATCTCAACGAGCAGGATCAGCAGCACCGGAATGCCGAGGAAGAGGAGGGCGTTCCGGCGCATCGTCGACGCCTCCGGCCCACCTCTCTTCCGGGATTCCGACCGCTGGACGCGGGGGGCCGACCGGCGACGGCCGTCCCTCCGCGTCACAATGGTTTCTGTAACAGTGTTAGGCATTCTGCAGAGCCTGGATCATGTCGGTTCCCGCGGCGTCCACGATCGTCTTGACGTCTCCGCCGTCGACGATCTGCTCCACAGCACGATCGATGATGAACTCGGCGAGCTTCCAACCCTTGAATCCGCCCTGGCGCTCGCTGTTCTCGATGGCCTGGGTATAGATCTCGAAGGCAGGGTCGTCAGAGAATGAGTCCCAGGTTGACGTGTTCATCGGCGGGCGATTGAACTCGGTGTACACGAGCTTCTGCTGCTCCGGCTCGAGCATCCACTGGAAGTACTCTACGATGGCGTCGGAGTCCTTCACCCCACGGCGCAGCGAGAGCGAGCTGGCGTTGTAATAGCCCTTGGAGCCGCCGGGGCCGGCCCAGAATGGGCTCACGAACCAGTCGGAGTCCCTCCCGAACTTCATCGACGAACCAGTGCGTTGCAGAGCGCTCACCGACAGCGTCGCTAGAGTGGTGATGGCGACCTGGCCCGAAGCGAGTCGTTGCGCTGGATCGCTGGCGTAACGGTCCGGCGCCTGGCGCGGGGCGATGCCGTGCTTGCCCGACAGGTCGCGATAGAACTCGAAGCCCTTGTAGGCCGCCTCACGGTCGGGGAACGCCTCGGTCAGGTCGTCGTTCACGTAGGACGCGCCAGCCTGCATGAGGAACGGGTGGAACTCGTCCATCAGGTCACCCGAAGTCGGAACCATCAGCGCGTAGCTGTCGGGCGCCTTGGTCAGCGCCTTACCGGCTGTAATCAGCTCCTCCCACGTTGTGGGGAAGTCGACACCGGCGGTGCGGAACATATCCGCACGGTACGCCGGCACGAACACCGACATCAGGTAGGGGATGGCGAAAGTCTCTTCACCACCCTGCCAGCCGGCGACTCCACCGCTGTTGCCCCAGTTCCACACGCGTTCGTACATCGAGTACTTCGATGCGGTGTCGTCAGCGAGGACACCGTTCAACGGCTCGAACATGCTGTATGTGGCGAAGTCCGAGGTGTAGTTCATTGGCAGGTCGAGGACCTCGGGCAGCTGGCCCGCCGCGGAGGCCGAGATGACCTTCGCGCGGAGCGACTGCCCCGTGGGGATCTCGCTGAGCTGGAGCTCAAAGTCGGGGTCGACTTCCTTGCGATACTTATCGTAGAAGAACTTCTGCAGTTCAACCGTGTCAGAGCTGGACCACATCGTGTAGCTCTTCTTGGCGCCACCGCCACCGCCACCGCTCGGGCGGCAGCCGGCAAGGAGCGGAAGGGAGATCGCGGCGATGCCGCCACCGATAAGGAAGTTGCGGCGGCTCAATCCAGCTTTCGCACCCACCTGGGATACGGATGCTGCGGTCGTTTTCGGGAACATCATTGGTCCTTTTCTCTTGCGGGGTTGGAATGCCCCGATCGGGGAGAACCCCCGATCGGGGCGCGGGAGTTACTTCCGGAGCAGGGTAGTGAGTTCACGCACCGAATCGAGCTCGTCGAGACGGTTGATGACCTCGATGATCGCAGCGACACGGTCGGCCGGCAGCACCTGGGAGGCCATGCCGGTGAACTTCGCCTCAAGGTCGGCCTGAGTGACCGGCACAAAGGTGGTTCCACGGGGGTCGAGGCGCTCGCCGTTGAACTCGCGGCCGTCCTTCAGACGCAGCGCGACACGCGACGGCCAGTGGGTCGGGTACAGGGCCTCGAGCTCGTCGTGTCCACGCAGGGTGACACGGCTGGCGATCTCATTGAGCACCGGGTCGGCCTTGCGCTCGGGAGCAGTCTGCGCGCGCTCGACCACACGGTCGCTCAGCGCTACGGCCACGGCGTACTGCAGGTTGTGCGTGGTGAGGACGTTGTTGTCCACGATCGGCACCTGGGTGTGCGGCAGCCACACATCGAGCTTCTCAATGTCACCGGCGCCGAAGCCCTGCTCGTTCGACAGGTCGAGGAGCTGGTCGAGCGTGGAGTGGATGTTGCGGCACACCGAGTAGAACTTGAAGCCGGTGTACTCGATCTCGTAGCGCTCGCCCAGGCCTTCCAGCAGGCGATCGAAGTTGTTCCGAGTGGAGAACGCGTCGAAGACGTTGTACTCACCAGCGAGGGTGTTGCGCGCGCCGACATAGCCGCGGGCCGCGAGCTCACCTGCGACGACGGCGTTGCGGGCCGGCACACCACTCTGGATGGACTTTGTGTAGTGCTCGGCCTCCATCTCCCAGGTGAGCAGACCGGCGGCCTGCGTACCCGCGATACCAATGGTGCTGTCGGTGTTGTCACCGTCAAGCTTCAGCAGGCGAGCCACCCCGGCGGCCGCACCGAAGATGCCGGACACGGCCGTGGGGTGGAAGCCCTCGGAGTACTGCAGCGAGTTGTCCATCGCGATGCTCAGGCGGCAACCCACGTCGTAGGATACGACGAGCGAGTTCAACAGCTCCGAGCCGGTGACGTCGAGGTTCTCGGCGACGGCCATCACGGCCGGGCCGAAGACGCTGCTGGCGTGCAGGTTGGACTCGGGGTGGACGTCGTCCTGCTCCATGTCCGCTGCCATGGTGCCGTTGGCAAACGCAGCCTGGGAGGGCGAGGTGATGATGTCGGTACCGAGCACTGTGGCGTGACCGTTGCCGCCCTGGTCGCGCACGTACTCGTTCATGGTCTTGCCGGGGCCGTACTGCGTCGCAGCGAGCACAACACCGATGTAATCGAGGAGAACCCTCTTCGATGCGGTGCGCGTGGCCTCGGGAAGATCTTCATACTTCGTCGACGCGACGTAGTCGGCGAGCTGGCGGGTATGGGACATAGACTCTCTGCCCTTCGTCGTTGGCGGGGACCAGCCGGATGGCTGGCCCTCTTCAGCTCCATCCAGTCTGCAGAATTAAAACAAATTGTCAACAGTTTTCAGTAGGCGTCTGAGTGTGGCCGCTTCAACACTCCTCATTCCTGGCCGAGCTGGGAAGAAAAATCTCATCATCCAACTGTTCACATTGTCAACAGTCTGTGATAACTTCACACTCATCATTCACGGTCCAACGGAGGCAATGGATATGGCACCGCTTGATGAGAACACCACTCAGTTCCTCACCCAGGTGAGCACCGCAACACTCACCACCCAGCTGTTCAAGCGTGGTCTGCGCAACGCATTCCTGTACGGGCTTCGCCCCCTCAACGCCGACGCCGCGAGCTTCGTCGCCGAGGCCGTCACGCTCCGCTATATCCCCGCACGCGAGGATATAGACACCCTCTCGGTCTTCGACGACTACGACCACCCCCAGCGCGCCGCCATCGAACTCACCGGCCCTGGCCAGGCGCTGGTGATGGACTGCCGCGGCGATGGCCGCGCCGCTTCCTCAGGAGAGATCCTCGTCAATCGCCTCATAGCACGCGGCGCCGCCGCGATCATCACTGACGGCTCACTGCGGGACTCGCCAGGAATCTCAAAACTGGACTTCCCCGCCTTCGCCGGTAGCGTCTCCGCCACCACTAACCTCACACTGCACCACGCCGTCGAGAGCCAAGTGCCGATCGCCTGTGCAGGCGTACCCATCTACCCCGCCGACATCCTCGTCGGCGATGCCGAGGGCATCGTCTGCATCCCTCGCCATCTCGCCGAGGAGGTTGCCGTAGCGGCCGCCGCACAGGAGCACCAGGAAGACTTCATCCTCGAGCGCATTCGGGCCGGCGCCCCGCTTCGTGGCACCTACCCGCCGAACGAAGAGACCCTGGCGGCCTACTCCAAATGGAAGAAGTAACCGCTCAGGTGGGTGCCACCCGCCTCACCGAGCGGCACCCGCCCCAAGCTGTCGCGCGCATGTCCCTCCCTCGCTCACAGGAACGTCCACCGCACGGAACCGTCGTGCAGGTCGGGCCATTGATGCCTTTCGTCGAGCAGTTCCTCATCGAGGCCTACGACACCGTACGACTTCCTGATGACATCACCAAGATCGACGCGGAAACCAGAGAGCGCGCCCGCATTATCGTAACCAACGGCAGTTCCGGCGTGCCCACCGACCTCATGGATGCGCTCCCCCGCCTCGAACTCGTCGCCAATTTCGGCGTGGGCTACGACACCACCGATACCGTCACGGCGCGAGCCCGCGGCATCCGCGTCACGAACACCCCCGATGTGCTCACCGACTGCGTCGCGGACACGGCGCTCGGCCTCCTTCTCATGACCTTCCGTCGCCTTTCCGCCGCGGAACGCTTCGTGCGTCGCGGCGGCTGGTCCACGGCACCCTTCCCCGTAGCCCGGCGCTTCTCCGGGAGCACCATCGGCATCCTCGGGCTCGGCCGCATCGGCACAGCCATCGCCGAGCGCGTGGCAGGCTTCGGATGCGCCGTACTTTACCATAGCCGCCACGAGGTACCAAGCAGCCCCTGGCGCTTAGTCGCCTCGCTCGCAGAGCTCGCCACGCGCTCCGACGCCCTCGTCGTGGCCGTTCCCGGCGGCAGCAGCACTGAGAACCTGGTTGACCGCACCGTCCTCGACGCCCTCGGCCCGGACGGCATCCTCATCAACATCGCCCGCGGCACCGTCGTCGACCAGGACGCGCTGATCGACGCCCTCGACGAGGGTACTCTCGGCGGTGCCGGGCTGGACGTGCTCGCCGAGGAACCGCAGGTGCCTTCAGATCTTCTGCGCGACAACGTCGTCGTCCTTCCGCACCTCGGCAGCGGCACGATCGAGACCCGGCATGATATGGCCGCACTCACGCTGGCGAACGTCGCTGCATACCTCGACGGTAAGCCGCTACCCACACCGGTTCCCGAATCGCTCCCCTGACGGAGCCAGCTCCCACGTCAAGTCGTGAGCGGCTCGTCCTCGATGTTCTGCTCGGGCGCACCCAGCTGCTCATTGATATACGCCCGCCGAGTCAGGGAGTTGTGCGCACGCATAATCGATACCGCCAGCGCCTGATCGCCGACCGCCAGCGCCTCCACCAGCGCCTCATGCTCCTGCCACGCGGCAACGGAACGGTCCAGCGACAGCGGATGGTACCACCGCAAGCGCTCGTCGAGTGAACTCACCAGGTCGATGAGGATGGGATTGCCCGCGAGCCGATGGATATATCCGTGGAACTCGGCCATCGCCCGCAGCAACGCGGCCTCGTCGTGCACGTCGATCGCCGCGCGGGTCCGCGCGATCTGATCGCGCAGATACGCAAGGTGCTCCGGAGTCAGCCGCCCGGATACCCGTCGCATGACCTCCGACTCGAGAAGATCACGCACTTCGTAGAAGTCGTCGATCTCTTCCTGGGACGGCTCATGAATAAAGGCCCCCTGACGGGGACGGAGATCCACTAGACCCTCGGTCTGCAACTGGTTGAGCGCCTCGCGAATCGGACCGCGGCTCACTCCGAGCCGATCCGAGAGGTCAGTCTCGACCAGATGTTCGCCGGGTTCAAATTCACCGTCGATGATCATCTGCTTGAGACGATCGTGCACCTGTTGCCGCAAAGAAGGGCCGTGAGCAACCTTCTCGTCTTTCATGACTATCGTGCGCCCTCTCTGCCGGATGCCCCGGATCGTGATCCTATCTCACGGATAATCACACGATTCGGAGCATCGCTACACGAAGAACGTGTCTCCGAACCAATGACTACTCGGTGACCTTGATGCCGAGGTTCCGCAGAATCTGCGCGAGTTCCTCACGCTCGCCCGCGGGGAGAGTGCGCAGCGGTGGACGCGCGCGATCTCCTGACAGGCCGACCAACGCGGCACCAGCCTTCAGAACCGCCACGTTGTTGGCGTCGTGCCAGCGTGAACGCAGATCTTCAATGGGGCGGATACGCTCCCACACCTCCATCGCGGCCTTCTGATTGCCCAAGACCAAGGCGTCACGCATGCGTAGCGCCTCCGCGATGGCGAAGTTCGCCAGTCCCGAGGTGAATCCCGTGGAGCCTGCCACCGCAAAGAACGGTGCCCAGATCTCGGCCGTACCGCACACCCACACGGCATCGCTTACGTCGCGCGTCTCCTGGACGATGTCTGCGAAGCTGCGGATATTGTTGACCGCGTACTTCACCGCCACCACATTGCCATAGGACAGGATGTCCTTAACCAAGTCGACACCCACGCGCGGGTCGCGGATATATGGCACCAGACCGATGTCGGTTGCAGCGGCAATCGTCCGGTAGTAGTCGCGCAGCCCGTCGGGATGCGTGTAGGGGTGAATCGGCTGGTGGATCATCACCCCGGCGGCACCCAGGCGCTCGGCGTTCTTCGCGTCCGCCGCGGCCGTGGCCGCGTCCAGACCCACCGAAACCACCAGCGGCGCGCGCTGGACCTCATCCGCGGCGATCTCCACGATCTGGCGACGCTCCGCAGGGGTCAGAGCATAGAACTCGCCCGTTCCTCCACCTACCACCAGAGTGTCGGTACCGCCGTCGTCGAGGTAGCGCACCACGCGACGCATCGCGGCCTCATCAATGACGAGGTTGTCATCGAAGGGGGTGATCGCCACGGTGGCGACCCCCCGGAGGGCGTTCTTGAGTTCGGATAGATCGGTCATGCTCGTTCTCCTGTCATGCCGTCGCCGCGGATCCGGCGCGGGAAGCGACGGGGCGGGAGCTGAATACGAGGTCTCCATCGGCACCCTGGGCGACGATGAAGTTGACGAGGTAGTCCTCGTCGTTGCGCTCCGGGGCGTCGAGCCGAAAATGATCCCCGCGCGACTCAGCACGGTCCAGTGCCGACTTCGCGATTGCCAACGCCACACCGGAGGCCCGGCGGATAAAAGCGTTGCCATCTGCGTGCTGCGCGCGAATCTGCTCGAGACTCTCGATCGCCACGGCGATCTCCGCGCCATCCCGCAGAATGCCGCAAGCGCCCAGGGCCGAGCGTATGGCGTCCAGCGCTGCTTTGTTCTCGTCAGTGAGCTCGGACGCGAGCAGGTCCGGACGTGGACCGATGTCCACTGCGGAGCGCTCCGCCGTTCTCGCGAAACGTGCGGCGTTCTCGCCCACGGCAGCACCCGCCGCCACAACCTCCATACCGCCACCCGCAGCTAGCCGGTGCGCACCGTGTGCACCGCCCGAGGCCTCGCCCACGGCATACAGGCCGGGTACGGTCGACGAACCGGAGCCGTCGACCCGCACACCACCCATGACGTAGTGCTGTGCCGGCATGACCTCCAGCTGCGCCTCCGTGCTCGGAATGCCCCGGTGGCGCAGCGATTCGCGGATCTGCTGGTAGTTGTCAGCACTGTTCGGGTCCATCCCGCGCAGATCGAAGATCACCGAACCAGACGCCGTGCCGCGTCCCTCCATCACTTCGCGCAACATTGCGCGGCAGATGATGTCCTTAGTAGGGCTCGCCGACGGCAAGAATTCCTCACCGAGTCCATTGCGGAGCACCGCGCCCTCGCGCAGCACCGTGGTGGGTAGGTCCTCGTTCGCGTGCTCGGGTGGCCAGGAAGTGATGAACGGCTCGAAAGAGGTGAACTCCATGTCCATCAACTCGGCGCCGGCCTCAAGCGCCATACCGTAGCCCGCTCCCCAGATCCCCTTCGGGTTGGTGGTCTTCGGGAAGAGCTGTCCAGCGCCGCCGGTGGCAAGCACCGTCGCACCAGCCGATACAGAATTCCAGGTCGCGCGACGACGATCGTAGACCAGCCCCCCGCGCACCGAGCCGTCAACGACCTCGAGGTCCACGAGGATCGCGCCGCGTAGAATCTCGGTGCGGCCTCCTTCAATGATCTTCTCCAGAACGACATCAACGACATCCGCGCCGACCATATTATTGGTGTACACCGCACGTGTCCACGAACTGCCGGCCGCGGTACGGCGCGCCAGCCGCTCGCCATCGCGGACGAAGGGCACGCCGAACGTTTCCAGCCGCTCCGTCTCCTCGGAAATGCGCCCGACGATCATGTCGATGACCGCATCCGAGTTCACATCGCCACCGGCGCGGCGCATATCCGCGCGCAGACCGACGGTGGTGTCCTCCGGAGCGTAGCCGAGGGCGGTGTTGAAGCTGCTGATCCGCTGCGAAGCGCTTCCACCCCCCAGCGCCAGCACGACCCGCGCGCCCGCGCGCTGTGCGTGGTAGGCAGCCATTACGCCGCCGACGCCGCCACCGGCGATGAGAACGTCTGTCTCCAGGTATTCCATCATCACCCCTCGACCGCTTCGTCGGCGGGGCGACGGAGGATCATCCGACGGTGCTCGCCCTCCTGCAGCAACTCGCCATTCTGGTTGTGCAGCTCGCAACGCATGAACAGCACCCCGCGATCCGGCTTCGAGGTCGTCCGCTTGGAGGCAATGGAGAAGGTGCAGGTGATGGTGTCGCCTATACGGATCGGCTGTCGGAAGTCGATGGTCCAGCCGAGCGATCCCATCGCCGCGAAGCCGGTCTCGACCCAAGTCTTCATCCCTTCCATGTAGGCGAGACCCATCAGTCCGTGGCCGATCCTGCCACCGTAGATGGTCTTGCTCGCCGCTTCTTCGTCCACGTGAAACGGCATGAAGTCACCAGTGAGACCGGCAAACATCACAAAATCCGCTTCAGTGATCGTCCTCGATCGCGTCGTATACGACTCTCCGATTTCAATGTCGTCCCAATAGCGCACGTCAACCATGAGCAGGCCTCCTCTGTCAATGTCAGCGTAGAAGGACACATCGCAGATTGTCAACAGTTGACAACAGCCCTTGGGGTCTCCAGAATCATCACGGGAGGTACGACACCTATGAGCGCTCGACTATCGTTATGCGTTGCGTTCATCTCCACGACCCTTCTGGTACTCCCCGCCTACCTCACCGGCGGGCTCTCCCCCTTCATCCGCCGCGAGATGGGCTTCGACATCGCTGGCATCGGCGCCGCGGTATCGCTGTTCTACGCTGCGGCTACCGTGTCGTCCATCGTCGCCGGGCGATTGGGGACCCGATTCGGGCCGGAACGAATGATCGCGATCGCCGCCGCGATCTCGGCGGTTGCGCTGCTCTCCATCGGGACCATCGCGAGCGACTGGGCATCCCTCGCAACGTTCTTGGCCCTCGCCGGGTTGGGTAACGCCATCGTCCAGCCCGTTACCAGCGCCCTGGTGGTGCGCGATCAACCCGCGACACGAGAAGGGCTCTCCTTTGGGATCCTGCAGTCGGCGATCCCGTCCACCACGCTGCTGGTCGGCCTCGTCCTTCCCTCTGTGGGCTCGCTCGGCCTCAACTGGCGATTACCCTTTCTCATTGCGGGCATTCTGCAACTCCCCATCATCGTCCTCGCCATTCGCTATCGACGGCCGCTGCCACCGCGCCTGCCCAAGGGCACTCCCAAGCCCGAGGAGATCCGGATCGATCCGCTGCCGCTGATCTTGCTGACCTTCGTCGGAGCCCTCATCGCTGCCCCCGCGAACGCGCTCGGGTCGTACTACGTAGAATCGTCCATTCACTCGGGCTACACGACCAGCATGGCCGGCGCCATGCTGGTGATGGGCAGCGTCGTGGGCATCATCGCCCGCCTCGTCTGGGGATGGATCATTGACCGCCGCGGGATCGACCCGCGCATCGCTATGGCGGGACTATTGATCGCCGGAGGCATCGGCTTCGGGGCGATGGTCTTCAGCTCCCTCCCACCGATCATGATGATCGCCACGCTCCTCGCCTTCGGCGCCGGGTGGGCGTGGAAGGGACTCTTCCATCTCTCCGCCGTGCAATACGCCCCGCACGCGGTCAGTTCTGTCGTCGGAACCGTACAGATCGGCATCTTCGCAGGCAGTGTGGTCGGCCCCGTATCCTTCGGCCTGATCACGCAGCACGTGTCGTACTCCGCCGCCTGGCTGTGCTCGGCGGGTGTCTTCTTCCTCGCGACGGTTCTGCTACTTATCCAGCGTCGCGTCAGCAAACGGCCCGCCCGATGAAGACAGATGCTTGGCACCCTAGGAATAGTGATAGAGCAGAATCCGCGCCGAACCAGCGCGCATCCCGTGAGCCGTTCGCTGCGCTCCAGCCGCTTTCAGAAAGCACCGCATGATAGATTCCAACGCCATCGATTTCCACCGGCTCAGCCCCGCTGTGCAGCCCGTTTTCGATACCGTCCACGCACGAAGCGCCTCCGAGCCGGAATTCCTCCAGGCCGCGCACGAAGTGCTCCACTCGATCGGCCCCGTACTCGATGCGCACCCCGAATATCTCGACAACGGCATCGTCGAGCGCCTGGTCGAGCCCGAGCGTCAGATCATGTTCCGCGTTCCGTGGATCGACGATGCTGGAAAGCTACAAGTCAACCGCGGTTACCGCGTGCAGTTCAACTCGGCTCTGGGCCCGTACAAGGGCGGCCTGCGCTTCCACCCCACGGTGAACATCTCGATCATGAAGTTCCTCGGCTTCGAGCAGATCTTCAAGAACGCGCTCACCGGTCAAGGCATCGGGGGCGGCAAGGGTGGATCCGACTTCGACCCACGCGGCAAGAGTGACGCCGAAGTGATGCGCTTCTGCCAGTCGTTCATGAACGAGCTGTTCCGTCACATTGGCGAGCAGACCGATGCGCCCGCCGGTGACATCGGCGTGGGTGGCCGCGAGATCGGCTACATGTTCGGTATGTACCGCAAGATCACCAGCCGCCACGAGCCCGGCATCCTCACCGGCAAGGGCATCGGCTGGGGCGGCGCGCAGGTGCGCACCGAGGCCACCGGCTATGGCGCGGTGTTCTTCGTGCAGGAGATGCTGGCCGTGCACGGCGAGACCCTCGAGGGCAAGCGCGTGACCGTTTCCGGTTCGGGCAACGTCGCGATCTACGCGATCGAGAAGGCCACCCAGCTCGGTGCACGTGCCGTGACGGCATCCGACTCCTCCGGCTACGTCGTCGACGACTCCGGCATCGACCTGAGCCTGCTCCGTCAGATCAAGGAGGTCGAGCGCGGCCGCATCGTCGAGTACGCGAACCGCCGCGCCAGCGCGACGTTTGTCCCTGGTGGCACCGTGTGGCAGGTCCCGACTGATATCGCGATCCCCTCGGCCACCCAGAACGAGCTGAGCGAAGAGGCCGCAAAGGCTCTGGTCGCTAACGGGGTCCGGGCCGTCGCCGAGGGCGCGAACATGCCATCGACCCCCGGAGCCATGGAGGTCTTCCAACGGGCCGGCGTGCTCTTCGCCCCCGGCAAGGCCGCGAACGCCGGTGGAGTGGCCGCTTCCGCACTGGAGATGAGCCAGAACGCTGCCCGCCAGCACTGGAGCGTCGCGGACAGTGAGCAGAAGCTGCGCGACATCATGATCGACATCCACGCGGCGTCGTTCCAGGCCTCGGAGCGCTACAGCACTCCCGGAGACTATGTCGCCGGGGCAAACATCGCTGGCTTCACCCGCGTGGCTGACGCGATGCTCACCCAAGGTCTCATCTGACTTGTAGCCATTTTGTCGAGTCTGTTTCAGTAGCGGCAAGGATGAGCTGGTTCACTGTTGCGTGCAACCGGTTCACCATTTGGGTTCGGGGGATCTGCGACGGCCTCAAGGGACTGCCCGAGGTCGTCGGGAAGCCGCTCAGCACGGTGGCAGACCTTATCCATTCACAATGGTGGTGTCCGGGTCTTCCGGACTGCCACCTGCGCCGTGGCGGTCAGAACCTATGCAGACGAGTCACCTTCGAGGTCCAGATGCAGACCCGTTCGACCGTCGCGGGGCAGAATCGTGCATCAGCCAGCGGGAGCAGCGACACCCGTGCGGTGATCGCCGAGATAAGGTCCTGACGCGAGGCTGCCACGCATCATCGGCACCCAGGTGGATTCCTGTTCAGGGAAGGACACCACCATGGCACGACCTCACCTCACCGGCGAGCAAACCGATGTGTTCGCGGGCATCGATTGGGGCGGAACTTTCCACCAGCTCTGTCTCCTCGACGCCGACGGGCAGACCCTACGGCAACAGCGCGTGGCGCATACCGTCGCGGGCATAGACGAGCTCTGCCGTCTCCTCACCGGCCACGAAGGTGCAGTTCGAGTTGCGATCGAACGCGCCGAAGGGCTCCTCGTCGAACGACTCCTCGCCCTGCCGCGGGTGGAGGTGTTCTGCGTGTCGCCGAAGATCTCGTCCCGCGCCCGGGAACGCTATCGCCTGGCTGCGACGAAGTCCGACGCGTTCGACGCGTTCGTTCTGGCCGATACGCTCCGCCACGAGCACACTTTCTGGCGGCCCATCCGTCCCGCCTCGGACACCCTGATGCAGCTCCGTGCGACAATCAGAGATCGTGAACGGGTGGTCTGGAACCAGCGGGATCTGGAGAACCAACTGCGGGCAACGATGGACGCCTATAACCCCGCGGTGTTGCATCTGTTCTCGAGTCTTGACCGCGATATCTCGCTGGAGTTCATTCGCCGCTATCCGCTGCCCGCGCAGGCCGCGCGGGTCGGAATCGCCCGCATGGACGCGTTCATCCGCCGCGAGCATTACAGCGGCCGCACCGCCGCAGAAACGCTCGTCGATCGGATCCGACCGCACCTGCTCTCCGCGAGCACCGGCACCAACCAAGGCAAGGCCTTCACCGCCGTGCGCTTCGCCGACCAACTCGCGCTACTGAACCGGCATCTGCGTGACTACGACGCCGAAATCGCCCGCCTCCTCGCGCGACACCCCGACACTCACATCTTCACCAGCTTCCCCGGCATAGGACCTGTCACCGCGGCAACCCTCCTCGCCGGCATGGGCGAGGACCGGGCGCGTTTCCCTTCAGCACCGTCATTCCTCGCGGAGGCAGGCCTTGCACCCGTCACTCGCGCATCCGGCAGAACCAGGCAGGTTCGCTTCCGTTACGCCGCGAACAAACGGATGCGCCACGCGATCGACTGGTGGACGTTCGTTGCCGTCCGCGAGGACCCCCACTGGTCCGGCGTCCTCTACACGACCGCCCGAGCCTCCGGGCAAGGCCATCACCGCGCCCTCCGCGGCATCGCCGCACGCTGGTCTCGCATCCTCTGGCGCTGCTGGCACGACAACACCGACTACGACCCCACATTGCACCCCCACCGCCGCGAAGCGCTCCGAACCACCGCACTGGCAATCGCCAGCTGACTCCCCAGCGCGCAGCGACAGCGGACGAAGACTCCCGTCCGCTGATCACCCACGCCCGCATACCGATACCTGATTCTCTGCAGAGGTTGACAGCGGGAGTCTGCATCATCCACCTGATCCGCAACACGTTCCGCCGCGTATCGAAGAAGGACTGGGACGCTCTGAAACGTGATGTGAAGCCGATCTATACCGCCCCGAACCCGAACGCCGCCAGAACGGCCTTGGAGGACCTCAACGAGAAGTGGGGCAAGAAGTACGCGGCGATCATCCGGCTCTGGGAATCCGCATGGGAGGAGTTCATCCCCTTCCTGACAACGACGTCGAGATCCGCAGGGTGATCTGCTCGACGAACGCGATCGAGTCCCTCAACGCGAGGTATCGCCGTGCAGTTCGAGCTCGCGGTCACTTCCCGACCGAGCAGGCAGCGTTGAAGTGCCTGTATCTAGTGGGGGTCTCCGTTAGTTCGTCGGGGGTCATGCTGCGGCTTGTTCGTGTCGGTTGACGCGTTCGAGGAGGTCGTGGAGCGCGGTGCGGCCGAAGCGCCAGTTGAATGGTGTTGCGGTGGTGTT
>JBARWR010000215.1:0-1669 GCA_049646915.1 Microbacterium sp.
CGAACGCCTCGAGGCAGCCGGACTCGATCTCGTGCACCTGCCGCCGATGAGCGGTTCGGCCGACCCCGCACACCTCGCAGGCCTGGATGCGGTGCTCGCGTTCGGTCACCTCGCATTCGACGGGCGCATCGCTCACGCAGCCCCACGCCTGTCCCTCATCGCCCGATTCGGGGCCGGCTACGACGGTATCGACCTCGAGGGACTCGCGCGCGCTGGTGTCGCGGTCACGAACACGCCAACCGCCGTTCGTGGCCCGATGGCGCGAGCGACCTTGACGATGATCCTCGCCCTCGCACACCGGATGCTGGAGAACCATCACTCCGCGGCATCCGGCGGTTGGGCTCAAGGTCGCGGCCGGTTCCGCGGCGTCGGTGTGGCCGGGCGCCGACTGGGCATCATCGGCTTCGGCGGAATCGGCGCATCACTGGCCGACATGGCCACCGCCGTGGGATTCGATGTCGCGGTCAGCGAGCACCCGAGCACCGACGAGCGCGCCCGCAACGCGGGGCTCACCACGCTTCCGCTCGGCGAACTCGTCGCCGGGTCCGACTTCGTTGTGCTCGCGGTCGGCCTCTCCCCTGCGACCCGACACCTGGTCGATGCTGCGCTGCTGCGGAGCATGAAGCCGAGCGCCTACCTCGTCAACACCTCCCGCGGTGAGATCGTCGATCAGGACGCCTTGCGCACGGCGCTCGCGGAGGGCTGGATCGCCGGAGCCGCGCTCGATGTCCTCTCGCCCGAGCCCCCCGCACCTGACGATCCCATCCTCACAGCACCCAACGTGCTGCTCTCCGCCCACTGCCTGGCCTGGACCACCGACTTCACCGAGGCAGTCTCGGCAAGCGTGATCGAAAGCATCATCACGGCGTCGCGGGGCGAGCACCCGCACCACACCCTCAACCCGGCCGTCTACTCGCTCGGTTGGCGGGGCGCGCTCGACGGCGCCCGCACCGGCGTCAATCGGGACACCTGACGTAGCCCCCCCGACCCGCGCTCGCAGGCGCGACGGCCCGACCGACGGGCGCGATCACGGCGCCGACGCCTAGGATCACCCCATGTGGTGCGGCACGCTCGAAGCAGACCTGCTGCTGGGCGACGTGCACTCGCTCAAGGCGAAGCGCTCCGTGGTTCGGCCGCTCGTCGCCGAACTGCGTCGACGCTTTCCGGTGAGCGCGGCGGAGGTCAACCACCTCGACCTGCACCGGCGGGCTGGCGTCGGGGTTGCAACGGTCGCGGCATCCCGCGCCCACGTCGTCGACGTGCTCGATGAGATCGAGCGGATGCTCGCGTCGCTCCCCCAGATGGACCTGCTCTCGGTGCGTCGCAGATTCACCAGCTCGACAGACGGGTGAGCGCGCCCTGAGCCTGGGCAAGCCCTCAGGCGCCAGGCACGAACCCGAGTCGTTTGTCGACGACATTGGCAAGGGGTTCGCCCGCCAGGTAGCGGGCCGCATTGTCGTGGAACAGCTCTGCCAGTCGCGAGCGCCAGCCGATCGTGTCGCCGCTCATATGCGCCGAGACGAGCACGTTCTCCATCGACCAGAGCGGGCTCCCCGGCGGGAGCGGTTCAACGCTGAACACGTCGAGCGCGGCCCCCGCGATGCCGCCGGAGGCGAGCGCGTGAACCAACGCGGGCTCCACCACGAGCTCGCCCCGCCCGACGTTGAAG
>JBARWR010000216.1:0-1835 GCA_049646915.1 Microbacterium sp.
GTCTACGCGATCGCCCGCACGTACCGCACCACGGTCGCGAAGATCATCGCGGCGAACGGACTCGGCCGCTCCGCCATGATTCACCCCGGCCAGAAGCTGAAGGTGGGCGCCGCACCGGCGGCGGCCTCCGTGCCGAAGACCACGACGCCGACCGCCTCTCCGACCCCGGCCGTCGCACCGACCTCGCACACGGTGGTCATCGGCGACACCCTGTTCGCCATCGCGAAGAAGTACAGCACCAGCGTCGCCGCGCTGCTCGAGGCCAATGGTCTCGGCAACGGGAGCATCATCTACCCCGGGCAGACACTGCGCCTCGCTCCCCCGGCCCCCGCCCAGCGCTCCGCGACGCTGGACGCCACCCAGCGCGCCCACGCCGTGCACATCATCCGCGTCGGCCGCGAACTGGGTGTTCCCGACCGCGGCATCGCGATCGCACTGGCCACCGCCATGGTCGAGTCCTCGATGCGGAATCTCGATCACGGCGATCGCGACTCGCTGGGGCTCTTCCAGCAGCGACCCAGCCAGGGCTGGGGCACGGCGAAGCAGATCCTGGACGCCGACCGCAGCATTCGCGTGTTCTACGGCGGCCCGCACGACCCGAACGGCTCGGCCAGCCGCGGTCTGCTGGACATCGCCGGATGGCAGACGAAGAAGTTCACCGACGCGGCCCAGGCCGTGCAGATCTCGGCCTACCCCGATCGCTACGGCCAGTGGGAGACGCAGTCGCACAGCTGGCTGGCATCACTCCGGTGACGACGGACGCCGCGACACGCGGTTCGTCACCGGATCGAAACCTGGCTGAGGTGCGCCGTTCCCGGGCCTCACAGCCGGTTCTTCATAGACTCGTTTCGTGAACACTCCGCAGGCCGACCCTCTCATCGGGCGGCTTGTCGACGGTCGGTACCGGGTGCGGGCACGCATCGCCCGTGGCGGCATGGCGACCGTCTACGTCGCGACCGACATGCGACTGGAGCGACGCATCGCGCTGAAGGTCATGCACGCGCACCTCAGCGACGACTCGGCCTTTCAGAGCAGATTCATCCAGGAGGCTCGTTCGGCCGCCCGCCTGGCCGATCCCCATGTGGTGAACGTCTTCGATCAGGGGCAGGACGGCGAACTCGCCTACCTCGTGATGGAATACCTGCCCGGCATCACCCTGCGCGAGCTGATGCGCGAGCAGAAGCGGCTCACGGTCACGCAGACCGTGACGATCATGGACGCCATCCTCTCCGGCCTGTCCGCAGCGCATCGCGCGGGGATCGTGCATCGCGACGTGAAGCCCGAGAACGTGCTGCTGGCCGAGGACGGCCGCATCAAGATCGGCGATTTCGGTCTGGCGCGCGCGACGACGGCGAACACGGCGACCGGCGCACAGCTGCTGGGCACCATCGCCTACCTCGCCCCCGAACTGGTCACCCGGGGCACGGCGGATGCCCGCAGCGACATCTACGCGCTGGGAATCATGCTGTACGAGATGCTCGTCGGCGAGCAGCCGTACAAGGGCGAGCAGCCCATGCAGATCGCGTTCCAGCACGCCACCGAGCAGGTTCCCCGCCCGAGCGTCCGCAACCCCGGGGTACCGGAGCCGCTCGACGAGCTGGTGCTCTGGGCGACCGAGAAGTCACCCGATGACCGGCCGCTGAACGCGCAGGAGATGCTCGACCGGCTGCGCGAGATCGAGCGCGACCTCGGAGTGTCCCCGGTCCCCACGGCGATGGCGGCATCGGCATCCGACCACGACTCGGGCGCGGTCACCAAGATCCTCCCCGGCACGGCGATCATCCCGGCACCGTCGGCGCAGATCACCGAGCAGTCGGCCGACAACGGCACGCGCC
>JBARWR010000217.1:0-1906 GCA_049646915.1 Microbacterium sp.
GTCGGAAGCGGTCGCGGTCATCGGGACTCCTCAGTGACGAGAGCGGTCTTGGCAGGGCGCGGCGGTCGGCGGTGCGCCGAGACGGCCATCGCGCTCGCCGCGAGGCGGGTGGATGCATCGGCGAACATCTGCTGCGCGATCAGCAGGTAGAGCAGGTCGAGCACGAGCAGCTGCGAGTGCTTGACCGACAGGTCGTCGGGGCGCAGGTATCTGGAGGGCTCGGCGGTGGCCAGCGAGACATCGGCGATTCCGGCCAGCCACGAGTCGGCATCATGCGTGATGGCGACCGTGAAGGCTCCGGCCGCGCCGGCCTGCGAGAGCATCTGCACGGTCTCGTCGGTGCGGCCGGTGCTGGAGACTCCGACCGCAACGGACCTGGCATCCTGCATCACCGCGCTGGTGAGTCCCTCGTGCACGTCCGACCAGGCATGCGCGTTCACACCGATGCGGTATAGCCGTCCCTGGAACTCGCGGGCGATGACGCCACTGCCGCCCACGCCGTAGATGTCGACGTGACGGGAGACGGCGATCGCGTTGGCCACCTGCATGACGCTGTCCAGATCCAGACGCGCGGCCGTGCTCTCCAGGCTGTCCACGTGCAGTGCGACCAGCGTCTGCAGCACCTTGCCCGGTTCGTCGGTGGAACCGAACTCCTCGCCGATGTCGGCGTGCCAGCTCTCGTTCGCATCGCCGCGGCCGATCTCGCTCGCCACGCCGACGCGGAACTGCGTGTACCCGTCGAAGCCGATCGCGCGGCAGAAGCGGGTGACGGTGGCGGGCGAGGTGCCCGCCCGGTCTGCGAGCTCCGTGATGGTGAGCTCCACCGGGGCGGCGGGGTGCACGGTGACGACATCGGCGATCTTGCTCATCGCCGTCGGCATCGTGTGGCGACCGGCCGCGATGCGGCGCGCGATCGTCATTCCGTTGCCGAAGTCCTTGGTCCGTGGCACCATTGCCTCCTGAATCCCCGTCGGGGGTTTTTCCCGTTGAGATGAAAACTATTCTCACGCGACGAAAACGTCAAATAGGACAGCATCACGAATGAGTCACGAATCTCTTCTGCTGGGTATCGATGCCGGCGGAACCTCGACCCGAGCGGTGCTGACGGACCTTCGCGGAGAGTGCTTCGGGTACGGCGTCGGAGGGCGGGGCAACCCCATCTCGGCGGGCCCGGACCGGGCCGCGGACGGCGTGCTGGATGCGATCGAGAAGGCGCTCTCCAAGACGGAGCGCACGCTCGCCGACGTGCCCGTGATCGTGGCGGCGATGGCGGGGATGCGCGCATCCGGCAGGGTCGAATGGCTGCAGGATCGGCTGATGACGAGAGGATTCTCCGGTCGCCTCGTCTTCGAGTCCGATCTGCTGGCGACGTACTTCAGTGGCGCGGCATCCGACTTCGGTTACGCGCTCGTGTCAGGAACCGGCGCGTGCGTCATCCGCGTGCAGGACGGACGCATCGACGCGGCGGGTGACGGACTGGGCTGGCTGCTCGGTGACCGAGGCAGCGGTTTCTGGATCGGTCATGCGATCGCGCGTGCCGCCGTGCAGGATCTCGACGGGACCGGACCCGCGACGGTCCTGACGGATCGGGTGCTCGCGCACTACGGCATCGAGCGCACCGGCGTGTACGAGCAGGGCAGGTGGAGCGAGCTGGAGAGGCTCGTCGGCGCGCTGTACGTTCCGCCGCCGATCGAGCTTGCGGCACTCGCCCCGCTCGCCTTCGAGGAGACGGATGCGGTGGCCCGCGGCATCCTCTCCACCGCCGGCGAGCACCTCGCAGACACGCTCACCGCGGTGCTGCGCGGAGACGGACCGCTTGTGATCGGCGGCAGCGTGCTGGCGCGCACGAGCCCGGTGCGGGATGCGTTCCTCGCGCGACTCGGGGCAGCGGCGAACGGGCTGGACC
>JBARWR010000218.1:0-7823 GCA_049646915.1 Microbacterium sp.
TCACCCTCGAAGACCACGGCGGGCGCACCATCGCAGGCGTCTACTCTCGTGTCGCCGCGCGACTCCTCGCCCTCGCCGCCGGCATCTGGCACAACTGGCTCATCGACGCCCCCACCAAGAGATCACTGAGAGCGAATCGGACTCACTCATCTAGCGGGCGCCAGATCTCTCGGTTGTGCGGCGACGCTGCTCCACGATGGCAGAGGTCAGTGCCGCGACAAAGCTGGCCATTGCGACGGCCCAGGCGATGGCTGCCAGTTGCACGGGCAGGAGCATCGACGCGAGGACGAAGGCAACACCGAGGAGCGGGAGAGTCATCGTCAGTCGATGCGCGAGGGTGTGGTTCATCGTCATCTCTTCCGTGGGTTCCGCGGATGTCGAAGCTTGACGCATTGCTGGGCGCAAGGTCAGATTCATCGTTGCCACCGTGGATTCGACTCGCAAGGCCTACGGATGCTTCGTAGCCCTGGGGCTACGCATTGGTGGGAGCGACTGCGCTGCCCGGAGAGTGAGGAATTGCTATGGAACGATTGGGCCTTCGCTGGCGCGATGTCTGACCACCACTAACGCAGCAAGCAGAGCGAACTCACGGGTGCTGTTCGGAGTTCTGCTCTGCCTGCTGCTTCGTCAGGAGAGGCGGTGCTTTCCTTCTTGGATTCGTTCACCTCGTGCGGTCTTGTTCCTTCGCTGGACAAACTTGGCCCCTAGTCCTGCGCACAGCACGACGATCGGGGTGCCCACGAGGAAGACCTCCGTGGAGACAGACGGCAAGCTTGTCGCCAGCAACACCAGGGCCACAAGGGCCAGAAGGACGACTCCGATATATATCAGCCAAGATCGCACGAGACTGCTTCCTTTCAGCGGTCGGTTATAGGACGGGCGCGGATGAGCGGCACTGGATCGTAGATCCGCCCGGGACGTCATACCACCAGAGCATCCGACCACCGCTACAGATCCCATTCACGAGGAGATAGGTCGTAGCTACGCTTACGACTACGCCGATAACTGTGCACGCCGCCCAGCCCACAGCCGGGATGAGGCATATTGCGGCAGCGACCGCAGCACCGCCTCCTGCTGCGAGTGCCTGCTGATCGACTGTGTTGAATCCCACAGCAGTCTTGATGCCCTTGAAGTGAACTTCGAAGAATGGTGTGATGGCATCGCTCGGCGCGTGTGCTGATGCGTCCGCTTCGATGGCGGCTCGGACATCGGCGGCGCTCGGCAGGGTGATTGATCCTTCTGGGACGACGTACTGGTAGAAGGTGTATCCGTCCTCCGCGATCTCGTTCCGTTGCGCAGATGAGGCTTCGAGCTCTTCCAATCCTTGGAGGAACACGCCTGGGTCAAGCACAGCCCCACCGCTGGGAGCCAAGGCGTTGAGGTCTTCCGAGGAGAAGAACATCGAATCGTCAGTCAAGGGTTCCGAGGCTTGTGCCGGCGCCGCCAGCATACCGAGTGCGAGTGCCGCGACCGCACTCAATACAACGGTCTTGAACTTCATTGTTGCTCCTCCGTGTCAGTGGTCCAGCTGTTGAACCGCTACTCAACTTATGAGCAGAAAGAAGCGCGGCGACGTTCCATAGCCCTGGGGATATGGATCTCACTCTGCGGGGTCGCATCAGATGCTGATGAGTCCCAGCTCGGTCGCTCTCAGGACGATCTGCAGCCTGTTCGAGACCTTCCAGACGTGATTTATGTGGCGGATGTCTGCCTTCACTGTGCTCTCTGCGTAATGGAGCTCTTCTGCGATCTCGGCGTTGGAAAGGCCTTGGGCGATCAGCTCGATGACCTGTTGCTCCCGGTCATTGAGTGCGGCTGCGTCAGCGCTGTGCTGCCCACCAGAGTCGATCGCGGAACGCACGAACCTCTCCTGCACCTCAGGCGAGACGACCCGGTCGCCGGCGTGGGCGGCGACGACGGCGTCGATGATCTCATCGGGTGTGGAGTTCTTCACGAGGTACCCGCACGCGCCCGCGCGAAGCACGTCGAGCGCGCGCCATTCAGTCGTGAACGTCGTCAGTGCGACGACCCGACAGTCCGGGTTCCATTCCAGGACCTTCCTGGTCGCCTCGACACCGTTGACCCCGGGCATCTTGATGTCCATGAGCACGACATCCGGATCGGCGATTTTGCAGGCGTCAACCACCTCGGAGCCATCGGAAGCCTCTCCCACGAGCACGACTCGTTCGTCATCGGCGAGGAAGGCGCGCAGCGCGTGCCGCACCAATGCCTCGTCGTCCGCGACGAGAACCCGCACGCGTTCAACCATCCGTCCACGGTATCGCGAACGAATCCTCAGATCTCTAGCCCTAAGGCTATGACTGCGCACCGGAGGGAGATCGACTCATAGTGTTGATCGAGAAGAATCTACGGTGCGGACCGATCGACCCCGAGTGGTCAGCGGTGCGCACGCGAATGCGAGGAGACCATCGTGGGGTTGCTGAATCTTCAGGGCATCGGCTCGTTCATCTGGATCACCCGAACCGACGCGGATCTGGGCGACTGGCTCTGCAAAGTGATGGGCATCTGTGCCTGAAGCCCCGGCAACTCCAGGCAGCGGTCGAGAGTTGTCTTTCATCGACACCGCGCGGGCCCCCATCGGCCGGATGCTCGTCACGCGAGCGTTCTGGCGACCACGAGCACTTCATCCGGTAGCAAGGCTCTTGCTGATCCTCGCCGTGAGTGTCCTCATGATTGTTGCCATCGGATTCATCGTGGCGGCGGGAAGGTTCGGACGCGGCGATCTTCTGGCGATCGCTCTGTACCTCGGTCTGGCCGCGTTCGTGTGGCACCCGATGACGGCGTCGTTCATCGTGATGACGATCTGCGGCACAGGTGTCATCTTCACCGGCAGTGGCGGGGACCTTCTCGAACTGGCCCTCGCCCTCGGCCTGGTCGCGGCGACCTGTGCCCCCTGGGTCATAGTGACCCATGCAATGTTGCTGGCCGCGCTGACAACAGATGTTGCCGTCAATGGCTCAACGCTCACAGACGGAGGCGTCTTCGGCATCGCGGGTATCGCTGCGATCGCTTTCCTCGCCGGCGTCGCGTTCCGGATGGTAGCCGCAAGGGAAGGCATGTTCGTCGCCGAACGAGCGCGAATCGTGAAAAACCTCGAAGCCATCGCACACGAGGAGAGGGAGCGGATCGCCGACGAGCTGCACGACGGGATCGCGCATGACCTCACCCTGGTCTTGTTCCACGCACGGGCGCTGCCCCGCCAGCCGAACGACGAATCACGACAGGTGTCCCTCACGACGATCGAAGAGTCAGCTCAGCAGGCCCTCCAGAGCATCCAGTCTCTGTTATCTCTGATGCGGGAGCGGACTACTGACGGGTCCGCCGCGTACACAGGCCGCTATGACGGGAACGTAGTCCAAGCGGTCACCTCGCTGGGTGCGCTGCTTGAGGATGCGGGGATCCCCACCCAGGTGGCGGTTCCGGAGATCCATCTGACAACTTCTCCGGCAACTGGACGTCTTCTGATTGAAATCGCGATTGAGGCGGTTACGAACATCATCAAGCACGCCCCGAACGCGCAGTCCGCGAGCATCGACATCGATGAGAAGGCGGGCGTAGTCGAACTCATCGTGAAGAATGCCGCGGCTGTCGTGACTGCGGATCAAGAAGGCCGCCTCGGCGGGCGCGGGTTGACTCGTTCGCGGGAGCGCCTTGCGCAAGTCAGAGGACAGCTGGACGCAGGTCGCACATCTGCCGAATGGGTCCTCCGCGCGCGCGTTCCGAGCGGCGCCGAGAACACGAGACGAGTCCTGTAGCGTGGCGGGCGGCTGAGCTTCTCCTCGTCCCCGAGTACCCTGAGAGCGTGACCGACCAGCCTGCCCGCGCCCTGTACCCGCAGGCGAATTCCGTGGAGGAATTCGCCCAGAACCTCGCCGATGTGCGGGCGAACATCGCCGCCGCCGCGGAGCGCGCTGGGCGCGACGCCGCCGACATCCGCCTGCTGTCGGTGAGCAAGACCGTCCCCGAGGAGCGCCTGCTGCTGGCGATCCAGGCCGGCGCGGTCGACCTGGGCGAGAACAAGGTGCAGGAAGCCAAGCGTAAGTCCGAGAATCTGGCGGACCAGGATGTGCGCTGGTCGGTGATCGGACACCTGCAGACCAACAAGGCCAAGGACGTCGTCGCGTTCGCGGACGAGTTCCAAGCCCTGGACAGCATCCGTCTCGCCGACGCCCTCGACAAGCGGCTGCAGACCGCCGGCCGTTCGCTCGACGTCTTCGTGCAGGTGAACACCTCGGCGGAGGAGTCGAAATTCGGCCTCGAGCCGTCCGACGCCCTGGCGTTCCTCGAGGAGATGCAGCATCGAGACAGCCTGCGCGTGCAAGGCCTGATGACCCTCGCGCTGTTCACCAGCGACACCGAGCGCGTGAGGGAGTGCTTCCGCATCCTGCGCGACCTGCGCGATCAGGCGCGCGAGCGCGACCTGGTCGGACCGGGCGGGCTGTCGATGGGAATGTCGGGCGACTATCAGGCCGCCATCGAAGAGGGGGCGAGCGTCGTGCGCGTCGGCCAGGCCATCTTCGGCGCCCGTCGGACCCCGGATTCCGAGTACTGGCCGGGCTTCGCCAAGTGAACGCGGCGAGCACGGCGGACTGGGCGGAAGGCCGCGCGCGTTGGGAGCTGGACCGGCGTCCGGCACAGGTGCTGCTGATCGGCTCGCAGGTCGCCTTCGGCTCGGTCGGCATGAACGGCGTGCTGCCGATGCTGTCGGGGGCCCGCGTCGTGCCGCTGCCCACGATCGTGCTGAGCAACCTGCCGCACTACCCCTCCGTGCATGCGAACCCGATGCCCGCGGAGTGGCTGGCCGGCAGCATCCGCGATCTGGATGCGCTGGGCGTGCTCGACGAGGTCGACACGGTGTGCACGGGCTATTTCGCCTCGCCCGATCAGGTGGCCGCCGTGGGGGATGCCCTCGAGCCTCTCATCGCACGCCGGCCGGACCTGCGCGTGCTGGTCGATCCGACCCTCGGCGATTCGGATGTCGGGATGTACACCGACCCGGCGGTCGCCCCGGCGCTGCGCGAGCGGATGCTGCCGCTGGCCACCGGCATCGTGCCGAACGGGTTCGAGCTCGGGCTTCTCAGTGGCGAGGCCGCATCCTCGGATGCTGAACCGGCGGCCCGCGCACTGTTCGGTCCGCGGTGCGAGTGGGTCGTGGTCAGCGGCGGTGCGGCATCCGGTGGTCCGACCCTCGTCGACCTGATCGTGAGCCGCGACGGCGTGACTCGAATGGAGCATCCGCTCATCCCCACCACGGTCAAGGGCACCGGCGACGCCTTCGCGGGCGCCCTGCTCGCGGCGCTCCGCACCGGCTCCCCGGTGACGGATGCCGTCGCGGCAGCCGCGACCGCCGTCCGCACCCTCCTCACCTGACCGCCCGTCTATTTGTGCGGCGCGCACCCGGAAAGCCCTTCGCAGCCTGCGCAAGGCACAAATAGATGGGCTTTCGGGTCAGATGATCGGGCGGCGCTCGTAGTACGTCTGCAGGACGACCGTGGTGTGGGTGCGGACGTTCGCCGTCAGGCGGATGTCGTTGACCAGCTGCTCCAGCGCACGCGGTGTGGCAACCCGGACGAACAGCATGTACGCCGCCTCGCCGGCAATGGAATGGCACGCCTCGATCGCGCTGAGATGCTCGAGCAGCTCGGGGGCGTTGTCAGGCTGGGCGGGGTCCAGTGGCGTGATCTCGACGAACGCCGACAGCGGGACTCCGACCTCCTCGGGATCCAGCACAGCCTGGTAGCCGGTGATCACGCCGCGACCCTCGAGCCGCTTCAGCCTCGACTGCACAGCGGACGTCGACAGGCCGGTCTCGTCGGAGAGCTGCGCGAGCGTGGTGCGGCCGTCTCGGGCGAGGGCGGCGAGGATCGTGTGGTCGACAGAGTCATCCATGAGTGGAATAATAACGGTTGAAGCCGACATATGTCGGAAAATTTCCGCCCGTCCTCAGAATTGGAGGTTCCGATGACCACTCTCTCTCCCCTCACCAGCGCCATCGTCGGCGAACCCGAGGTCGTCGAGGACCCCTCCGCCGCCGAGACCAGCACCGCCTGGCTGCAGCTGAAGGAAGCCGCCATCGCGCTGCGCCCGCTGCAGATCAAGGACGGCTCCGTCCCCGAGGCTGCGGATCGGGAGGCGGCCGCCGTGCACGTCGCCGCGATCATCGCCGGCATCCGCGCGCTCGCTCCGGCGTTTCCGCACGACGCGGAGTACCTCGACGCGCTCGTGGTCGACTTCCAGCGCTGGGTCGACGAAGGCTTCGCCGAGCCCGACTTCCTCGACTCACTGATGGCTTTCCAGCCGCAGCAGCACCGCATCGATGGCCTCCGTCATCTCGTCGTGTTCCCGATGTACACGCAGAACGGCTCCAGCGAACGTCTCGTCGAGGCGCTCATCGTCGAGACGATCTGGCCGGAGTTCATCGGCGAGCTCGAGGCCGGCGACTACGGCAACAAGCTGTTCGTCTCGCTGCGACTGATCGACTTCACCCCCGGCTACGACACGAACTCGGCCGTGCTGTTCCCCGAGACCGTCGCCATGCGCGAGATCCCGAGCTTCACCTGGGGAGCGATCTTCCAGGATCGCGAAGCCGCCCGCTACCGTCGCGTGGTGCGCGCGGCATCCGAGATCACCAACCTCGAGCTGCCCGAGCGTGCGGCGAAGATGCTCGATGATCAGAAGGTCACCGAGAAGACATTCGTGATGTGGGACATCATCCACGACCGCACCCACATGCGCGGCGACCTGCCGTTCGACCCGTTCATGATCAAGCAGCGGATGCCGTTCTTCCTCTACTCGCTGGAGGAGATGCGCTGCGACATGACGGCATTCCGCGAGTCGGTGAAGATCGAGCGCGCGTTCGACGCCCGCGTCGCCGCCGGCGAGACGCTCACCGAGACCGAGCAGGAGATGCACGAATACGCGCACCTCGTGCAGTACGCCGTGATCTTCGACCGCATCTTCCGCTTCGCGATCACCGGCAACCGCACCCGAAACTACGACGCCGTCGGCGGTCAGCTGCTGTTCGCCTGGCTGCACCAGCGCGGCGTCCTGCACTGGACCGACACCGCTCTCGCCTTCGATTGGGACAACGTCCCCGACGCCGTCGTGGCGCTCGGTGATGCGATCGACGACCTGTACTGGCACTCGATCGACCGCCCGAAGGTCGCCCACTGGCTCGCCGCGTACGACCTGGTCCGTGGCACCCTCACCCCGCACCCCGCCTCGCAGTGGGCCCGCGGCCTGTCGGATGAGATCCTCGCCGGCGCGCCGAAGGGCTACACCGACGCGGTGATGGACGACGAGTTCCCGCTGTCGATGTTCTTCGAGACGCTCAACAAGAAGATGAAGCCGGTCATCGAGTCGACGGTCGGCATCCGCGGCACCGATCTGTGACCGGCACCGACGACTGATCGGCCGGTCCGGCGTGCAGGTCTGAAGGACGTTCGCACCTCTGGAGGAGAATGCCTCTCAGAAACTCCTTCAGACCTGCATCCGTCCTTCATCCGCGATCACAGGAGACTCAATGAACCGCACCATCCTGCTCGCCGGCGCGACCAGTGCCGCCGGTCTGGCCACCGCCCGCACCCTGATCGGCGCGGGCGCCCGGGTGATCGCGACGGGTCGGTCCGCTGAACGGCTGGCGCCGTTGTCGGATGCCGGCGCACAGACCGAGGTCACGGATGCCACGTCGCTGGCCGACATGACGGCACTGGCCGAGCGGATCGGCGCGGTCGACGCCGTGATCCCCCTGGTCGGCGGATGGCGCGGCGGTGGCGGACTCGCTGGGCAGAGCGACGAGGACT
>JBARWR010000219.1:0-3310 GCA_049646915.1 Microbacterium sp.
ATCCTCGAGTCCGTCGGCTCGACCGGACGGCTCGCGCTCACCGAGCTGCGATCGCTTCTGGGGGCGCTCGACCCGGCCGCCGAGGCCGCAACCCCCGACCTCGCCGCCGCGGACAGGATCTCACGCATGGTCGACAGACTCAGGGAGACCGGGTATCCGGTCTCCCTGCAGACAGTCGGACCGGTCGAACAGATCTCGTCCGAGATCACCCGCGTCATGCGGAGCGTCGCCCGCGAGGCAGTGACCAACGCCATGAAGCACGCTCGCGGTGAGGAGGTGCGGCTGGTGGTCCGCGCGACCGCCGACCTCGCTGAACTGACCGTCACCAATGCCGTCCCACTCGGCACACGACCGCCTGCTGCCGGCAGAGGGATGTCGGGCATCATGAGCACGGTGGCGGATGCCGGAGGCGCCTTCACCGCTGAGGTGACAGACGGCCGATACACGGCGACGGCGAGGTGGGAGCTGTGAGCGAGCGGCGCGTGATCATCGCGGATGACCAGCTGGCGGTGCGCGATGCATTCGCGCGCGTGATCCACTCGCAGCCGGACTTCGAGGTCGTCGCCGTGGCGGAGAACGGCCGCGAGGCGGTGGAGCTGGCCGCCCGACTGCGACCCGATCTGATGGTGATGGATGTGCGCATGCCGCAACTCGACGGCATCGCCGCCACCGCCGAGATCATCGCGTCGAGCGCGGAGCCGCCGCGGGTGCTCGTGGTGACGACGTTCAATCTGGATTCCTCCGTGTACGACGCCCTCAAAGCCGGCGCGAGCGGGTTTCTGCTCAAGGACGCCAGACCCGAGGTGCTGCTCGAGGCGCTGCGAACAGTCGCCAGGGGCGACGCGCTCATCGATCCCGCGGCCACCCGCGCACTCATCGGGAGGTTCGGCGACCGCATCCGCCCGGCCTTCACGGATGACCGTCCGCTTCGCACTCTGACCCCGCGCGAGCACGAGGCACTCGCCCTCCTCGCCGAGGGACTGTCCAACGCCGAGATCGCCGAGGCGATGACCGTGGGCACCGAGACGGCGAAGACGTACGTGTCACGAGTGCTCCTCAAGCTCGGACTGCGCGACCGTGTGCAGGCCGTCGTCTTCGCGCACCGCACGGGAATCACCGGCCGTTGATGCCGGCGTAACTGTCCACCTTTGGGGGAATCGCCGACCGACGCGCATCGTTAGGTTCGAGACGCGGCCGAACTGCGGCCGCAGCCCGAACTGCCAGAAGCGGAGAGCAGCAATGACCTCGTCCACCGTCCCCGACTCCGAGAAGCCCGGCATCATCCGCCGGATCTTCGCTTTCCCGCTCGTCTGGTTCGTGATCGGCGCGGTCGTGATCATCGCCGTCGACCAGGTGGTGAGAGTCGCCGCCTCCGGCTTCGGCACTCCGATCCGGATCATCGCCTCGCTCGTGAGCGCCGCACTCGCGATCGGCATCTACGTGCTGACGATGCGGCTGCTCGCGCGTCGCCGGTCGCCTGAGCTGCGCGGCTCGGTCGCTCGAGAGATCCTCTTCGGCGCCGCGGTCGGTGCGTTCTTCGTGGTCGCCTCGCTGCTGATCATCACCGCGCTCGGCGGGTACAGCGTGCAATGGCATCCCATCGATGTGCTGAACACGGTGTCGCTCGCGATCGTGTTCAACTTCGGCGTCGCGATCGTGGAAGAGCTCGCGTTCCGCGGCCTGGCGCTTCAGGCCATCGAGAAGCTCGGCGGTCCGTGGGTCGCGATCGCCGTCACGGCGCTGCTGTTCGGCGGCGCGCACCTCCTGAACGCGAACGCCACCCTGTGGAGCGGCTTCGCGATCGCCCTGGAAGCCGGCGTCCTCATCGGCGCGGCCTTCGTCTGGCGGCGCAGCCTGTGGTTCGTCATCGGTCTGCACTTCGCGTGGAACACGCTGGTGAGCCTGCTCGGAATCCCCGTGTCGGGCAACCGCAAGCCCGGACTCTTCGTCACCACCACGCATGGTCCGGACTGGCTGACCGGTGGAGCGTTCGGGATCGAGGCGTCAGTGGTCACCGTCGCCGTCGGTGTCGTCTTCTCCACGGTGATGATCGTCGCCGCGGTGCGCGCGCGTCGTCTCAGGGCGTAACGCACTCGGCTCGCCGCATCCACTCCATCTGCGCTCAGGGGATATGCGTGCGCACGGCATCCAGAAATGCGGCGGGGTCGTCGACCGACACCCGCACCGCCGAGACCATGATCTCGCCCTGCGGCAGCCGCAGCAGGACCGGTTCCTCCAGGGCGATCTCGATCTCGGAGTGATCCTGGATCACCTGGTTGAGCACCTGCTCGTCGCCGGAGCCGGTGAGGCTCAGCGGCGGCGCACCGGTGAGCGCGTGCTTGCGCCGCTCGACTGACGCTATGACGTCCCACGGCAGGTCGATGTCGACCTCACCGCCGTGGCGGATCCGGATGCCGGCCGGGCCGACCGCGTGCGGATGGGTCAGGTAGCCGAGCAGAATGCCGAGCATCGTCACCACTCCCCACACGCCCAGCGCGATGAAGGGCCAGCGCAGCCACGGGATGCCGTGCACAAGCAGGTCGATCAGCGGGATCTCCACGGCCGACAGCACGATGAAGACCACCAGGATCGTGCGGATGGGCTTGTCGTAGCTGAAGCCGGACGCGCCTTCCGGAACATGCGGCGCCCGAGAGATCGAACGCCAGATGCTGCGATAGCCCGCCATCTCCATCTCCGAGCCGCGACGGATGCCGTACCTGAGCCGATCCCTGCCCTCGCGCTGCGGGCCGATCCGGCGCGGTGCGGCGATGTCCATGGCTGCGGCGTGCGGCATCTTGATCCCTCTCCCGTGAACATTTCACTTGCAATGTAACCGCCGCGCAAGACGGTTGTCAATACGAGTGCAATGTGAAAACATGAGGACGTGCCCAAGCTCACTGACCATGCCGAGCGCCGAGAGCAGATCGCAGATGCCCTGCTCCGCGTCGTCGCGAGGGGTGGCCTCAGCGAGGTGAGCCTGCGCCGCGTCGCCGCCGAAGCGGGCGTCACGGCGGGGATGGTGCAGCACTACTTCGCTTCGAAGGACGAGATGATGTCGTTCGCGATGCGGGCGGCGAGTGCGCGCTATGAGGAGCGCATCAGCGAGGCAGTCGGGGCGCTGGGCCCCGATGCCGCACCGGCCGCGACCGTGCGTGCGGTGCTGGCCAACTACATCCCGCAGTCCCCTGCCGAGCTGAGCGACGGACGGATCAGCCTGGAGTTCCAGTCCTACGCAGGCAGCCGCGACGACCTCAGCCGATGGCTCGCCGACGGCGATGCACAGCTGCTGGCCTGGCTCACGGCTCTGGTC
>JBARWR010000220.1:0-20545 GCA_049646915.1 Microbacterium sp.
CCGCTGGGCTACGCGCCCGGGGCCTGGACACCGCCCGCGCCCGCCAGGAAGGGCCTCAGCTTCGGTGCGGGGCTGGGGATCGGGATCGCGATCGGGGTCGTCGCGCATGTCCTTGGAGTCGTGGCGATGTTCGCATCCCTCAGCGTCGTGAACGGTGACGGCGGTGTCCTTGTGCTGCTGTGGCCGTTCCTGCTGATCGCCATCGCGGCGATCGTGATGATGTTCTTCCGTCCGACGCGCTCGTTCGCGACCGGCATCCTGATCATCGCCGCGGCGATGTGGCTGGTGATCATCGGGCCCTGCATCGCGATCCTCGGCGGGTTCAACTGATGTCCGCCGTGTTTCGCCGCATTTCAGCGTCGATCGACAGCGCGGCCCCCCGGCCGTAACCTCGGATCAACCGATCCAGAGGAGACCCCGTGACCACGCCGCAGACCCGCCTTTCGCCCCTCGAGGTGCGTCAGGATGCGGCGTGCATGTGCGGCCACGGCTACGCCTGCTCATCGTTCGCGCCGGGCCACGCGCTGCACCTCATCCAGGCACGGATGGCGTCTGCGACACCGCTCGGCTGGGTGGATGCGCTGGTCGAGGCTGCCGACGCGGCATCCGGCCTCCTGAGTCTGCGCACTCTCGACGGCGATCTCGTCACCGTCTGGAACGCCGGCGGTGCGGCCCTGGAAGCCTCCACCGGCACGCCGGTCTCTCTGCACCGCGACTACGCCGTGCTGGCCGTGGGCGCGGCGCAATACAACATCGCGCGCTGATCTCCGCAGACGATCAGCGGTCGACCGTCAGCGATCCTGAGCGCCACCGGATCGGCGCCGACCGGAGACCGCGCGGGATGTCTCCAGCCAGCGCTTCATCAAGGGAGTGATCTCGACGCCTTTGCGCAGCAGCATGGTGATCTCCATCGACCGCAGCCAGCGCGGCGCTTCGACGATGGCGACGCGAGGATGCTGAGACCAGACGCGCATCGTCGTCGGCGCGACGCCCAATCCCGCCGCGACAAGCGGTATCGCGGCCTGCGGTGTCGACACCTGGATGATGTCGAACTGGGCCTCGCCTGCGAGTTCCGCCTCGACGGCATCTATCATGCCCGGCAGCCCGGGTATGCGCTGCGGCAGAATCCATCGTCCCCAGCCGCTGCCGTTGGGATGGCGCTCCCGTGTGCGTCCGACCGGCACGGCGAGCTTGATCTCTACCCGGGAGAGTGGGAACCAGTCGAACCGGTCGGCGATCGACGCCGCAATGGCATCCGGTCCCCAGGGGATGCAGCCGACATCGAACTGACCGGATCCCACGCCTTCGATAATGGATCGCGGGCCGACATCGTTCAAAGCGATGCGCACGTCGGGCGATGATGACGTGAACTCGCTGATCACGTCTCCGATCAATTCGTGGATCACCATCGGCTCCGCGCCCAGCCTCAGCTCGCCTGCCAGACCGCTGCCCATCAGACGCAGCACCCTCACTACTCTGTCCCTCGCGGCGACCAGCTGACTTCCCTGTACGAGCAGATATCGGCCCGCGGTGGTGAGCTGTACGCCCTGCGACGAGCGCACCAGCAGCTGCGCTCCCGCCTCGCGCTCTAATCGGGCCATGGCGGTGCTCAGTGAGGGTTGGGTCATGTTCAGGGCCTTCGCCGCCTGCGACACCGACCCGGCCCGCGCGACGGCCTCGAAATACTCCAGAAGGCGGAAGTCCACGCTGTCTCCTCGGATGTGAGCGCCATCGACGTGCCTCGCCCCCGAGCCGTCCGCGACTCGCACGATTGCATGTCAGCGTAGTGGTTTCGGGCGACTTAGTCTGCCTTCGCCGTCCGGACGTCCGGATCAGCGCTCAGTCAGCGACGTGCTGCACTGCGGAGCCGACCCGGTGCAACATGGTCCGGTCGGTGGCCGAGCGCGCTCCCGGCACGATCCGCACGCGACCGAGATCGCCCCCACCGAAGCGGAAGACACCCCGCCGTTCGTGCAGTTCCCAGTCCACTGGGCCACCGTAGTCGTAGCCCACGCTGATGCCGGTGAAGGGGGCCATGCCGAGCAGCATGGGGACCTCCGCAAGCTCCGCGTCCGCGCGCCCGTCGACCGTGAGAGTCACCTGCCAGCGCAGACCTTCTCGTTCATCGAAGGCAAGGACAAGCCGATGCCGACCCGGCGACAGGCGACTGCCGACGGCGCGATGCATGTGGCCGTAGGCGTTGTAGCTCAGCAGCGTCGCACCGTGATCGATCGCGAGCAGATAGCCCCCGCCCTGATCGCCATGCGCGACGATCACGCCGGCAGCGCCCGCGTCGAGGTCGATGTCGGCCTCGATCGTGAACGAACGCAGCACGGTCAGCTTCGCCGAACGGAATCTCTCCAGCGGCGGCCGGAACGGAGTGAGCGAGACGGGCTCGGAGAGCATCGCTTCCGTGTCCGGGCGCACATGAACCAGCGAGCCTTCATCATCGAGAGGGAACACGGTGTTCCGCCAAGCTTCCGCTCGCCAGCGCTCCGCCAGTTCCGTCACTCGCCCGGGGTGCTGGTCAGCCAGATCACGGCATTCAGTGGGGTCGCTGGGCAGGTGGTACAGCTCCCAGCTGCCTCCGGCGGCGCCATCGTGCGCGGTGGGGGCAGTCGGCGAGACGATCTTCCAGTCGCCGTCGATCATCGCACGGCGCCCGACGCACTCGAAGTGCTGTGCCGCGCGCGCGGGGGCAGCCGCATCGCTCAGCACGGCCGCGACGCTGACGCCGTCGGGCTCCAGCGCCGGACGACCTCCGATCTCCGCGGGGGCCTTCACCCCCACGAGGTCCAGAATGGTCGGGGCGAGATCGGACACGAAGACGAACTGGTCACGAAGCGTGCGGGTCTCGGCCGCACGCGCGGGCCAGGAGATGATCAGCGGGGCGTGCACGCCTCCTTCGTAGGTGGAGGCCTTGAACGCGCGGAACGGGGTGTTGGACACTCGCGCCCAGCCCGCCGGGTACTGCGAGAACGTCTGCGGACCGCCGATGAGGTCCGGATCGCGCGGCACGTCTCGCACCCAGTCGTCGGGAAGATCGACGTGCAGGGCGAACTGGGAGAAGTAGCTGCGCGTGCCGGACAGCCCGCCTTCCGCAGTGCCCCCGTTGTCGCTGGCGAGGACGATGATCGTGTTGTCCAGCTCGCCGAGCTCTTCGAGCTGCGCGACGAGAATTCCCACACTCTGGTCCACCTCGTCGACGGCCGCCGCGTACGCCTCCATATGTGCGGCGAACAGCCTTCGATCGGCGTCGTCGAGATGCTCCCACCTCGGGATGGGCAGATCGAGGTCGTCACCGGGGAGCTCCGCGTGAGGGGGAATGACGCCCATCTGCTTCTGCCGCTCGAAGCGCTGCTCGCGGATCGCGTTCCAGCCTGCCTCGTAGCGCCCCCGATACCTGTCGATGTCCGCATCCTTCGCCTGGATGGGACCGTGCACCGACGTGTGCGCGAAGTACAGGAAGAATGGCTTTGTCGCATCGTTCGCGCGCAGGTCGTCGATCATCCCCCGAGCCTCAGACACCAACTCATCCGTGAGGAAGTATCCGTCCGCGAATTCGACGGCATCGACGACGGAGTTGTCCCGCACCAGCCGGTGCGGGTGGTGCAGCGAGGTGAACCCGTCCATGCTGCCGAAGTACCGATCGAAGCCGCGTTGGACCGGCCATGACGACCTGTCGGCGGCATCGTGCAGCCGCGACTCCTGCGTGAGGTGCCACTTGCCCACCATGAGCGTCGCGTAGCCCCCTGCCCGGAGCGATTCGGCGAGAGTGGGAGCGTCCTCCGGAAGCTCGCACGCGAAACCGGGATAACCAGGATCAGCGTGCGCCACGAACCCGAAACCCGCGCGGTGCGGGTTGAGTCCGGTCAGCAGCGCAGCTCGCGACGGCGAGCACATCGGCGCCGTGCGGTAGTCGGTGAAGACCCACCCGCGGTCCGCGATGCCGTCGATGTGCGGGGTGGGGATCTCGCTGCCGAAGGGGCCCAGGTCGGAGAACCCCAGATCATCCACGAGCATGATCACGACGTTCGGAGCTCCCTCATGGGCCCGCGCCGCGGGCGGCCACCACGGCGACGAGCTCGAGGTGAACTCCTCCACGGTGCCTTTGAAATCCTCGTACCCGCGGCGCGGCAGCATCTCAGGCGGCCTTGCGGATCAGCTCGAAGATCTCCGTGCGCAGCTCAGCGAATGCCGGATCGGAGCGTGTGGCCACCTGATCGCGCGGACCGTCGAAGTCGATGTCGATGATCCGGGTGACCCGCGCCGGACGCTCGCCGAGCACGATGACCCGATCGGACAGGTACACGGCCTCATCGATGTCGTGCGTGACGACGACGATGGTCATGCCGAAGCTCTCCCGGATCTGCAGACAGAGATCCTCCAGCTCGAATCGGGTCTGAGCGTCGACCGACGCGAACGGCTCATCCATGACGAGCACTTCCGGACGATACGCGATGGCCCGGGCGATCGCGGCCCGCTGCTGCATGCCTCCGGACAGCTGCCAGGGATACTTGTGCTCCGCCCCTGCCAAGCCGACGGCCGCCAGCGCGGACGCGATGCGCTCATCGGATTCCTCCCGCGTCAGACGCAGGTGGTTCAGCGGCAGGCGCACATTCTTCTCCACCGTGAGCCAGGGCATCAGCGACCGCGTGTACTCCTGGAAGACGAGCGCCATCTCCTTGGGCGGGCCGTCGATCTCCCGCCCATCGATGTGCACCGATCCCGCCGAGACCGACTGCAGACCTGTGAGGCATTTGAGCAGCGTCGTCTTTCCGATCCCGGACGGTCCGACGATGCACGCGATCTCGGCGGCGCGCACGTCGAAGGTGAGGTCGGCGATGACCTCCACCGGACCGCGCTTGGTCTCGTAGGTCTTGGCGAGGCCGGCCACGCTGAGCCGGACCGGAGCTTCGGTCACGATGGTCATAGGTTCTTCTCCTGCTGTCGGATGGCGATGTACCAGCGCAGAACGCGGCGCCTGAACATCACGAACAAGGCTGTGGCTGCATAGCCGAGGACGCCGAGAACGAGGATTCCCACCCACATGTCGGCGATCATGAAGGACTGCTGGGCGACCAGCGTGGCCGCCCCCAGACCGGTGGACGAGCCCAGCATCTCGCTGGCGATCATCACCACGAATGCGGTGATCAGGCTCACCTGCATGCCTGAGAGGATCCGCGGGCTCGCCTCGGGAAGCGCGATCCGGAAGATCCGGTCTCGCCATCCCAAGCCGTAGACCCGTCCCACGCTCGCGCGGTCCTGATCGTTCGCCCGCAGCCCGTCGATCGTGGAGATCAGCACGGGGAAGACAGCGGCGAGCGTGATGGCGAGCACGCGGGTCTCGTTTCCGAACCCGATCAATGAGACGAAGATCGGCACCAGGGCGACCGGTGGGATCGCCCGGAAGAAGTGCACGGTCGGCTCGACCAGCCAGGAGCACCAGCGGATCATTCCCAGGGCGATTCCCACGGCCACGCCGACGAAGGAGGCCAGGGCGAACGAGATGAACAGGTTCGTGACCGACGATGCGATGTCGGTCCAGAACACCGGAGTTCCGGCCAGCTCGACAAGCCGAGTGAGGATCACCTGAAGCGGCGGGAAGAACGGGTTCGTGGAGCCGCTCGAACTCACCCACCAGGCTGCGAGCAGGATCACCGGCACGAGGATCTCGGCGCCGATGAGGACCCCTGCGGGCAGACCGGAACGCTGCTGGCGTCGTGCGGTTCGAGTGCGGACGAGAACAGTGGAGGTGGTGACCATCAGAGGGCCTGCTTCCGGTATTGCGGATGCCAGTGCAGCAGACGCTGCTCGCTCCATTGGCTGATGTTCTGCACGATGAGTCCGAGGATTCCGAGGATGAGCACGTACGCGAACAGTTCCGGCTGGTTGCCGGCGATCTGCGCGAGAAGCAGACTCTGGCCCAGTCCCGGACCACCGCCGAGCAGTCCGGCCACCACCGCGACGATCAAGGAGGTCGGTGCGGCGACACGGATCGCCGTACCGATGTACGGCAGTGCGCTGGGCAGCACGATGCGTGCGAGCACGGCGCCGGAGCTGAGGCCGTATGAGCGCCCGGTCGCCTTCGCGACCGGATCGGCGTCGAACACGCCTGCCGCCGTTTGGACGACGATGGCGACGAAGCATCCGATGAACACCAGCAGCACCCCCATCGCCGAAGTCGGTCCGAGCACGAGCACGACGACCGGCAGAATGACGATCGGCGGGATGGGCTTCAGGAACTCGAGCGGAACGCGAGTGGCATGCATGGCCAGCGGCGAGACGCCCACGCCGACCCCCACGAGCACTCCGGCGACAGTGGCGATCAGCAGGCCCAGCAGCGCCATGTAGATCGTCTCCAGGAGCGCCTTCCACATCACGGTCGACGCGAGCAGATTCACGAGCGCGAGTACGGCATCACTCGCCGTGGGCAGGGGGGAGCCCGCGAGCGGACCCACCGCAGCGGCGAACTGCCAGACGCAGATCGCCGCCGCGACGCCCAGCGCACCGATGCCGTAACGCAGCAGTCCGGGGTTGTTCATGGCTGACTCATCATCCCTTCCACACCACGTCGCTGAGATCAGCGGCGGCGGGGAAGAATCCGAGGTCGACCATCTTCCGGTTCGGGATGTCGAGGTCCTCGACGCGCAGATCGGTCGGCCACACCGGCTTCACGATCTGGTCGGGTGTGAGCTGCGACTTGCTGTACTCGATGCCCTTCTGGATCCCCTCGTCCATGTGCTCCATCGCGTAGGCGTTGGACTTGAGGAGCGCCCGCTGGAACGCGGCGATCATCTCGGGCTTGGCCTGCACGGTCGAAGCGCCGGCGTTCCAGAAGTTCGTCGCGCCTGCACCCTCGAAGAATCCGACCGATGGTGCCGAGATCTGGACGCTGCCTTCCTCCGCGGCCCGGATGTTGAAGGGGCTGACGAGTCCGGCGGCATCCACACTTCCGCTCTTGAGAGCGGCGACTGCCGAGGTGAAGTCCAGAACGACCCAGCTGACCCCCGAGTTCGGGTCGATGCCGGCGCGCTGCAGTTCGTCGGCTATGACGATCTCCATGTGCGCCTTGCGCGCGGGCACGGCGATGGTCTTGCCCGCCAGGTCGCCGATCTCGGTGATGCCGGACTGCGCGCTGGCGAACAGTCCGGTGATGTCGAGCTCGAACGGGTCGTCGGCCTGCGCTGCTCCTGCGGGATAGCCGTCAGCGGGGGCGACCACCTTGAGCGGGAGGGACTGGTTCAGCGCCGTGAGCACCGAGATGCTGGGCGAGTAGGCGATATCGATCTGGCCGCTCTGCGCCGCGGACAGTCCCGCCGGGGGATTCGCGACGATGGAGGTCTCGATCTTCAGGCCCTCCTCCTCGAAGAACCCCTGCTCCATCCCGAGCAGGAGCGCTCCATCCGAGATCAGACCCAGTGTCGCCACCTTCACCGTCACCGGGTCACCGGGCTGCGGTGCCGCCTGAGCATCCGCCGAACATGCGGCCAGACCCAGCGCGAGTGTCGCTGCTGCTGCGGCCCCCAGCCATCGTGAGATTGTGTTCATCGTTCTTCCTGCTTCCTATCGGGTACGAGCTTCTTCGGTCGTGCGGGGTAGGGAGCGCGCTCTCAGCGCGGTCCGGTGAGTGAGTTGCGCAGAACGCCGAGAGCTGAGATCTCGACCTCGACGGTGTCACCTGCGACGAGGTGCTCCGCGGGAGTGCGGGCATGCCCGACGCCGCCGGGAGTACCCGTGAGGATGATGTCGCCGGGGTTCAGCGGGATGATCGTCGAGAGATACGCGACGAGCTGTTCCGGCGGGAAGAGCAGATCGCTGAGATCCGCGTCCTGCACGGTCCTGCCGTTGACTCTCGTCTGCAGGTTGGCGCCGGTCCAGTCGAACGCGTCCGCCGTCACGAGGTCAGGACCGATGGGTGTCGACCTCGCCCACATCTTGCCCTGCAGCCATTGCAGGGTGCGGTTCTGCCAGCTGCGCATCGAGATGTCGTTGGCGACCGCGTAGCCGGCGATATGGCCGCCGGCATCCGCTTCGCTGACGCGGTACGCGGTAGACCCGATGACAAGAGCGAGTTCGCCCTCCCAGTCCATGGATGACTCTTCGGCGACGGCGACGATGTCCGCGAACGGCGCGGTGAGGGTGTCGGCGAACTTGGCGAAGATCGTCGGATGCTCCGGCAGCGCACGCCCCATCTCGAGGATGTGGTTGCGATAGTTGAGTCCGACGCACAGGACCTTGGACGGACGAGGGATCAGCATCTCGCGCTGCGCGTCCGCGGCGTGCTCCACCCCATGGGCGCGATCTGCGATCGAACGCCAGTCGGGGTTCTCGAGCAGCTGTCCGACATCGGCGAAGCCCGGTACCTCGATCAGGCGGTCGGCTTCGACCCTTGCAGCGGACGTTCCCTGAGCGGTGCGGATGGTGGTGAGCCTCACGCCCGGCCCCCTGTCACGAGAACCGAGTCCGATTCCGCGACGCCGTCCTCAGGGAGGACGAGGTCGAACAGGCCCCAGTGCGCACCTTCGGGCAGGGCACCGACCAGCATGCGTCCGCATTCCTGAGCCACCACGTGCGAGGTCGCCCTGTGCTGGGTTCCGGCGTGCGCGTCCCGGAAGAGTCTCTGCAGTGTGCCGTTGCGCATGACGTACGCGCCGGCGAACCGGTGCAGCAGCTGGCTGATCTCCAGCACCGTGCGAGTGGACAGAGATGCGGCGAGCCGCGACATGGTCTCCTGCTCGTCGCTCAGGCACTGCCCGGCGAGAAGTGTCCGCTCGTTGCTCTCCCACGTCGTGCGCAGCAGCGCCATGGTCCCGCGCACGTGCGAGTAGTGCCGCGCGAACTCCGCATAGAACTCGTCGCTCACCAGCGTCTGGTCGCCGACGCCGATGCGGCCCTGGGCGAGCGAGCGCAGCTCATCCAGCATCCTGCGTCCGACGCCCTGCGCCCAGGCACCCTGGTTGAGAGCCGAGACCAGCGCCGGTCCCAGTGCATTGCCGAGGTCCGATTCGCTCCGCCTCGTTCCGGGACGGAAGGTGAACCGCTCCGGAACATGCAGATCGTCCACTTCATAGTCGAAGCTCGCGGATGCCCGCAGCCCCAGCACGTTCCAGTTGTCCGCGATGTGCAGCTGTTCACGACCGACGACGCTCAGCAGCACGTCGTCGCTGCCGTCCAACGTGACGCAGAGCACGACATGAGTCGCCATCGCCAGTCCTGGTGCGTAGCGCCATGCGCCGGTGATGCGGTATCCGCCCTCATCGGGGATCGCTGTGCCGCCCACGACCGCCGCCTGACCCGCGATGAGGATGTCATCGACTCCGGCATGCAGCTCGGCGAGAACCTCGTGCGGCAGGTGATCGGCGACGTTCGCGGTCTCGCTCGCGATCACGCGGACGAGCCACCCGAGTGACGGGTCGAGGTACGAGACGCGCTCGATGACCTCGAGAGTCTGCGTCGGGCTCGCGTCGAGACCACCGAGCTCCTCGGCCAGAAGGGTGCGGAACACCCCGGTTGCCTTGAGCGCCTCCTGCACGCGAGGCGTGGGGCGGTTCAGTCGCTCCGCGGTGTCCGCCTCGCTCTCGACGAGCTCATGCAGCGCCTCGATGGCACGCAGCAGCTCCTCCATCCGATCCTGGTTCTCTTCTGCGCTGTCCATCGCATCCGCCTCTCGCAGTGCCTCATTCGTGGTCATGACTCAGCCCTGCTTTCCGTCAGCGGCCAGCTGGCCCCACTGCCCGCGGTAGAAGAGCAGCGGCTCGCTGTCGTCGCGCTGGCCGAAGGACTGCACCTCACCCAGGACGAGGACGTGATCCCCGCCGTCGTGTCCGGCCCAGGGCTGGCACTGGAAGAACGCGCTGGAATCATTGATGCGGGGCGCTGCCTCATCGGTCACCCAGTCGATCTGGTGCTCCGGATCCTTGCCGGCGAACCGCAGGGCGGTGGAGAGTTGACCGTCCGCGAGCACGTTGACCGCGAACGGCCGCTCGAGCAGATACGGCAGCGCCCGTGACGTGCGCATCAACGACACGAGTACGAGAGGAGGATCCATCGACACGGAGGTGAAGGAGTTGACGGTCACGCCGTGGTAGAGCCCCTTCGACTCGTACGTGACAACCGTGACGCCGGTGGCGAAGTTGCCGAGCGTGTTGCGCAGCAGCCGCTGATCGTTCTGAGGGATCGGACTGGCCGCCCGCTGCATCAGCATGGTCGCCTGTCCAGCGGGATCGTAGATCTCGGTGTTCCACATGAATTCAGTCATGCTCCAGCCTTTCGAAGAGGAGTCGTCGCGTGCCCGGGCAGCTCTGCTGCCGCGCGTTTCCAGAACGGTCGCGGACATCAGTCGGCCTCGTCGAATGCGTCCGCGGCGGCCGCGTAGGTGGTTCCGGTGCCCTCGGGAATCGCGCGTCGCAGCACCGGATAGAGGATGAGCGCAAGGACCAGCGACACCAGGAAACCGAGCGGCACTATGCCGGTGGCCATGAGCACGATGCCCGTCGTGGCCGAGATCGCCATCGTCACGAGCCCGGCCCAGTTCCAGTTCTCGACACGATGCTCGCTCGGGATGTAACGGCCTCGACGCACGATGAAGAAGTCTGCGATCATCACGGCGCACATGGACAGCGTCAGTGTGCCCAGGTAGGCGAGATAGCTGGCGAAGTTGTCCAGGATGCCGGCGGCGATCATTCCCAGGGCGATGAGGTTCCCCGCGATCACCATCACCGGCCGACCCGGCCGCTTGCCCGTCAGCGCGTCCACGATGTTCACCAGCGACAGCGAACCGGAGTAGGCGTTGATCGCCTGCGCCTTGGCCTGGGCCGCGTAGATGGTGATGAACCCGATCCATCCGGCGAAGATGACGAAGAATGCTCCCGTGTTCTGCATGACGTAAGCGCTTGCTGCGCCCGCCGCGGCCTCGGGAATCAGCCCGGAATCGCGGGCGCTGAGGTAGTCGGCCACGATCGGCAGCGCGCCGACCGTGATGAGTCCGCCCAGGATCACCATGACGATGTTCTGCACGAAGGGACCGGCGAGCGCCAGGATCGTGACGTCACGGTTGGAGCGGGCGTAGCGTGCGAAGTCCATCGTGACCAGGGAGATCGTTCCCGCGGTCGCACCGATCACGGCGAAGGCGGCCTGGAACTTGTCCCAGCCTGTGCCGGGGACGACGCCTTCGGATGCGAAGAAGGCCGCAGGATCGCTGCCCTGGTTCACATAGATCTCGATGATCAGCCAGACGGTGACCAGCAGCGTGATGATCGTCATCACCCCGCTCGCCCGCAGTGCGAGCTTCAAGCCGAAGATGGCGAGTGCGATCCATGCCACCGTCAGAAGGCCGTAGAGCGTGATCCTCGTCGCCCAGTCGTCCGACAGCCCGAGCATCAGCACGGTGCCTTCGTACAGCAGCGCCGACTCCATCGCCAGGAATCCGAGGATCATGAACGCGAAGATCGCCGATCCGAGGACCGAGCCGCGTCGGCCGAAGCCGAAGAGTCGAGATGTGACCGTGCTGGACACGCCGGTGCGGAAGGCGATCGTTCCGAGCGCCTTCCCGAGTGCGAATGCCAGCACGGCCACGACGATGCCCGCGGTCAGACCGACGGCGAAGCCGGCGAGCATCACGGCGAATCCGCCGATGGCGAAGATGACGAGTGCTGTCGCCACCGACACCGGGCTCAGCGCCAGGCTCCAGCCGCTTCGGCGTTCGGCGCTCGGGACGCTCTGCAGCGAGTGGTCCTCCGCCGCGCGGGCGAGGTTGGTCAGGGTGGTGGGTCCCGCGACTCGTGCGGCCCCATCGGTTGTTCTGGTGTTCACGCTGAATCCTCATTGATCAGTTGTGTCTCGCCTGCGGCATCGCAGCGAGGTGATGGTGTCAGGACTGGATGGGTGGCCGGCCGCCGTCCGCGACCGGCCACCCGGGCGCGATCACTCGCGGTGAGAGCCCGCGATGGCGATCGCCTCGATCTCGACGAGGATCTCCGGCTTCGCGAGCGCGGAGACCTCGACGAGCGTGCAGGCCGGGAAGTCGCCGGAGAAGAACTCCTTGCGCGCCTTCCAGACCTGGTCGTTGTGCGACATGTTCGTGACGTAGATGGTCATCTTGACGACGTCGTCCATCTCGGCGCCTGCCGCTTCGACCAGATTGCGGATCTTGGTGAAGATCACCTGCGATTGCTCGTGCTCGTCCGCGCCGGTGATGCTCGTGCCGTCATCCGCCCTGGCGGTCATCCCGGACACGTAGATCGTGTCGCCGATCCTGAGGCAATTCGACCACATGCCCTCGGCGGGCTCCCTGACCAGCGGTGACTGGATGCGTGTTCTGTTCATGGTCTGTCCCTTCATCACAGCGTGATCCTGGAGTCCCAGGCGCTGCTGCCGCCCCAGTTGACGCACACGCTCTGTCGGCGGGCGAAGCCCTTCCAGGAGTCGGAGCCTGCGGTGCGTCCGCCTCCGGTCTCCTTCTCCCCACCGAACGCCGCCCCCACATCGGCGCCGGTGGTGCCCATGTTGATGCGCACGATCCCGCAGTCGCTGCCGCGAGAGGAGAGGAACGTCTCGATGCTGGTGAGGTCGGTGCTGTGCATACCCGATGCGAGCCCCTGAGCGACGTCGTTGTGGATCGCGATCGCCTCCTCCAGCGTTTCGTACGTCAGCACGGAGACGATGGGGACGAAGGTCTCCTCCTGAGCGACACGCGCCTCCGGGCGCACCCCGGTGAGAATCGTCGGAGTGACGTAGTAGCCGGGGCGATCGAGCACCTCGCCGCCATAGGCCACGGTGGCTCCCTCCTCCACGGCGAGCGCGACGGTGTCGCGGAAGTCCACGACCGCTGCCTCGTCCACGAGAGGGCCGACCAGCGTGTCCGCATCACGGGGGTCACCGACCTTCACCTGCGAGAAGGCCTGCCTCATCAGCTCGACGAGCTGAGGGGCGATCGAGGAGTGTGCGATGACACGGCGGGTGCTGGTGCAGCGCTGTCCGGTCGTGCCGACGACGCCGAAGGTGAGCGCCTTTGCGGCGAGTTCGAGGTCGGCGGTCTCATCGACGATGCAGCCGTTGTTGCCCGAGCATTCCAGCTGATACCGGCGGCCGAGTGTGCTGCCGACCACGTCCGCGACGAAGCGGCCCACGCCTGTGGAGCCCGTGAAGGACACCATGGCGATGCGTGTGTCGCGGACCAGGAGCTCGGCGACCTCGTCGCGCGCGGGGATGAGCAGCGAGAAGACACCTTCGTGGCCTTCCTCCGCTGCGATCTCGTTGACCAGCTGCTGGAGGGCGATCGCGGTGAGAGGCACCTTCGGGCTCGGCTTCCATACGACGGTGTTCCCGGTGATCGCCGCGAGGAATCCGTTCTGCGCCCATACTGCGGCGGGGAAGTTGTAGGCGCTGATCACGCCGACGACGCCGAGCGGATGCCACTGGTCGTACATCCGGTGGTCCTCACGCTGCGACTGCTGCGTGAATCCGTACATCATGCGCGACTGGCCTGAGGCGAGCATCGCCATGTCGACGCATTCCTTCAGCTCGCCTCTTGCTTCCATCAGCGACTTGCCCGTGTCGAGCGAGACGATTGCGGCGAGCGCGTCCATCTCCCGCTCGATCGCCTGGCCGATGCGACGCACGAATTCGCCGCGACGGGGAGCGGGGACCGTGCGCCAGCGGTGCTGCGCCTCCGCTGCAGCGGAGACGACGCTCTGGTGGTCGTCGGCGGTCGCCTCGGCCACCGACGCGATGATCTCGCCCGTCGCGGGGAAGCGAGCAGCGATCTGCTCGCGGCCCTCGATGTCAGCCCAGCCATGGGCATCTGAGTATGCGCCCGAATGGACGGTGTCGAGTCCGAACCGCTGCAGTGCGGTCTGGGTGTCGAACAGGGCGGGGGTGGTGGTCAACATTGACATTCGCTGATGCCTTTCAATCCTGGGCGAGGAAGCCACCGATGGTGTCCTCGGTGTGGTACTCGGGAATCTCGTAGTAGTGGGGGCCGTCATAGATCTCGACGAGCAGGCTCCGCTCGTGCGCCACAGTGGGGCCGTGCGGGTGATCCTTGGGGTTCATGTAGAACGACCCCGGTCGCAGGCGCAGGCCCGAGTCGGTGTACTCGTAATCGCCTTCGAGGCAGTACATGAACTGGTTGGACGCGTGCGTGTGCCTGGTCGGGATCCGTCCGCCCTTCTCGTAGTCGAGCAGGGCGATGGAGGCGCCGGTGTCGGGGTTCTTGAACAGGAAGCACTGACGGAACCCGTAATCGGGATAGTCGATCCAGTCCTCGTCGGTGATGTCTGCGGCGTGGATGAGCAGTTCGAGGCTCTCCGCCGAGATCGGGGGCAGGTTCATGTCAGGTCTCCTGTGGTCTCGGGGCGCCCTGCGGCCACCCATCTCCGGTACTCCTCGCGGCTCTCCGGGGTGCCCGGGAACAGTCCGAACAGTGAGCGTCCGGCCTGGATGCGATCGAGGGCGAACTCCTCGTACTCGACGGTGGCCAGCGCTTCATCGGCGATATCGTCGACGAGGCGGCCGGGGATCACCGCGACTCCGTCCCCATCGCCCACGAGGACATCGCCCGGGTATACGGCCACCCCACCGCAGCCGACCGGTTCGTCGATCGCCACGGGGTGCAGTCGGATCGGCGTGGCCGGTGCCGCCGCGCCCCGCTGATAGCAGGGCAGGCCGGTCGCACGGATGCCATCGCCGTCGCGGAAGCCGCCGTCCGTGACCACGCCGGCGACATCTCGTGTCCGCAGCCGGGCAGCCATCATGTCGCCCATCGATGCCGCGTCGGTCGAGCCGAACGCGTCGATGACGAGGACGGCACCGCTCGGGCATGTCTCGATCGCAACGCGGTGCAGGTTGTCGTCCAGCGAGTAGTTGCTGATGGTGTCGAGATCCTCGCGCGCCGGGATGAAGCGCAGTGTGTACGCCGGACCGACCAGCTGAGTCTGCCCCGGCGAGAGCGGGCGCACATCGCGCATCATGACATTGCGGAATCCACGGGCCAGCAGCACGTTGGCGATGTTCGCGGTGCCGACGCGCATCAGCTTGTCGCGAGTGGCCGGTGAGAGCTGCCTGGCCATCGTGTCGACGGCGCTCATTGGAAGAACTCCAGAGGCGGACGGTTCCCCCACTGGGTGGTGTCGCTCGCCGTCCCGTTGAACATCGTCGGCTGATGACCGGCATCCACGACGTCCCCGTCGGTGTAGTGCTCGATACGGAAGCCGAACGGGTCCTTCCAGTAGTCGAAGACCTGGCTGCCCAGCAGATGTCTTCCGACACCGACATCGGATGCCCAGCCCTCGTCCACGAGGAAATCGTGCGACGCCATGACCGCATCCAGGTCGATGACCTCGAACGCGGAGTGGTGGATGCCGACCCAGTCGGACTGGATGATCAGAGCGAAGTGGTGATCGACCATCTGCTCGCCGAGGTCCAGCCGGACGAACGTGCCGATCACCGGCCCATCCTGTCCAGGAGGCAGGAAATAGTCGGAGTCGAGCCAGTTGAATCTCGCCTTGAACCACGCCATCGTCGCATCGTGGTCGCTGACGTGCAGCACGAAGTGGCCCAGCCGTGCGATCGATGCGGGGCCCTTGGGCGCACGCACCGAGTCATGCAGCCGTGCTTTGTGCTCGATGTTGTTGAACTGGTGCGCGTGCCGGTCGTGGATCGGCTCGACGCGAGCGCGCCCCCAGATCGCCTTGATCTCGATGCCGTCCGGCGTGTGCATGACCACTTCATGGCCACCGCCGGGTTCGGTGCTCTCCTGCACCGCGCCGGATCCGTCCATCGCGGCCAGCTCGTGCAGGTCCGCCATGCTCGCCATCTCGATCGAGACGCCGCCGAACTTCTGGGTGTCGCGCCTGCGGGTGACGTGGATGTGGTGCTGGGTGCCGAGACCGCGCATGTAGAGCGTCTCGGAGTCGCTTCCGTCTGCCTTGATCATTCCGAAGGCAGTGAGAAAGCGCTCCATCAGTTCGATGTCGGGAGCCCAATAGGTCACCTGGGCGAGGTCCACAGCTGTGGCCACGATTCCTCCTGGTTGCGTGATTCTGAGTGTGTTCGGACGCGGGAGCGCCGAGCGCTCCCGCGTCGACCCTGGGTTCAGCCCAGGATGGAGATGTCGTCGGGATTGATGAGGTCCGGGACGGTCCAACCGTCCAGGTCGTACTCATCCATGGCCGACTGGGCGAACTGGCGGCAGTACTCGAGCGTGCCGCTGCCCTTGGCACCCCACAGGTTCGTCTGACGTGTCACGTCGTTGCTGCCGATGTAGTTGATCTCGTAGAGCTCGTGGCGTGCGCCGAACTCCGTGCCGATCGCATCCCACAGCATCTTCATGACCTTGACGCGTTCGACGGCGTCGATGCCACCGGTCCCACGCAGGTACGTGTCGAGGTAGCCGCGAATCTCCGGCGTGCTGAAGTCCACGGCGTGCGAGTTGAGATAGATCAGCCCGCTCGCCACGATCTGCTCGATGATGTTCTTGATCTTCGGCATCGCCAGCTGGTTCATGACCCGGTAGGCGCCCGCGTAATGCGTGTCGGGCTGGATCATCCCGTTCTTCCACGGTGTCGCGCTCTTCGCCATGGCATCCGAGAGCGCCCAGAACGTGTTGCGCCACGCGATCACCTCACCCAGCTGCGACTGCACCCCATGGAATCCGTCGGCACCGGTCACTTCGAGCGCCTTGGAGAGCAGGCCGACGAGGAAGTCCATCTTCACGGCGAAGCGGGTGCATCCGTGCAGCGAAGCGCGTTCGAGGTATCCCGAGTGGACGTTGTAGCGGTTCGCCTGCTCGAGGTCGTTGTGCATGAAGACGTTCTCCCAGGGGATGAACACGTCGTCCAGCACGAGGATCGCGTCGTTCTCATCGAGACGGCTCGACAGCGGGTAGTCGAAGGGACTGCCCAGAACGCCGGCTCGGTACTCGTTGGACACACGGCAGAGCAGCTTCACGCCGGGTGAGTTGGTCGGCATGATGAACACCGGCGAGAACGCAGGGTCCTGAATGGCGACCGGGCCGACGTGGCCGACGAACGTGTAGTGGGTCAGTGCAGACCCTGTCGCGACCACCTTGGCGCCGGTCACATAGATTCCCTCGTCGGTCTCGCGGGTCACGCGGACGAAGACGTCCTTGCCCGCCTCGGCCCCACTGCTCCGATCCACTGGAGGGTTCATGATCGCGTGGTTGATGTAGTACGTCTTCTCCTGGGCCTTGCGGTACCAGTCACGGGCGTTCTGCTCGTAGCCGCGGTAGAACTCGGAGTTCGCACCGAGGGTGCCCAGGAAGCAGCCCTTGTAGTCAGGAGAACGGCCCATCCAGCCCCAGGTGATGCGCTGCCATTCGGCGATCGCGTCCCGCGAATGCACCTGCTCCTCGACGGTGTTCGCCGCCCGATAGAAGGGATGGGTGAAACCGCCCCACTCCGTCGGCGTGGTGAGCACGTCCTTGCGCGCCGGGTCGTGCAGGGCGTCGTACATCCGAGCGATCATGCGCGCGGAGTTTCGGAACGCCGGGTGCTCGGCGACGTTCTCGACACGCTCGCCGTAGATCCAGACCTCGCGCCCGTCATTAAGGCTCTCGAGGTACTCCTGTCCGGTGAAGGGGATGTAGTCCTTGTTGTACCCCTCGGTGTGTGTCGCCTCCGGCGAGATCACGTTGCTGCTCATCTTCGAGTCCGTCCTTCCATCGTCGGAATGCGTGTCTGACTCGATCGTGACGAGTGACGGAGGAACGGTCAATCGAATTGCACCCGATGCGCCGAGAAGTGCGCGAGATCACAGACCCAAGTGCAGACAGTGAGAAGATTTATCTCCCTTGACCTGGGTTTGTTCGGTGGTGCGTTGTGACCCAAGTGGCCATAGTTCGGCAGCCGACGAACTATACGGCCGAGGCTATGACGAGAGGGCTCAGCTCGCCGTCTTCGTCATCGACTCGCTCTGCCGGCCGCGCCGCTGCACCGCGACTCGGTCGTGCTGACCGTCGGCGGCGTGCAGTACAACGTCGCCGGTTGATGCGCCCGAGCTGGGCACATCGAGTCCTGTCCACGCTCGAGACATGTCGTTGCACCGGACAGCATCTGCCCAGCACGTCCGATTGGGCGCGGAACCAGGCCGAGCAGTTCGAGGAGTCACACGGCTCGGAGGCCAACGAGCTCCGGGGCAAGCCGGTCGTCGTACTCACGTAGGTCGGTGCCAAGACCGGTGGGTTGCGCAAGACCCCGCTGATGCGCATCGAGCATGAAGCACGATCCCGGTGTTCGTCCTCGGATCGATCAGCTGAGCGTCAGGACGCCATCTTCATCATCGACTCGCGCATCGCCATGCACGCGTCCATGCAGGCCTTGCACGCCTGAGCGCACATCCGGCAGACGTCGCTGTGCTCGGCGTGCTGCATGCACTCCTCCATGCACATCTCGCACATGGCGATGCAGGCGTCGAGCATCGACATCATCACCGCCGGGGTCATGCCCTGCATGCGCAGCATGGAGCGCATCATGGTGTTGCACATGTCGGCGCAGTTCATGCAGGCCGGCGCGCAGTCCATGATCTGCATCGAGCACACCGTGCAGGCCTGCTCGCAGGCCGCGCACGCGTCCATGCACGCCTGCATGACCGCCATGTCCATCATCTCCATGCCCGGCATCTTCATGTCCTTGGCCATGGCGTCCATCATCATCGAGTCCATCGCGCACCGCTCCTCGTCATCGGCTCTCGCCGGCTGCGGGCGGGCAGGTGGACCCGCCTGACGCCAGAGTACGCCGGTGCACCGTCGGCGTCGATGGGAGATTCCGCGCGACCCGCCCCGGCATCGATGGGCGGATGTAGGGTCAGGCTGTGACAGCGTTCACCCCGCTTCAGCGCCTGGTCGTGTCCGTCGCGATCCTGGCCTCGTTCGTGACGTTCCTCGACGGCACGGTGGTCACCGTGGCCCTGCCGGCGATCAGCCGCGAGCTGGGCGGCGGCATCGCCACCCAGCAGTGGGTCGTCGACTCCTATCTGATCACCCTGAGCGCGCTGATCCTGCTCGCGGGATCGGTGTCCGACGCGTACGGCCGGGTGACGGTGATGCGCATCGGGCTGATCGCTTTCGGGCTGGCATCCGTCGCCGTCGCTCTCGCTCCCGATCCGCTCGTGCTGATCATCGCCCGCGCCGCGCAGGGCGCGGCGGGCGCCCTGCTGGTGCCGAGCTCACTGGCGCTGATCACCGCGACCATGCGCGGCGAGGTGCGGGCCAGGGCGATCGGGGTGTGGACGGCCTTCACCACCGGTGCGCAGTTGATCGGCCCGCTCATGGGCGGCCTGTTCGTCGACCTGCTGTCCTGGCGGTTCGTGTTCCTCATCAACGTGCTGCCGATCGCGGTGAACCTGATCCTGCTGGGCCGGCTGCGCCTGCCCGAGCATCAGCGCACCACCCGCGTGGACTGGCTCAGCGGAGCACTGTGCGCCCTGGGCCTCGCTGGGCTCGTCTTCGCATTGATCGAGCAGGAGCGGCTGGGGTGGGCCTCCCCCGCGATCTGGCTACCGGGTGCCGTCGGCCTCGTGCTGATGGCGGTCTTCCTCATCCGGCAGAAGCGATCCGACACCGCCCTGCTGCCGCTCTCACTGTTCCGGGTGCGCAACTTCGGCTGGGGCAACCTGTCGACGCTGTTCGTGTACGCGGCGCTGTCGCTGAACGGCTTCGTGATCGGCGTCTACCTGCAGCAGGGGCCCGGACTCAGCGCGACGGCCGCAGGACTGGCGAGCCTGCCGATCACGATCCTGATGATCCTGCTCAGCTCCCGCGCGGGCGCGTGGGCGGGAAGATTCGGCCCGCGGCTGTTCATGACGGTCGGCCCCCTGCTGATGGCGGCAGGCGCCCTGCTGCTGCTCACGGTCGGCACCGACTTCAGCTACTGGTGGCAGGTGCTGCCGGCCATGATCGTGCTCGGCCTCGGCCTGTCGTTGACCGTCGCGCCGCTCACCGCGGCGATCCTCGGTGCGATCGACGAGAGCCGCAGCGGCATCGCATCCGCCGTCAACAACGCGGTCTCCCGCGTCGCGGGCCTGCTGGTCGTCGCGCTGCTGTCCACGATCGTGGGCGGCGCACTCGACCTCGACGGCTTCCACAGTGCCGCCTGGGTCACCGCGACACTGTTCGCCGTGGGCGGCGTGGTGTCGTGGATCGGCATCCGTCGCAGTCCCGCCCAGCTCGCCGAGGCGGATGCCGTGACCCCTACCACCCCCGGTCCCGGCGTGCCGAGTCCCGGGGTCTGACCTCAGCCGCGACGCCTCCGCACGGATGCCGCGAGCTGATCCAGCGCCGTGGCCGTGGCTTCCCATCCCATACAGGCGTCGGTGACGCTCTGCCCGGGGACGAGTCCCGCGGGGCCCGCGTTCACGTCCAGGCGCTGTGCGCCCGCGATCAGGTTGCTCTCCAGCATCACGCCGGCGATCGCCGCGCCGTCGGTGGCGATCTGCTCGGCGAGCTCCGTCGCGACCTGCGCCTGGCGCAGGTGGTCCTTGCCGCTGTTGCCGTGGCTGGCGTCGATGATCAGTCGCGGTGTGAGAC
>JBARWR010000221.1:0-1639 GCA_049646915.1 Microbacterium sp.
CAGGATCAGCGCGAGCGGCCCGAGCTTCTCGGCTGCGCTCGCACGCGGGAGCGAAACCGGCTGCGCGCCGGAGACCGCGCTGATCGCCTCGGCGAGTTCGCGCTGCGTGAAGGGGTGATCGCCCTTCACGTTATAGATCCCAGCGCGAGGGCGTGCCAGTGCCGCGGCATAGAGGACGGCGAGATCGTCGACATCGATCGCGTCCCAGACCTGGGAGCCGTCGTCAACATACGCTGCAGCGCCGGTGGATGCAGCGCCGGCGATCAGACCGGTCACCAGCCCGGATCCACCGCGCCCGTGCACCAGCGCGACGCGCATCACGATCGGGATGATGCCCTCGGTAGCGAGAAGCGCCCTTTCCGCCTCGCCCTTGACGGGCTGGGCGCTGCGCTCCGGAAGCGGTGCGTCCTCATGACGGTCCTGGCTCGGATCGATCCCGTAGACGAGCGCCGTGCTCGTGTAGAGCACGGGCTTTCCCGTGCCCGACTCGCTCGCACCCGCGGCGAGGGCATGGACAGCGGCGAGTTCCGTCGCCGCGGCACCCTCGGACATCGTGCCATCGAAGGCCGTGTGGATCACGGCATCCGCCCTTGCCGCCGCACCGCGAAGCAGATCGGTGTCCGCCAGCGAACCCTGCACCGCCTTCGCCCCGGCCTCGGCGAGCCGTGCGGCTCCGTCGGTGGTACGCGTCAGCGCTTCCACCTCGTGTCCCGCCTCGAGCAGGTGCTCCAGCACCACTGAGCCCACGTAGCCGGTGCCGCCTGTGAGGAAGATCTTCATTTCTCATCCTTTCCGCGCGAGCCTCTGCTCGCGCGGAATCGACGGTAAACTATGACGCTAACGTCAAGGTCAAGTCGAGAGGTGCGATGGCATGAGAATCGGAGAGCTCAGTCGCGAGACGGGCGCGAGCCCTCGGGCGATCCGCTACTACGAGCAGACCGGGCTGCTGCGATCCGAGCGCCGATCCAACGGGTACCGCGAGTTCGACGACACCGCCATCCAGACCGTCACGACCATCCGCACTCTCTTCGATCTCGGGTTCCCCTCCGAGCTGGTCTCGCGCGTCCTGCCCTGCACGGGGGACGCGGGACCGATCGCGGGGGACTGCGGGGTACTTATGCAGCGCGTCGCCGAGATCCGCGACGAGATGGACACCAAGGCGCGACGCCTCGACGCCACCCGTGACCAGCTCACGGAGTTCCTCATGGCCGCAGACCCGCGATAGCCGAACTCACAGGGTCTGGCCGGCGAGGAAATGCCAGCCGAGCCACCACCAGACCACGATCACCGCGATCCGCACCGTGCGATCATCCAGCAGGCGGTCGAACAGATCGACGACCGTCGCCTCGTCGTCGTGCAGTCGGATCCGCCACGTCGCGAGCATGAGCGCCGCAGCGCAGAGCACGAAGAACGCCGTGCTGACGATCATCGTGATCGCCCCCGCAGCACCAGGAACGCTCCGCAGCTCAGCCACGCACCGGCGAAGACCGCCTTGCCGATCGCGGTGCCCAGCAGGGGATCGATCAGATCACTGAGCGCGAAGCTCGGCTGCTGCGGCGCGATGAGCCCGACGATGAACTGGGCCAGCTCCCACAGGCATCCGATGATCAGGATCACCGTCCACGCGACGGCCAGTTTC
>JBARWR010000222.1:0-2932 GCA_049646915.1 Microbacterium sp.
GGGAACGGCCCGTCACGGTCGGCATCAACGGTTCCAACACAGCCCACACCTCGTCTGAGATCTCTTGTCGCGTCACCATTCAAGACTCGCGCACGCGACACCGAAACCTCTTGATCAACACGGCCTAGAGCACAGCTACTAGAAGCTCATTCCGAACTTCGCCGGAACGTGATCTGTGTGCTCGTCTCCATTCACGTCTTCATAGGTCACGTAGAAGTCAACTCCCAGCACGGAGCCATTCTCGGTCGGCCTTCCCGCGAATCTCAGCACTCCAATACCTTCGAGGTCGCCAAGCTCCCGCTTGAGAACGAACGTGAAGTAGTCGGCGTCGGCTTCAATAACAACGTTCTTAGCCACGCAACCTTCTGCCCCGTTTGCGAGCACCAGAATGTCTGGCCCAGGACTCTGCTTCGGTCTGCCGATCTGCCAAGTAGGCCGGACAACTTTTTGGAGTGGTTTAGCGGGGAGACTTGCTGTGCTGGGTAGGTTAGATCCGCTGGTCTCAGGCTGCCGGTCACCGTTCTGGTCGATCCACGATAGGTCGAAAGCAACACCGCGTCTCGCGCCTTCTCGCGTCAGCTCGCCAGGAACCTGCTTTCCGGTGGAACCTCCCGGCACGTTGTCTCCGAGCCGCCCTTTGATGAAACCCTCGCCCGCTCCCCCTGCGAGCACCCGCCGGATGATGTCAGCGTTGTACACCGGATCCTGCAACGCCTCGCGGACGTCGGACTCGGCTATGTCGCGCTCGGGCAGCCGCTCACGACGCTCTCCGGCGGCGAGCGCCAGCGGCTCAAGCTCGCGGTGCACATGGGGGAGAAGGGCGACGTGTTCATCCTCGATGAGCCGACCACCGGTCTGCACCTCGCCGACGTCGAGCAGCTGTTGGGGCTCCTGGACCGGCTCGTCGACGGCGGCAAGTCGGCCATCGTGATCGAGCACCACCAGGCGGTGATGGCCCACGCCGACTGGATCATCGACCTCGGACCGGGGGCCGGCCACGAGGGCGGTCGCGTGGTCTTCGAGGGCACGCCGGCCGATCTTGTGGCCGCCAGAAGCACACTCACCGGGCAGCACCTCGCCGACTACGTTGGCGCCGAGTCGGTCAGGCCGTGGTGACCGGTTCGGGGACGCGGGTCGCGGCGGTCATGGCGGCATCCTTTGAGCCGAGCTGCGCGGCGCGGCGGATCCAGCCCTCGATCATGGCGGGGGACTGATGGCGCACCTCGGCGAAGCGAGTGATGCCACGGACGCGGACGCCGCAGTACCAGAGTGTCGCGCGTGTAAGTGAGCGCACCGCGGAGTCACCGTACACCCACCGCACCCACCAGTTGGGGGAGTCCATCGTCATCACCAGTCTGGCCGAGCGCCCGGTGAGCAGACGATCCCAGCCCTTGCCGGTCTCGTGGTAGCGGAACGCGAAGCCGGACAGGAACACCCGGTCGAGATACGCCTTGAGCGCCGCCGGGTAGGTTCCCCACCACTGCGGAAAGAAGATCGTGATGTGCTCGGCCCACTGCAGGTCGTCGAGGTAGGCGGCGACCTCGGCATCCAGCGGCACGTCGTGTTCGTCGCGGGGCGTGCGCAACTGGTCACGTTGCACAGGGTGCCCCGGAACAGGATGCTCCGCGAGATCGACGATGCGCACCTGTGCGCCCCCGGAGCGCGCCGAATCCGCGTAGGCGTGGGCAAGCGCATGATTGAGACTGTCGGGAATCGGCGTGCCGACGACCACCAGGATTCGGGTATTCATGCTTCTTCGGTTCCTTTCTCACGAAACAGTGTCGTGATGGCGTTGAGTTGTGTGTTCAGCAGGTCTGGATCGATTCGCGTACCGGCCGCAGCAAGCTCGTCGAACCTGCGTGTCAGCGCACGCTCGAGGTCACCGCCGGCCGTCTCCACCAGTTCGACGCCACGTTCAGTCAGCGCCAGGGTTACGCTGCGCCCGGCGCCGGGTTCACTGCGGGCGGTCACCCAGCCGTCGGCGACCATCGCCGGGGTGCGCTTGCTCACGGCAGCCCGGGTCACGCCCATGCAGGCCGCGAGGGTGGACATGTCGGCCGGGCCGACATCGGTGAGCACCGCGAGAAAGTGAAACTGATTGAAACCCACGCCATAGTCGCGGCGAAGCGCGCGGTCGGCGTAGCGATCGAGCTCGTTCACCAGTTCGTGGATGGTGAACGACAGACGAGTGGACATGGCCATGAGTCAACCAGTTGACACATCTGCTTGTCAACCGGTTGACACCATATTGGCTCAGATCCGTGCATCCGATAATGCACAATATCGCAGGTGTCTACCCCGTTGCTTCGTCTTCCTTGACGTAGAAGGGAAGTGATTCAAGTGGTGGCTCGTCGGGGATGGTCATCGTCATCAGCAGAGTGCGGGCGGCGTCTTCAGCGCTCATGCCGTTGTATTCGGGGTGAGGCTCGCGCCAGTTGATCCGCACTCGTGCTTCGAACTTCTGGGCGCTGCGTGAGCCTGATACTCCCGGCAAGATCACTACGCTGTCCATCTCTTGTCGAAGCAGAAGTTGTCGTTCCTCTAGCGGTTTCTCCCACGACCTCCGATAGCTGCGGAGCGCGTCGGCACGACTCTCGATGGTGCGGGGTATGGGCCTCTGCGCCGCGTAGAACGTGTCTCGTTCCTTGCGCAGTTCCTTGCGTTCGGCTTCTAGCTTCTCGACCTGTGGAAAGACGATGGTGTGTGGAAGCTCGTCCGAGTTGTAGGCGTCCATCAGCTCTGTGATCTTCTCACCCAGCGTTTCGAGTCTCGGGGCTGATGCAGGAACTGGTGACAGTTCTAGGCCGTGTTGATTAAGTCAGTTTTGATCCAGATCAGGGTGGCAGCGAGACAGATCGCGGCTCGGTAGTTGCGGGCGAGTTTGTCGGTGCGCATCGCGATCCCGCGCCATTGCTTGAGCTTGTTGAAGCAA
>JBARWR010000223.1:0-4100 GCA_049646915.1 Microbacterium sp.
ATCCCGGAGGGCTTCCGGGATCCGGCGCGGGGGGTGGTGACGGTGTGCGACATGCTCAGCCGACCGCGGCCTCGAGGTTGCTCTGCACCGACTGGAGGATGGTCTTCGGGTCACCGGTCTTTAGAGACTCCAACTGGGCGTTGAAGTCCGCGATCACGTCCGCGGTGCCGTCCTGTGTTGGGAGGAACTGGGCGTAGTCGGCACCGCTGAGGAAGGCGGCGTCTTCCGGGTTGGCATCGGTCCATGCTTGTGCGGCTGACTGTACCGAGGGCATGGGGCCGAACGCTTCCGAGAACGCGAGCTGCTGGTCGGCTGCGGTCAGGTACTCCACGAGCTCCAGTGCCGCCTGCTGATTCGGGCTGTCCGCGGCCATTCCCCAACAGTTGGTGTACTGCAAGGTGCCGGGACCGGACGGGCCTGCGGGAAGTTCAACGACCTGGTACTTCACGTCGGGGAAGTCGGCCGTCATCGCTCCGCTGATCCAATTGCCTTCGATGACCATCGCGGCCAATCCCTTGCCGAATGCTTCGCCACCCCACCCTGCACCGATGTCGGCGGCATAGGCGAAGTTCCCGCCGGCGAGATTGTCTTTCACGTACTCGAGCGCTTCGACGTTCTCCGCGCTGTCCGCGACGACCGTGCCGTCATCAACGAGCGCTCCGCCGGCCTGCGCCATGAAGGCGCCAACGCGCTGGTACTCGGCTCCGAACGCGAGCCCGACCTGCCCCTCCACGGTGAGCGTCTTGCTGACCGCCGCCAGTTCCTCCCATGTCGTGGGGATCTCGGCGTCGGTCAGGCCTGCGGCTGCCCACAGATCGGTGTTGATGACGAGCCCGAGGGTCGAGAAGTCCTTCGGAGCGCAGTAGAAGTCGCCGTCGTAGGTGAAGTTGTCCACGAGAGCGGGGTAGAAGTCGTCCTTGTTCGAGAGCTCGTCACCGTACGCCTGGAGTGACCCATTGCCGGCGTACCCGGCGATGGAATCAGGAGACAGATAGAAAAGGTCGGGCGGGGACCCGGCTGCGAATCCCTGGGCCAACTGCTGATTGAGGTCACTCGCAACCTCGACATCCGCCGTGATTCCCGATTCCTTTGACCATGCGGCGACCGTGTCCTTGACAGCTGTGGCTTCCGCATCGCCACTTGCCGCGATGAGGATCGTCAGCCCGTCTTCCGAGCTCGTCAACCCCTCCGCGGGTTCACCCTCAGGATCATCGAATCCCGAGCCGCCACAACCGGTCAGAACGAGCGCGCTGGCAACCGCCACCGCACCGGCGCCGATCAGCGCACGTGATTTGCGTCGTGTCATCTTTCTCTCCTTTGACGAAAGTTGGCAGCAGGTGATGCCGCCCGGAGCACCAGAACTTGATCGTTCAAATTCCTGCCAATAGCAGACGATATCCGTGGAGAGATTCCACTGTCAAGCGAACGCGACTACGTTGGTGATAACGATTTGAACGTTCATGTCGGGAGAGATGGAGAGTGTGCCGTGGCGAAGCTGCCCACCGTCGAGGACGTCGCGAGAGTTGCGGGCGTCTCCCGCCAGACGGTGTCGAATGTTCTGAATTCTCCGGGCATCGTCCGTGAGGCCACGCGCAAGCGCGTGCAAACAGCGATCGAGGAGTTGAAGTACAGACCCTCCGCGGCTGCGCGGCAACTGCGCACACGGCGTAGCTCCGCGATCGGCGTTCACCTCGACCCCTACAGCGGAGGAATCTCGGGGGTTCTTCTGGATCGTTTCGTCCACGCGCTCACAGAACGTGCAGGCGAACGGGGGATGCGAGTGTGCGTCTATAGCGCTCGTACGCCCGAGGAAGAGATGCAGCGACTGGACGAGCTCATCGACCGGGGCGAGATCGACGCAGCGGTGATCACCGGAACGTTCTACGGCGATCCCCGCACCGGATGGCTCACGCAACGCAATCTCCCGTTCGTTTCCTTTGGCCGACCTTGGGGCGGCGAAGACGTGTTTCGGTCCGCTCACAGCTGGGTGGACGTCGACGGCGCAACCGGCACGGCTGCCGCCACCAGATACGCGCTCGACAACGCCGGCCCGACCGTAGGCTGGTTCGGATTGCATCCTGATCAGGGAACCGGGGATGACCGCCGGCGGGGGTGGGAGACGACCATGGCTGAAGCCGGAGCGGTCGGGCCCCGTTTGGAGACCGTGGACGACGTCGTCACAGCACGACAGCTCGTGACCGCCGCACTCGGTGAGAACGGGGTTTTCCAAGGGCTGGACGCCCTCGTGTGCGTAAGCGACTCATTGGCTGTCGGGGCACATCTCGCCGCCGCCGACGCCGGGCGCCGGGACCTCACGGTCATCGGCTTCGACAACACGCCCGTCGCTGAGGCTCTCGGACTTCCCAGCATCGAACAATCGCCAGAACTCATCGCGGCCGCAGCGCTCGATCTCCTCATGGGGCCCACCGGCACAGTGGTCGCGCAACGAGATTCCGCAGTGGCCGCCGAACACGTCCTCGTCGCACCCCGACTCGTCGTCCGCGAGCCCTCCCTCCATCGGTAAACCCAGCGCGGTGGTGAAACCTCGACACAGGCGACTCGAGCGCTATCGGTTGCAGCGAGTGTCAGAGCCGCCGTCGACTGATGACGGAACACAGCGACTCATCGATGAAGATCAGATGGATGCCGGGCGTCACCTCTCGCCTTGCCCGCATGAAGCTCGCACAGCGTCGACACCCACATTCGAATCACGTACTGTCTCGCCGGCGCGCCGCATACTTCACATGTCTCCGTGCTCTCCCACTCAGCAGCGCGCACCGCGTCCGTGAATGTCTCATCGAAGCTCGACGGGTCATCAGACGGGTCAGCATAGAAGCTCAGGGCTCCAAACTTCGATTTCACCTGCTGCACGACGTAGTTCGGGGCGATGACGGACAGCTTCGCATCGAGTCTCGCCAGCAGCGGGTGCCAACCGACTCCGACTTCCAGCAGTTCTGGCCAGCCTGGAGCGATCCGCTTGAGAAGACCGTTGAGTTCCGCCGGGAGTTCCTCGGTCATGTCAACTCTCTTTTTCCGTGATGGCGTCCATGTTCGTGAGTTCCGAGCTCAGTTCGGGTTCGGTTCCGCGCTGATGGCGCATGGCTTCTCGGGCCTGTTGGCGACGCCGCGACCGCTCCCGAAATTCACGTCCCACGCGCAGGCTGCGCATGACGCCGTTATCAAAGCTGATCATTCCTCGGCGGCGCCACTCGATTGCCGCGTGGCCGCGGAAGCCCGCAACGGCGCGGCGCCGCTGCATGAAGTCTAGGTTTTGTGGCAGGGGCCCGGGGAGCCCGTCCGTGTCTGGCAACAGATATGTAAAGAGCTCAGCGAACGTGGGGCCTGCGGCTGTGCGGCGGCGAGTTTGCGCGATAAAGATGGCCGCAGCCAGCGCCCACTGCTCCGCCGTGTCGTCACCGGTGAAATCCTCAAACATGAAGACCCACGCTGCTGGCGGCGGCGAGTCAATTTCCTGCCACCAGATCGGGTACGACTCAGGCATCTCAACCATCACAATCACGGTCGCTTGCACGGGCCTTCCCGTGACGCGACCGCCTGTCATCGGGATGGGCAGCACACGTGCAGAGGAGAGCGGAGCGATCCGACGAGGACGAGATTGTTTCGTATGGCCTTCCGAATTATGCCATACCGATTAGGCCATACGAGGAGTGACCCGTCGCGACGCTTGGTAGGTGCCCCGACGGAACGATGAGATTGAAGCGGAGTGGAGCGCGTACTCCCAGCGCTTCGCGACTTCGCTCCGTTCCGCACGCGAGCGTGCCGGGCTGAGCCAGGAAGATGTGGCATACAGATCGGGCCTCACGCGGTACACGTATCAGAAGTACGAAAAAGGGGAGTCGCGCCCTGGAAGCCCCGCGAACCCGACGCTGAGGACCCTTCTTGCGCTTTCGCAGGTTCTGGAGCTTCCCCTCGTCACGCTGATCCCGGGCGATGCTCCGGATATGCGCTACCGCTAGTGGGGGTCTCCGTTAGTTCGTCGGGGGTCATGCTGCGGCTTGTTCGTGTCGGTTGACGCGTTCGAGGAGGTCGTGGAGCGCGGTGCGGCCGAAGCGCCAGTTGAATGGTGTTGCGGTGGTGTT
>JBARWR010000224.1:0-4384 GCA_049646915.1 Microbacterium sp.
GGGTGAGGCGGTTCAGGCTCATCCCGGGCTGAGCGGCGAGGAAGGCCAGCCCTGTGAGGATGTCGTCGCCGGACGGGGTGAGGCCTTCGCCGAGGCCGACCAGACGTCCGACTGCCGCGACGACTCCGGTCTCTGGGGCCGGCGTGCGCTCTGCCAGGCATGCCGCGCGCAGCTGATCGATGCCGATCGCGAGCAGGTCCGCGCTGGCGCGCCCGAACGGCGTCTGCGGTGCGGTGCTGCCGAGCTGTCCGAGTGCTTCGTGCGCCCGCTCGAGATCGACGGCGCTCAGCCGGGAGAGGTCGACGGATGCCGGCATCCACCTCTCCGCATCGCGGAGGACGAGCACTCGGTCGCCGTTCGGGCCACGGAAGCGGATCTCCGTCGGCGTGATGAGGACCTCGTCGCCCGCACGCAGCGCGAGCCGGCGCAGTTCTGCGAGGGGGATGCGGATCGTCGCGGGTGCATCGTCGAACTCATCGCTGATGACGGTGACCAGCGTGCCGTCCGCGAGGAGGTTCACCGCGCGGCGGTGCACGGAATGCACGATTGCGGGAACGCCGGACACCCGCCTGTGCTCCGCGGCGCGTGAGAGCGTCTCCTCAAGCGCAGCATCCCAGGTGATCGCGCGAAGCGCGACGGGGGGTGCGACGGGGGTCATCGTCTTCTCTCCGTGGCATCCGCGGGTCACGGTGGTGTCCGAGTCGCGGATGCTGTGAACGTATCGAGTATAGGTATACCATTTATGTAAATGGAATACCATTTATCAATCTGGCATACCAGAACACTTTCAACAAGGGAGAGAACATGCGCGTCGTAGTGGCACTGGGAGGCAACGCCCTCGCACGTCGTGGCGAGCCGATGACCGCCGAGTTCCTGCGGAGCAACGTCCGCTCGGCCTGCATCGCGCTGGCGTCGCTCGCACGTGACAACGAGATGGTGATCACGCACGGCAACGGGCCCCAGGTCGGACTGCTCGCGCTGCAGAACCTCGCCTACCAGGATGTGGCGGCCTACCCGCTGGACATCCTCGGCGCCGAGACGCAGGGGATGATCGGCTATGTCGTGCAGCAGGAGCTCGCGAACGCCCTGGGCGGGGAGCGCGAGGTGGCGGGCATCATCACCACCACCGTCGTCGACGAGTCCGACCCGGCCTTCGAGCGACCCACCAAGCTCATCGGCCCGCAGTACTCCGCACATGATGCCGCCGAGGCGGCAGCCGAGTACCGTTGGACGATCGCGAAGGACGGCAACGCGTTCCGTCGCGTCGTGCCGTCGCCGAACCCCGTCTCCATCGTGCAGGCTCCGCTGATCCGTCGTCTGCTCGAGGCCGGGACGCTCGCCGTGTGCGTCGGTGGAGGGGGAGTGCCCGTGCGCGCCGACACGCAGGGACGCCACGTCGGCGTCCAGGCGGTCGTGGACAAGGACCTCGCCAGCGCCGCGCTCGCCGCGGACATCGGCGCCGACACGCTGATCATGCTCACCGACGGCGACTACGTCAGCGAGAACTGGGGCACTCCCGAGCAGCGCGACATCCATACGGCGTCGGCGGATGCCGTGGCGGCCATGAAGTTCGCCGAGGGATCGATGCAGCCCAAGATCGACGCGGCGATCCGCGTCGCGCGTGCGGGAGGACGCACGCTCATCGGTCCGCTGGATCAGCTCGACGACCTGCTCGCCCGCAGGATCGGCACCGAGATCGTGCCTGCGCTGGAGGAGGGCATCCGCTGGGTCGAGAAGACGCCCGTCGGAAAGACACCTGCGAAGAAGGCCTGACCGATCGCGGACGGAAGAGATGCGAAGATGATTCTGTGACCGGAGCAGAGGAACGCGAACTGGAGTCGAGTCGTGTCGCGACGTGGCTGCGCGACGCGATTCTCGACGGCACCCGCCCGCCGGGCAGCAAGCTGACCGAGCGGGATCTCGGCGCCGAGTTCGGCGTCAGCCGCGTGCCGGTGCGAGACGCGCTCAAGCTGCTCGACAGCGAGGGCCTGGTCGAACTGCGCCCGCGCACGTGGGCGATCGTCCGCGAGTTCACCGCAGCCGACCTCGCCGACCTCGACGAGGTCAGGGAAGTGCTCGAGCCGATGGCGTTCCGTCTTGCCGCGGAACGCCACCGGCGCGAGGATCTCGAGCGGCTGAAGAGCGTCCTCGACATGGAGCAGGAGAGCGCTCGCCGCGACGACCGCCTGATGTCCCGGCGTGCGGCAGCCGACTTCCATGAGGTTGCCGTGCAGCTGGCCGACAACCGGCTGCTCGCAGACCTGATGGGCAGCATCCGGAGCCGCCTGCGCTGGGCTCTCGTCCAGCACGACGATCTGGAGCACATCGCCGACGAGCACGTCGCGCTGTACGAGGCGGTTCGCGATCGCGACGGCGATCGAGCGAGCGCGCTGGCGCGCGACCATGTCGAGAGCAGCCGCCATGAGCGCCTCGCGCACGCCGTGAGTCAGCGCCCGGCATCACCGCGGGTCGGCGTGAACTGACCTCCTCCCCGCAGCGGCGTCGAGGCTCGCGCGGGCCGGTATCATGGGCGGATGACCCGGCGCACACTGGACCAGTCGTCCAAGCTCAAGAACGTTCTCTATGAGATCAGGGGCAAGGCACTGGTCGAGGCCGCACGCCTGGAGGCCGAGGGGCACCAGATCCTCAAGCTGAACACAGGGAACCCCGCGACCTTCGGCTTCGAGGCGCCCCACCAGATCGTGCGCGACATGCTGGCCGCCCTGCCGACCGCGCACGGCTACAGCGACAGCAAGGGCATCATCTCCGCGCGTCGCGCCGTGGTGAGCCGCTACGAGGAGATCCCCGACTTCCCGCGCTTCGATCCCGATGACGTCTATCTCGGCAACGGGGTGTCCGAGCTGATCACGATGGTCATGCAGGCGCTGCTCGATCAGGGCGACGAGGTGCTCATCCCCGCGCCGGATTACCCGCTGTGGACGGCGATGACCTCCCTCGCGGGCGGAACGCCGGTGCACTACCTCTGCGACGAGGACAACGGCTGGCAGCCCGACCTCGAGGACATCCGCTCGAAGGTGACGCCGCAGACGAAGGCGATCGTCATCATCAACCCCAACAACCCCACGGGCGCGGTGTACTCGCGCGAGGTGCTGGAGGGGCTGGTGCAGATCGCACGCGAGAACCAGCTGCTGCTGCTCTCGGACGAGATCTACGATCGGATCCTCTTCGACGATGCGACGCACATCCCCACCGCGACGCTCGCCCCCGATCTGCTGTGTCTGACCTTCAACGGGCTCTCGAAGACCTATCGCGTCGCAGGATTCCGCTCGGGATGGGTCGTGATCACCGGTCCGAAGTCGCACGCGCAGGGCTTCCTGGAGGGCATCACCCTGCTCGCCTCGACACGGCTGTGCCCCAACGTCCCCGCCCAGCACGCCGTGCAGGCAGCACTCGGCGGGGTGCAGTCGATCGATTCGCTCATCGCCCCGTCCGGACGTCTGCACGAGCAGCGGGACATCGCGTGGCGCGGTCTGGACGCGATACCCGGCGTGAGCTGCGTCAAGCCGGAGGGCGCGCTCTACGCGTTCCCGCGGCTGGATCCGAACGTGCATGAGATCCGCGACGACGCGAAGCTCGTCTACGACCTGCTGGTGTCCGAGAAGATCCTGATGGTGCAGGGCACCGGCTTCAACTGGCCCAACCCCGACCATCTGCGGGTCGTGACGCTGCCCGAGCCCCGGGTGCTCAGCGAAGCCGTCGAGCGGCTCGGGAACTTCCTCGCGAGCTACCGGCAGTGACCTCCTCGCGTGGCCGCAGACCTGACGCCACGCGACGCACGGCCGATACCAGCGGGGATCGCGGCGACACGTCGGCGATCGCTCTGGCATGCAGCGCCGCCGCATCCGCGGCGCGCTGATCCTCGGGGAGGAACGACACATCGTCGATTCCCGCGAACCGGTCGAGCGTGCGGCGGATCTGGCCGCGCGCATCGATGCCGAGCGGGCCGGGACGCACGCGATTCGCGACAACGGTGATCGGCGTGCCGCTCACGAGGTGCCGCAGTTCGGCATAGCCGCGCACGAAGCGGCTGACGCCCAGCGGGTCGGCGCCGAGCACAGCCACCACGGCATCGGCCTCCAGCAGGGCGGAAGCGGTCGCCGCGTGCCTGGCCGGGGCTCCCGGGTCGAGCGGATCGTCGTCCTCTTCGAACTCGGCGGATACGTCGACGACCGTCTCATCGACCCAGGTGCGGCACGCTGCCAGCGTGGTGCGCACTCGTGCCGCACCGAGTTCGGGCCAGCGACTCGGCCGGTTCAGCCCGCCGAGCACCTCGAGGGTCCCGCCCGACGTCTCCACGGGAGAGGACAGGCGCGACAGCTCCGCGGCGTCGAGAGTACCCAGCTCCGCACGCCGGCAGGCAGCC
>JBARWR010000225.1:0-2172 GCA_049646915.1 Microbacterium sp.
ACCATGTGCGAGGGCGGCGGCATGGCGAACGCCCTGGTGCTCGAGCGGCTCTGATTCCCTTTCGAATCGCGCAAATGGCGGTATCCACGGGCAGAATGCAGCCATTTGCGCGATTCGAACGGATCGGTCACCGCCGCAACGCGCGGTCTACGCGGCGGACCAGCTCCTCGGGGCGCTTCATCAGGGGTGAAGTGACCTCGATGACGTCCCACCCGGCGGACCGGAACGCGGCGACGCGCTCGACGTCCTGCGCCCACTGCGGTCCGTGGACCATGCCGTGATACTCAACGATGACCTTCTCAGCCCGGTAGACCATGTCGGCGCAGCCGATGAAACGACCCCGGCGGTCGAACACATCGACGTTCAGCTCGGGCTCGGCGAGCCCCGCGCGAACCAGGGTGAAGCGCACGAGCGACTCACGAGGCGACCAGCTGTCCTCACGGATCAGGGGCAGGGCCTCGCGGAGTCTCGCCGCTCCGAGCCGTCTTCCGGCGTGCAGGAGGGCATGCAGTTCATCCTGCGTCGCGAGCGGGGCTCTGCCGACATCCCTTCTGCCGATGCCTTCGCGCCAGCGTCGGCAGAAGAAGTCGCCGAGGGCGACGAGGTCCGCAACGGTCAGCGCACCCAGTGAGATCCAGGTGGCGGCGGGTGAGGTGACGCGCAGCCCCTCGTGCTCGGTGATTGCTGTGAGGCTCGCGAGGGTCCGATGACCCACGACGCCACGGGCTCGCGGAAACGGCAGATGGCCCGACGCGCTGACGTGCAGCGGGAGCGCTTCGTCCTCTGCGACGGCATGTTCTTCGGTGAACTCGAGGGGAAGTGGAGCGCCCCAGATCGAGGCGGCCGTCTGGTGGCTGAAGAAATGCCCGGTGTGCAGACGAGGAGCGTACAGCCGTGCTCGTGCGACGCGATCCCGTTGCTGCTTCAGGTACGGATTGTCGGTGTGCTCGGGTTCGTCGATCGTGGAGGCCGCGATCCGCATGCCGTGGAACGGAGCGACGAGATCGGCTCCGCGCAGTCGTGCACGGCTGACATCGTACCGACGGGCCAGCTCCACTGCGAAGCCGTCACCGAGCGCTGTCGGAAGCTTCTTACGTCGTCCCATCGCGACACTATGTCACGCGCCTCGACGTCCGCATCCGGGTTATCCACAGGCACTCCATCCTTCGAATCGCGCAACTTGCTGCATGTACGCGTCGGATGCAGCAAGTTGAGCGATTCGAAACGGGGGGAGGGAGAGACCCCCGCCGACCCGATTCGGCGGGGGTCTCGCGGTCTGAGACCGCGGCGGGAGCAGCAGATGTGCTCACCGCGGCGCGGAGTGGTCGGCACCCGATCCGGTCTGCGCCACAGGCCACGCAGGGACAGTTGTACGCCCCGGGGATGACGCGGCGGTGAACGCGCGGGGAACATCGGCATCCGATCTCCCTCCACAATCCGGGATTCTCGAGAACTTGTCCACATCGGGCCGATCCGGCCACGCAGGGCGGCGCAGGCGGGCCAGGGTGGAGCGCATGAACCAAGACACCTCCCTCAGGGACCGCATCCTGCACACCGACGACCAGTTGCGCGACATGATCGAACTGCTCCTGCGCGAACCGAATCAGCGGCAGTTCTGGCTGCTGTTCATCGACGAGCGAGGCTGCCTCGGCGACCCGCTGATGCCGATGGCCGGCTACCCGCACGACCCACTCGAGACGGTGCGCGTGGATGACCTGGGCGAGGTCTCGCAGTCCCATCTGCTGATGCATCGGATCGGCGAGCTGCGCGCGATGACCGGCAACGCGCAGGTCGTGCTGGTGTGGGAGCAGCCAGGCGTGGACGCCGTGCGGGATGCCGAGCGGGCGTGGGCGCGGGCGATGGCCGAGCAGGCCGCGGACCTCGACGTGCCGCTGCGTGCACAGTTCACGCTCTACGAACGGGGTGTCCGGCAGGTGCATCCCGACGACTATCTGTGAGTCCCGAACAAGGATCGCCGGAGATAGTAGGGCCACCTAGTAATTACCCTGTAGGCCGACTATCATGGTCAGTGTGCCAAAGACGGCCCAGAGGAGTGTCACACAATGACCCGTTTCATCCCCCATTTCGTAGGCGGAAAGTCGCTCGAACCCGCCGGCGGCCGCGTCGCGGATGTCTTCGATCCCAGCACGGGACAGGTGCAGGCGCGGGTGC
>JBARWR010000226.1:0-2179 GCA_049646915.1 Microbacterium sp.
CACCGGCCCCGCTGGACGGCGACCCCGACCGGATGGTCGATGACCCCACCAGCAGCGGGCAGATCACCGCGCGCATGGCGCACGTCATGGCCCAGGCTCGCGCCGCCTTCCCTGATACCTCGTGGGCGTGCTACTCGCCCCGTCCGGGCACCGTCTCCGAGCACCCGCTGGGCCGCGCCTGTGACGTGACGTTCGGCAACGCCATCGGCCAGTACCCGACGCCCGCGCAGCTCGAAGCCGGATGGGCGCTCACGAACTGGCTGAAAGACCATGCCGAGGTCTTGGGCGTGGAGTACCTGATCTGGCAGGACCAGATTTGGTCGCTCGTGCGGGATGCCGAGGGCTGGCGTGACTACACCCGCGGCACCGACATCACCACCAAGCACATCGATCATCTGCACATCACCGTCCAAGCAGGCGGTGCGTGATGGACGTGTTCCCCGACTTCGACGGGCTGGGCGGCATCGGCGACCTGAAACAGGTCATCGGCGCCCTACTGACGATCGTGCTGATCGTCGCGGTGCTCATGATTATCGTCTCCGCGATCTGCTGGGCGTTCGGCGCCTCGCACGGCAACCCCGCCCTCGCCTCCAAAGGCAGAGTCGGGGTGCTCGTCGGGATCGGCGCCGCCGCACTCGCCGGCGCCGGAGTCGCGTGGGTGAACTGGCTCATCGCCCTCGGCAACCAGCTCTGACCCGCACCGAGTGAAGGCCCGCCCGTGGGCGGGTCTTCCTCATACCCTCACGCGCTGGCTGGGTGTCCAGTCGCTCTCCGGCCTACCTCGCCGCCACAAGCCATCCGCCCAAGCGAGGGAGTAACCGCCGTGATCGACATCGACCCCAACAGCAACGGCCTGCCCGGCATCGAACAGCTCCGCACCATCGTCGGCGCCGTGATGACGGTCGGCCTGATCCTGTCCGTCTTGGCCTTGATCGTGAGCGCGATCGTGTGGGCCTACGGCGCCAACAGCTCGAACCCGCATCTGGCGGGCAGGGGCAAGCTTGGCGTTCTCATCTCCTGCGGTGCCGCGGTGATCTGCGGCGCGGCGGTGACGCTCGTGAACTTCTTCTGGAACGTCGGCCAGGCCGTATAGGGCCGCCGGTCACAGCAGGAGATTCGTGATGGGTGTCTGCGACGTTCCCGTGATTTCGACCGTCTGCGACGTGGCCGGCGAGGCTGCCGCGACGGTCGTGGCCGCCCCGTTCGACTGGCTCGCCCAGGCGATGGGCGGCGCGGCCGGCTGGCTGATCGAGGCGATGTGGGCCGTGTTCGACACGACCACGCTGGTCGATGTCCAAACGGACGGGTTCACCAGCGTCTACAACCTGATCTTCGGCATCGGGGTCTTCCTCGTCCTGATCTTCTTCTGCCTGCAACTCATCACCGGGCTGATACGTCGAGACCCGACCGCGTTGTCCCGCGCGGCGCTCGGCGCGGCGAAATCGGTGCTGGGCGCGTTCGTGGTCGTCACGCTGACGGCGCTCGCCCTGGAAATCGTGGACCAGCTCTGCATCGGGATCATCCAGGCGTCCGGCGAGACCACCGGGACGATGGGCGACAAAATCATCCTGCTCGCCGCCGGGCTCAGCGGCATCAACATCGCCGCTCCCGGCGTCGGCGCGATCGTGACGATCTTCCTGGCTGGGCTGATGATCGCCGCCGTCGCGATCGTCTGGTTCAGCCTGCTGATCCGCAAGGCGCTGCTGCTGGTCGGCGTGGTGCTGGCACCGATCGCGTTCGCCGGCGCGTCCTGGGACGCCACCAAAGGGTGGATCGGGAAGTGGGCGGCGTTCGTTATCGCCCTCATCATCAGCAAGCTCGTGCTCGTCGTCATCTTCTTGCTGGCGATCACGCAGATCGCCACCCCGATCGAGCTGGACATCGCCGCGGTCACCGAACCGATTACCGGCATCGTGCTCATGGGCATCGCGGCCTTCGCGCCCTACATGGTCTACCGCTTCGTCTCCTTCGTCGGCTTCGACCTGTACCAGCAGATGGGCACCGAGCAGGAGGCCAAGAATGCGCTCAACCGTCCCGTCCCGATCCCGTCCAAGCCCCAAGGCGGCGGCGAGCCCAAGAAGGTTCTCGAAGACCCCAATGGCGGCGGGTCGGACGCAGGATCAGGTGGCACGCCTCCGCCGTCGCCCGCCCCGGCGCAGGCACCTGCTGCGGCCGGTGG
>JBARWR010000227.1:0-5200 GCA_049646915.1 Microbacterium sp.
GGGAACGGCCCGTCACGGTCGGCATCAACGGTTCCAACACAGCCCACACCTCGTCTGAGATCTCTTGTCGCGTCACCATTCAAGACTCGCGCACGCGACACCGAAACCTCTTGATCAACACGGCCTAACAAGCACAGCAACACGATCACCACCAGCGCGGCAATCTCCTGATCGCCGTGACCGAGGTACGTCGGCGCGAGCAGCCACGCCGTCAGCACAGCCCACGCGAGCAACTGGACCTTCGGAGGAAGCCAGATCAACGCCGCGATGCATAGAAGCCCAAAGGGTGCCGCCAGCGGGATCAACAATCCGTAGCCTGCGATCGCGCCGATCCCGTACGATGCTCCGATACCGACCAGCGCGACATAGCCCGTCAACAATAACGTTCGTCCTGAACGGGCGTCGATCCCAAGTGCGGACATGAGGACTCCTTTGTAGCGTGATCCTGCCTACGAACGGTGTCCCGCACGACCCGAGGCGCTGCCACGCTCAATACTACATCTTGTAGAGATATGGACAACCCGCGCGGGATCCGTTTCGTCGTGCGTGAGGCGAGTGGTTTGACGACCCGCAGCGGCCGGAGCTCATTCCCTTCGCTTGCATTGGCATACCGTTGAGCGGCCGCAGCGGCTGCACATTTAGGATGGTTATGAGAACCTCGTCCGCCGGCGGCCAAGACCCAGACCATCCGGGTTGACTGCCTCTGTGCCGCGCCGGCCCGGCACAGAGGTTTTGTTCGAGAATGACGGCGGAGGTGTGGTGGTCCTGCCCGTGACGATCGCCGCGGTGTTCTCCCGCGCCCATGTCGGCGCGGCTGAGGAGGATCGCCCGGCGGGACGATTTCCCCAGTCTCGATGAACTCCACGAGGCGCTTGACGCGCAATATTCGGGGTTTTCGGAGAGGATCAGGTCGATGTTGTCCGGTTCACTCTCGGCGAGGCGGACCTCCTCGATTGGTCACGCTGAATAGCGTGTGTTGGCCGGGTTGATCAAGCAAGCGACCCGACCAACCGTGACGATATCGCAGAGTCGGTTACGGCACATCCTTTGAACCTGACGTGCACATCAGACGCCGGTAGACGCTTGGCAAGGCGCCGAGGCTTCTGCGGAACTGGCGAGCAGCGAAGTCAGGATCAGCCCATCCCACGTGCGCTGCGATCCGTTTGATCGGTAGCTCGGTGGAGCGGAGTAGTTGTGCCATCCGCTCGGTGCGCACCATCGTCAGATACGCGATGGGCGCCTTCCCAAACGCCTCCACGAACACACGACGCAGTTGCGAAGGTGACAGGTGCACGGCCTCCGCCAGTTCCGGCACGGTCCATTGGCGCGCCGGTTCCTCTCGTATGAGTTGTGCGATGTGATGGGCTTCGACGCGCAGCGGTTTGAACTCACGATGTCTAGGAGCAGCAGGCACCACCGCGCTGCCGCGAACAATGCTCGGCGTACCTGCGGCCGTCGCCATGAACGGCACGATGACGTCGAGCACTGAGAAAAGCAACGCTTGCGCCCGGAGGAACCGCTCAGGCTGTGGCCCATCCAGACTGAGAGAAGCGAGTTCGTCCAGCCAGGGCGTCACCATCCCGGCACGGTCCTCGCCGATTCGGACGATCTGCGCCGGGGTCGAATAGTGGGACTCAAAGAAGTCGCGAGCATTGTGCCGGTCGCAGAACTGCGCGGAATATTGCCAGAAGACCTGATCGATCACATAGTCACGGTCGAGGTAGATCGTGGTCGTTGTTACGTTGCCCTCCGGTTCCGCACCACAGAGTGTTTGGGCGTCGAGGAGAACGACATCACCGACCTTTACATGCCGCGTGCCGAACTCACTGAACAACAGGGAGCTGCCCGAGCGAATGACGATCACTTTCATGCAATCGAATGCAATCGGGTCGACCGGGCGATGGTGTGAACGAGTCTGAGCAACCAGCGGCGAGAAGAGAGGCGTATTGCGGCTCTGGGGTTCAGGGAAGGGATTGGCCAACGGTCATGTGGGGCGAGCGCGATCAGCCCGCACGCAGCGCGAACGTTGAGCAGTGTCTTGATACGCGCTGGCAGGGGTACACAACCCGGGACAGCTCCAGCGATGACAGTGGCACCTGGGCTTGGTTTCGAGGTTCCGGTGTGGATGGTAAGGCTCTCGCCGCTAATGAATGCGCGCGTGATGGATGCTTCGTCGCCAGGAGCGAGCGGTGGATAGAGGCGACGTTCGAGCAATGCTGGCGCTTCGCCGGGGGGCTGCTGCCCGAATCTCTGATTCCTGATGTAGAGCCGATCATAGTTCCCCTAGTTGCCTTCGGCGTGGTCGAACGGACAAGAGTCTACTACGTCATGTCGATTTACATTGGGTAGGATGAACGACGGAGGTGCCAGATGGCGGGTGAGCGGACGCGTGAACGTGGGGAACTCGAGGGCGAGGTCATGCGGATCCTCTGGGCGACGTCGGAGCCGTTGAGCGCCCGGGATATCCAGGCCGTGTTCACGGGCCATGTTCCGGCGTACACGACGTTGATGACGGCCCTTGAGCGTTTGCAGAAGAAGGGTGATGTAGTCCGCTCCGGCGACTCTCCGCGGAAGGTTCGCTTCCGTGCGGCACGAAGCGGGGACGAGCATGTCGGTCGCTCTATGATGACTGCCTTGGACGGTGCTGGCGATCGGCAGGCTGCGCTATTGCAGTTCGCCGGAAACCTTGCTGAAGAGGATCTCGATCTGCTCCGTAGCGCGCTCACTGGCAAAACCTCGCGCAAGCGCAGGTAAAGCGTTGATCGCCACAGCCTCCCTCCTCGTCGCAGCAGTGCTCGTTCTGCTACTCGCGCCTCTCGTGCTGACTGCGGGACGGTGGCAGGTGCGGCATCCGCGTATCGCGCTGACACTGTGGTTCTGCGCCTTCTTCGCCGGGATCGGATTCGCCGTGGCCTCCGCCGCCACCGCGCTGATGGGCGCAGTCGGCGGGGTGAGTCCGGCGACTTCGGGCGAAGCTCTGGTACTGACGCTCGCCGGCTGGTTGAGTCTCGGGGTGATCGCCGCGGTGATCGCCTTCGTCTCCGCGTCCGCGGAGCCGCTTGCCGACTCGTGGCGGGAAGCGGTCGGCCGCTTCGCGCCGGTCGCGGTCTCCCGCGAGGACTTGGATGGTGCGACCCTGGTCTGGTTCAACTCCGACGAGCCGGTCGCATGTGCCGTTCCTTCCCATGAGCCTGAGATCTTCCTCTCCACGGCACTCAGAGAACTTCTGACCCCTCCCGAGCTTCGCGCTGTGATCGAGCACGAGCGCGCTCACCTACGACAGCATCACGGATGGGCCGTGCGGATCGCCGAGGTCAACGCCCTCTGCCTCCCCCGGCAGCTGCCGGGCGGGCGTGCCCTGAAGCGGGCCACGCTACTGCTCGTTGAACTCATCGCGGACGATGCCGCCGCTCGCCGCGCCGGTGCCGTCCACCTCGCGAACGCGCTCGCGATTATGGGGCGCACGACAGCCGATCCTGGCCTTGAGCTTCGCGCCGATCGCCTCACCCTTCGCCGCTGGAAGAAACCGCGCAGCCAACGACGCGCAAGCCTCATACACGCCTGACCTGGTCTCTGCCAGCCAACCGTATCTACGACACGATGTAGAGTTATGGGAGTGGTTCGGCGTCAGGAGGAGTGGTCATGGCCGAGTTTGAGTTCTGGGTGAACGGGATGACCTGCGAGCACTGCGAGCGCGCTGTTACGGCCGAGCTTTCCGCTGTCCCGGGTGTCGTCGATGTCCAAGTCGACGCCGCTTCCGGCCGCGTACTTCTTGCCCACGAGACACCCGTTGATCTGAACGCGGTGGAGTCGGCAGTTGAGGACGCCGGCTACATGGTGCGGTCCTGGCCCACAACAACGAATGCCTAAAACCATCACGGCAACCCCCGCTCCAGCACCCGCGCCCAACGCAGACCCCCGAATCCGCAGGCCCCTGACCGCGGTTGCCGCGCTTCTGATCGGCGGAGTCGTCCTCGCGCTCGTGCTCTTCCCGGTCGTCGTGGCGGTCACGCTCGGGGAGGAACCGTACGACCGATTGCATGTCGGGTATCCCGGTGTCGATGTCGCCGTGGTCACCACGATCCTGCTTTCCGGTGCCCAGCTCGGAACCCTGGCCACCAGCGGGGCCCTGGTGCATGTGTTGTTCCTTCGAGACGCTCCAGCCCGTAAAGCGCGGTATCTCGAGGATGGTTTCGAGATCTCGGTGCTGCGCGTCGCCTCCGGTGTGTGGGCAGCCTGCGCGGGAGCGTTGGTGGTTTTCGAATCGCTCGACTCCAACGGCACTCCGTTGGCGCGACTGGCTACTCCTGGGGCGTTGCCGTATCTGTGGGAGGCGAGCTATGCGCCGAAGGCGTGGACGATCAGTTTCGTGGCGGCGTTGATCGTCTTCTTTGTCTCCTTCTTCGCGGCACGGTGGACGGGCCTGCTGATCCCGTTGTGGGCGATCGGGATCGCGGTGCTCGCCCCGGTTGTCTCCGGGCAGGTACTCGTGGGCCCCGATCATGACTTCGGCAGTGACGCCGCGATCTTCCAGACCATCGCTGTGAATGCGTTCTTCGGGGCGGTGATGGTGGCCGCCGTGCGGGTGGCCTCGGGGCGGTTGGTCTCGCCCGTGACGTTGCGTCGACTGTTCTGGATCGGTGTCATCGCGCTCCCTACCATCGTGATCACGGATGTGATCATCGCTGTGTTCAAACTCGCTGGCAGCAGCATCACGGCCTCGCTGACCGGATGGCTCATCCTCGCCGGCCTCGCCTGCCTGACCCTCGTCGCCGTGGCGTTTGCGACCGCCGCGATTCTCGCGAACAGGGGGAAGCTGCGCGCAGGACATCTCACGGCGCTGCTCTCGCTCTCAGCCGTGGCGGTGGCGGGGTGGACAGGTGTGGGCGTGGCGATGACGCGCCAACCCCCGCCGCAGTACTTTGTCCCGACGAGCATCGAGCAGGTCTTCATGGGCTTCGAGGTCCCCGACGCGCCGACGCTCGACGTGTTGTTCGGGCAGTGGCGACCGAACCTGCTGTTCCTGGGTATCGCCGCCGCGGCGATCATCGTCTACTTGGTCGCCGTGCGCATGCTGCACCGTCGGGGTGATCGGTGGCCTCTCGGGCGGACGGCTGCGTGGATCGGCGGGTGGACGGTTGTGGTGGTCGCGACCAGTTCCGGGTTCGGGAAGTACTCCGCCCCGGACTTCGGGGTGCAC
>JBARWR010000228.1:0-2257 GCA_049646915.1 Microbacterium sp.
CTCCGCGCGTGCGCCGCCCGGGCACCGCCCAGGCCCAGAAGATGTGCAGTCCCGCCGCCGCCGCGACGAAGATCGCGGTCAGCTCGAGCAGGCCATGCGGGAGGATGTGCAGGATCATGACGTCGAGCTTGTCGTGGGCGGCCATCACGGCCGTGGACACGCCGAGGCCCACCGCGTTCTGCATCAGCATCCACACCGGCCAGAGACCGGTGACTCCGAACAGCACGCACTGCAGGGCGATCCAGGCGTTGTTCGACCACACCAGGCCGGCGAATGACGCCATCGGCCCGTAGTAGTCGACGAAGTCCTCCTCGGCGTACTGCTTGAGCACCTCCGGCGTGCCCAGGGCTGCTATCCGCGAGGGCTCCGCGGTGATCCATGCTGCGGTGATCACGATGACGAGGATGAAGGCGAGCGCGATCACCGCGGTGGTCCAGCGGATGCGGTACAGCGCCGCCGGCAGCTGCAGAGTGAAGAATCGCGCCGTCTGGGCGAGGATGTTGTCGCCGGCACCGGTGAGGCGCAGTCGGGCGGCGGCGAGGATCGTCGAGAGGTAGGTGCCCTGCGGGGAGTCGCCGACCGAGGTCTTCAGCTCGGCGAGATCGGCGGATGCCGCCCGGTATCTGACGATGAGCTCGTCGACGTCGGAACCGCTCAGGCGGCGCTGACGGCTCAGCGCATCCAGTCGCTCCCACTCGGGGCGGCGTGCGTCGGTGAGGGCATCGGCATCCACCTGAAACACTGTACGGGCATTCAGGTCGAACGACTCACGCCGCCGGTTCGATCACGGTCGGATCTGCCGGATCCACGGTGCGCGTGCTATTGACCTTGCGGTCCACGACGTGCTGCGCCATGGTGGCGGCGACCTGGGCGGATGCGGACTCGAGCAGCGCCAGCATGCCCTCGCGTCCGCCGCGATCGAGCGTGACGGGCTCCAGCCATTCGTCGACCGCTCCCGGTGTGAGGAAGGCGGGCATTCTGTCGTGGACCTCTCCCCCGGCATCCTGCGCCTGCCTGGTGACCACGACGAAGCAGCGCGCGTGCTCACCGGTCGAGAGCTGCATGGACCAGGTGAGCCCGGCCGCGGCGAGCAGGCCGTCGCCGTGCAGGAAGTGCGGCGTCTTGTCGCCCTTCTCGCCTGTCCACTCGAAGTACCCGCGCATCGGGACGACGCACCGGGCCGCGGTGAAGGCCGGGGCCCAGAACCCGGTGGCGAGCTTCTCGATCCGCGCATTGATCATCGGCGGGCCCTGGGGTCTGTTCGCCGGCTTCTGCCAGTCCCACCGGACGAGCTCCAGGATGCGGCCCTCGCCTCGGTCGCGGACGATCACCGCATCGTCCGTGGGGGCGATCGAATAGGAGCCGTGGAAGTGGCGCCACCAGTCCTCGGGCCGGCCGCCGTCGATGACGAACTGCTGGATCAGCTCGTCTGTCGTGGCATCCATCGCGAATCGTCCGCACATGCCCGCGAGCATACGCGGGGGCGAGGACGTTCGTCCCGACACCTGATTTACTGGACTCATGTCGAGCGCGATCACCGATGAGCAGGAGATCCTCTCCGGCGAGGCCGTCGCCATCGACGTGCAGCCGGTCGGGTTCATCCTGCGGGCCGCGGGCGCGCTGATCGACATGCTCATCGGCTTCGCCGTCTTCATCGCCTTCGTCCTGCTGCAGATCTGGCTGCTGAGTCAGGGCCTGCTCGACGAGCACACTCTGCCGATGCTCACCATCTGGGCGTCGGTGCTGAGCTTCCTCGTGCTGCCCATCACCATCGAGACCGCGATGCGCGGCCGCAGCGTCGGCAAACTCGCGGTGGGCGGACGCATCGTGCGCATCGACGGCGGAGCGATCACGTTCCGGCACACGTTCATCCGGGCGCTGGTCGGCGTGCTGGAGATCTACATGACCTTCGGCGGCGGCGCCGTCATCACGGGAGCGCTCACGGCACGCTCGCAGCGGCTGGGCGATCTGGTCGCCGGCACCTACTCGCAGCGGGTCCGCACGCCCTCCCTTCCGCAGCACACCCCGTACCTGCCGCCGTCCCTGGTCGAATGGGCGCGGATCGCCGATGTGGCGCGCCTGCCCGACCGGCTGGCGCGTCGCGTCTCGCAGTTCCTGTCCTCGGCCGAGCAGCTCTCACCTGCCGCCCGGGTGCGCATCGCTCACGAGCTCGCCGGCGAGGTGGGCGCGTTCGTCTCCCCGATTCCGCCGGTCGCGCCGGAGGACCTGCTGCGGGGTGTGACGGCCCTGCGCCGCC
>JBARWR010000229.1:0-5238 GCA_049646915.1 Microbacterium sp.
CATCCACCACGGTGGTCGCGCGGTCATCGATCGCGACGCTGCCCGAGGCGACGTGCACGGTGTGGCTGATCAGTCCCGGAACCGGGCGCTGCACGTCCAGGACGTCCAGCTCGAATCCGGTGCCGACGATGGTGCCCTTGTCTGCGACCTGACCGCCGGACTCGGCATACAGCGTGGTCTCGGTGAGGATGACTTCGGCGACCTGACCCTCGGATGCCGTCTGCGCGGGTGCGCCGTCGACGATGATGCCGAGAATGCGGGAGTCGGCCTGCAGATCGGTGTAGCCCAGGAATCCGGTCTCGCCGAGCGCGCGGAACTCGCGGTACACCGAGACATCGGCGAGCTGGCGCTTGCGATTGCGGGCATCCGCCTTGGCGCGTTCGCGCTGCTCGGTCATGAGCGAGTCGAACGCCGTGCGGTCGACGTCGAGCCCGGCCTCCTCCGCGACCTCGAGGGTGAGGTCGATCGGGAATCCGTAGGTGTCGTGCAGCAGGAACGCCTCGGAACCGCTCAGGCTGGCCGCTCCCCTCTTCTTCGTCTCGGACAGGGCGAGGTCGAGGATGGTGGAGCCCTGCGCCAGGGTGCGGCGGAACGTCTCCTCCTCGGCGAAGGCCGCCGAGGAGAGCACGCCCCAGTCCTTCTCCAGCTCGGGGTAGGCGGTCTTCATGGCGTCGCGCGACGCCTCGAAGAGCTCGGGGAAGGACGGCGCGTCGACACCCAGAAGTCTCATCGCGCGGACCGTGCGGCGCATCAGGCGTCGCAGGATGTAACCGCGACCCTCGTTCGACGGCCGGATGCCGTCGGAGAGCAGCATCAGCGACGAGCGCACGTGATCGGCGATGACGCGGAAGCGCACATCGTCCTCGTGCACGGCGCCGTACCTGCGGCCGGAGAGCTCGACGGCACGGTCGAGCACCGGGCGCACCTGGTCGGTCTCGTACATGTTCTCGACGCCCTGTTTCAGGAACGCCACCCGCTCCAGGCCCATGCCGGTGTCGATGTTCTTCATGGGCAGCTCGCCCGTGATGTCGAACTCGGTCTTGCCCCGGATGTTCTCGATGAAGTCCTGCATGAACACGAGGTTCCAGATCTCCAGGAACCGGCTGTCATCGACGGCCGGGCCGCCGTCGCGACCGTACGCGGGACCACGGTCGAAGAAGATCTCGGAGTCCGGACCGCCCGGGCCCGGCTGGCCGGTGTTCCAGTAGTTGTCGGCGCGGCCCAGTCGCTGGATGCGCTCGGGCTTGAGGCCGATGATGTCGCGCCAGATGGACTCCGCCTCGTCATCGGTCTCGTAGACCGTGACCCAGAGGTCCTTCTCGTCGAACCCGAGGCCGCCGTCGGCCTCGGAGGAGGTCAGCAGCTCCCACGCGTAGCGGATCGCGCCTTCCTTGAAGTAGTCGCCGAAGGACCAGTTGCCGAGCATCTGGAAGAAGGTGCCGTGGCGTGCGGTGCGACCGACCTCTTCGATGTCATTGGTGCGGATGCACTTCTGCATGTCGGCGATGCGGGGGTGCGGAGCAGGTACGACACCCGTCAGATACGGGATCATCGGCACCATGCCGGCGACCGTGAACAGCAACGACGGATCGTCGCTGACCAGAGAGGCCGAGGGGACGATGAGGTGGTCGTTCTTCTCGAAGTAATCGAGGTAGCGCTGCGCGATCTCCGCAGTTCTCATAGTGCTCGTGGGTTTCCTTGCGTGGCGGAGCCGCGTCCTCAGGACGCGGCTCGATTCGAATCGTGGTCAGTCGTCTGCGGGATCTGACAGGCGCGCCTCCTGCTGGCGGTACGCCTCGCCGAGGATGCCGGCGAACTCCGAGATGCGGGCATCGACCTCGGCGAAGATCTCCTGACCACGGGGGTCCTTGTTCATGAAGTGCGCCGCGACGAACCCGCCGATCACACCGATCAGGAACCAGCTCAGATTCTTCATTCCGCCATCCTACGACGAGAGGCGCCGGGGAATCCCCCGGCGCCTCTCGTGTGTGCTGATATCAGCGGGCTGCGTAGTACTCGACGACGAGCTGCACTTCACAGGTCACGGGGACCTCGGCGCGCTTCGGACGGCGGACCAGGCGGGCCTGCAGCTTGTCCAGCTCGACCTCGAGGTAACCCGGGACCGGGGGCAGGACCTCGGCGTGACCGCCGGCCGCTGCGACCTGGAAGGGCTCGAGCGCCTCGGACTTGGCCTTGACGTGGATGAGCTGACCCGGCTTCACGCGGAACGACGGGCGGTCGACGAGCTGGCCGTCGACGAGGATGTGGCGGTGCACGACCAGCTGACGGGCCTGCGCGGTGGTGCGGGCGAAACCCGAACGAACCACGAGGGCGTCGAGGCGCATCTCGAGCAGCTCGACCAGGTTCTCACCGGTCAGGCCGTCCTTGCGGCGTGCCTCGTTGAAGGCGATGCGCAGCTGCTTCTCGCGGATGCCGTACTGCTCGCGGAGACGCTGCTTCTCGCGCAGACGGACAGCGTAGTCGCTGTCGGCCTTGCGCTTGGTGCGGCCGTGCTCACCCGGAGCGTAGGGACGCTTCTCGAGGTAGCGGGCGGCCTTCGGGGTGAGCGGGATGCCCAGCGCGCGGCTGAGACGGACCTTGCGGCGGTCCTGGGACTTCGTGACCACGAAGTGTTCCTTCCGTGACGTGGACGCGTCTTTCACGTCTCACGGGCGTATCGCCTCGGTTCCGCCTTCTCGCCGCGCACGCCGGGGCGCGTCAGGAAGTGGTTCAGGAGTGGAGGGATGCCCGAAAACTGGGTTTCGAGCCGTTCAATGCTAACAGATCCGCCGCTACGTCCTCAGCGGTCGCCGAGGATCTTGCGGATGCGTTCCAGTCGCGGTGCGATCTCGCGCTCGACGCCGAGGTTCTTCGGCTCGTAGTAGCGGTGCCCGAGCAGTTCGTCGGGGAGGTACTGCTGCGGCAGGATGCCGGCTTCGCTGTCGTGCGGATACCGGTAGCCCTTGCCGTGACCGAGCCGCTTGGCACCGGCGTAGTGGGCGTCGCGCAGGTGGATCGGCACACGCCCGAACCCGCCGGCGCGCACGTCCGCGATGGCCTGATTGATCGCCATGTACGCGGCATTCGATTTGGCGGTGGTGGCCAGGTAGATGGTCGCCTCGGCGAGCGGGATGCGCCCCTCCGGCATCCCGATGAACGCCACCGCATCGGCGGCCGCATTGGCGATGACGAGCGCTTGCGGATCTGCCAGCCCGATGTCCTCGGCAGCGGAGATCACCAGGCGCCGTGCGATGAAGCGCGGGTCCTCCCCCGCCTCGATCATGCGAGCCAGATAGTGCACGGCGGCATCCGGATCCGAGCCGCGGATCGATTTGATGAACGCACTGATGACGTCGTAGTGCTCGTCGCCCTGGCGGTCGTATCGCAGCAGCGCACGGTCGACGGCCTGCGCGACATCCTCGTCGGAGATCGTCGCGGCGGACTCGCCGTCGGTCTTCGACATCGCCACCGCCGCGGCGGCCTCCAGGCCCGTCAGTGCACGTCGCGCATCGCCCGAAGCCAGTCTGATGAGCGCGGCCCGAGCGTCGTCGGCCACGGTCACGGCGCCGGACAGTCCGCGGGCGTCGGTGACCGCGCGGTCGACGAGCACGCCGATGTCGTCGTCGGTGAGCGGCTGCAGCGTGAGCAGCAGCGACCGCGACAGGAGCGGAGAGATGACCGAGAAGGACGGATTCTCGGTCGTGGCGGCGATGAGGATCACCCAGCCGTTCTCGACGCCGGGCAGCAGAGCGTCCTGCTGGGCTTTGGTGAAGCGGTGGATCTCGTCGAGGAACAGGATCGTCGTCTGTCCGTAGAGGTCGCGCTGGTTCACGGCATCCTGCATGACCTCCCGCACGTCTTTGACGCCGGCGGTGATGGCGGAGAGTTCGACGAATCGCCGGCCCGAGGAGCGGGCGATGGCCTGCGCGAGCGTCGTCTTGCCCGTTCCCGGCGGCCCCCAGAGGATGATCGAGACCGCACCGGGAGAGCTGGCATCGGGGTCGGCCAGTGCCACGATCGGGGAACCGGCTCGCAGCAGGTGCTTCTGACCCGCGACCTCGTCGAGCGAGACGGGGCGCATGCGCACGGCGAGCGGCGTCTGCCCGGAGAGCAGGGGTGCGGCTGGCGTCATGATCCCAGGCTAGTCGGGGGTGCGGACACGAAGGACGCGGCGCCCTCACTGCGCGTTCGCGACGAGGTGAGCAGAACGTTCCACGGTCGTAACGGCTCAGCCCCGCCCCTGAAACGGCGCACCGCGACGCTGAGTCCAGCCGAGCCCGTCGGGCTCCCGTCACTGGAGGTTCCGTGTCCTACATCAAGCCACCCGAACTCGTCGCTCGAATGATCGATGCCGGTGCTGCCAAGATGCAGCTGTCCGCCCGCGACACCCTCGTGCGCGCCTTCATGGGAGCCGCGCTGCTCACCATGGGCGCCGCCTTCGCCGTCACCGTCTCGACCCAGACCGCGCAGCCGCTGCTCGGCGCCGTTCTCTTCCCGGTCGGCTTCGTCATCCTCTACCTGTTCGGATTCGACCTGCTCACCGGGGCGTTCACCCTCGGCCCGCTGGCGGTGATCGCCCGGCGGCCCGGCGCGACCGTCGCTGCGATGCTGCGCAACTGGGGACTGGTGTTCCTGGGCAACCTGATGGGTGCCGTCCTGGTGGCCGTGCTGATGGCGATCTGCTTCACCTACGGGTTCTCCACCGAACCCAGTGCCGTCGGGCATGCGATCGGCGAGATCGGACACGGCCGCACCGTCGGCTATGCCGATCATGGATTGGCGGGGATGCTCACTCTGTTCATCCGCGGGGTGCTGTGCAACTGGCTCGTCTCGACCGGTGTCGTCCTCGCCATGGCATCCGACAGCCTGACCGGCAAGGTGCTGGCCATGTGGCTGCCGATCACGCTGTTCTTCTACATGGGCTTCGAGCACTCGGTCGTGAACATGTTCCTCTTCCCGTCGGGCCTGATGCTCGGGGCTGACTTCACGCTCTGGGACTACCTGATCTGGAACGAGATCCCCACGGTGATCGGAAACCTCTTCGGCGGCATGCTGTTCGTGGGGATTCCGCTGTACCTGACCCACGGGCGCACGCGCGTCCGCGCCCTGCGGCAGATCATCCCACCCGCCGCCCTCGATGTGGCAGCCGGCGGCGACTCGGCCGAGGATGACATCACCGTCCACGGCCGGGCCGCGGAGCGCGTGCCGGCCGGTCGCTGACGGACGGACGAGGTGTGG
>JBARWR010000230.1:0-5130 GCA_049646915.1 Microbacterium sp.
CCACCAGCTCTCGCGGGGCCAGTAGGTGACAGACAGCTCGGGATCGAACCAGACCAGGTGCCCGGCCTGGCGGATGCGCAGGTTCAGCTCCCAGTCCTCGCCACGGCGGATCGTCTCATCGAACAGCCCGACCTCGTCGAGCACGTCGCGGCGCATGACCCCGAGGTAGGCGGACTCTGCCTCGCCCTCGCGCGCGCCGCCGTGATAGGCGCCGCCGCCCAACCCCACGGGGGAGTTGTACAGACGCGCCACCGCTCGCTGGAAGGGCGTGCGTCCGTCGGCGCGCATGACACCGCCGACGTTGGCCGCACCCGTGCGGCGCAGGGTCTGCAGGGCCTGCCGGGCGTACCCGGGAGCGAGTTCGGAGTGCGCGTCCACGCGGATCACCGTCGGATGCCGACTGGCTCGGATGGCCGCGTTCAGACCGACCGGGATGTCGGCCTGCGGGTTCGCGACCAGGCGAATACGCGGGTCCTCCGCGGCCAGGTGCTCGGCGAGAGCCGTCGTGCCGTCGGATGACGGCCCCAGCGCCAGCACGAGCTCGGTGGGTCCGTCGACATCCTGCTCGAGAACCGAGCGCACCGCGTGCTCGAGGTAGTCGATCTCGTTCAGCACGGGCATGACGAACGAGACGCCTTCGGCTGCGATCCGTTCGTTCTCGTGCATCCGTCGATCATGTCATGCGGCGAGTCGAGCCGTGCTCGGGGTGTTCGGAGGTTGCCGGGCTACCGTGGCCCGGATGGACGCGACCACCGATGTGAAGAAGGCGCATCGGCTGCTCACGCGGGCATTCGCCGCACGCGCGGCGCGACAGCGCGTGACCAGGATGCTCAAGACACAGGAGCCCCACCCGGCGCATCGGTACCGTCTCGCGGTGTACTTCGCCGACACCGATGTGAACATGTACCAGATCAGGCAGTGGTATCGGCCGCTGCAGGCGATCGCCGATCGTTTTCCGGTGCTCGTCATCGCGCGCTCGCCGCGGGGCGCCGAGGCCCTGCTCGAAGACGGTGCCCTACCGGTGGCCTTCGTGCCGGAGATCGGACAGCTCGAGGCGCTGCTGGCCGAGCAGGACATCCGCATCGTGCTGTACGTGAACCAGAACACCCGCAACTTCCAGATGTTCCGCCACGGGCGACGCTGGCACGTGTTCATCAACCACGGCGAGTCCGACAAGGTCTACATGACCAGCAATCAGTACAAGGCGTACGACTATGCCCTGATCGCGGGTCAGGCCGCGTACGACCGGCTGGCCGGCGCACTGTGGGGTTACGACGTCGAGCGTCGCACGATCCGGATCGGCCGGCCCCAGGCCGACCATTTCGCGGGCGCCGTGCCCTACGAGCCCGACGACCGCACCGTCGTGCTGTACGCCCCGACCTGGGAGGGCGATCGGGCGTCGATGAGCTACGGTTCGGTGCTCAGCCACGGTGTCACACTGGTGGAGAGACTGCTCGCCACAGGCCGGCACCGGGTCATCTATCGTCCGCATCCGCGCACCGGGGTGATGGACGACGCGTACGGCGCCGCCAGCCGACGCATCATCGCGATGCTCGCCGAGGCCAACGCCGCGGACGCGACCGCCCAGCACATGCACGATGACGGACCCGACATCGGGTGGCAGCTGGTCGCGGCGGACGTTGCGATCCTCGACGTGTCGGCGATGATCTACGACCGCCTGGCCACGGGCCGACCACTCATCGTCACCCGACCGATCGACGACGAGGCCGAGATCGACCGCTCCGGCTACCTCTCCGATTGCGAATGGCTCGACGTCGAAGCGGCCCCCGACATCGTGGGCGAGGTCGACCGCGTGCGCGGGGACGATGCGGCCGTCGCCCGGCTGGAGCACTGGGCGGCGCACTACTTCGGCGACACCTCGCCGGGGGCTGCCACCGCCCGATTCGAAGCCGCGATCCAGATGCTCTCCGACCTCTGGGAGCAGCGCCGACGGCGCGAGGACGCGGGGCCCTGACCGGTATCCTGGAACGATGGGCGTGGTCAGGGACGGGAAGAAGGCGTATCGACTCCTGAGGAAAGCCCTCGCATCCCGCGGTGCCGTGCAGCGGGTGCGCCGCGCACTGAAGACGCAGGGACCGCATCCCGAGAATCAGTACAAGATCGCGGTGTACTTCGCCGACGGCGCGGTGAACATGTACCAGATGCGTCAGTGGTACCGCCCGCTCGAGGAACTCGCCAAGCTGTGGCCGGTGGTGGTCCTCTCTCGCAGCGCCGCGGGAGCGGAGAAGCTGATCCAGGAGGATGCGCCCCCGGTCGCATTCGTGCCGACCGTGCGCAACCTGGAGAGGTTCCTCGCCAAGCAGGACATCCGCATCGTGCTGTACGTGAACCAGAACACCCGCAACTTCCAGATGTTCCGCTACGGGCGACGCTGGCACGTGTTCATCAACCACGGCGAGTCCGACAAGATGTACATGACCACCAATCAGTACAAGGCCTACGACTACGCCTTCATCGCCGGTCAGGCCGCTCGCGATCGCCTGACCCGCACGCTGTGGGACTACGACATCGACCGTCGGGCGATCGAGATCGGCCGACCTCAGGCAGACCATTACTCCGGCATCCTGCCCTACACTCCCGACGATCGCACGGTGGTGCTCTACGCGCCGACGTGGGAGGGTGATCGGCCTTCCGCGCACTACGGCTCGATCGCCACGCACGGCGAGGCGCTCATGCGGGAACTTCTGGCCAGCCCTCGGCACCGGGTCATCTACCGTCCTCACCCGCGCAGCGGCGTGGTGAACGAGCAGTACGGCGCCGCGCATCGCCGTATCCTGTCAGCGATCGCCGAAGCGAACGCCGCCGATCCTGCCGCGCACCACGTGTACGACGACGGCCCGGAGCTCGGTTGGCAGCTCGCCGCCGCCGACGTCGCGATCGTCGACATCTCGGCCATGGTCTACGACCGTCTCGCCGCAGGGAAGCCGCTGCTCATCACCCGGCCCGCCGACGAGCGCGCGTCGATCGACACGACCGGTTATCTGTCGGACTGCGAGTGGCTGAGCGTCGTCGGTGCGCGCGACATCGTCTCGGAGGTCGACCGGGTCAGCGCCGACGAGGAAGCCGTCGCCCGGCTGCACACCTGGGTGCGGCACTATTTCGGCGACACGACTCCGGGTGCGGCGACCACCAAGTTCCACGGCGCGATCGAGCAGCTCATGCAGAAGTGGGACCAGTGGCATGCTCTGGACGCCACGGAGATCACGTCGGACGACGATGAGGACGACGATGAGGATGACGAGGACTGAATGAAACTGACCCGCTCGACCCTCGTCGCCTCGTCGCTCGCGGTGCTGCCTGAGTGCGCGTCGACCAATGCCGAACTGCGCGAACGCGCTGAGGACGCCATCGCCTGGCCGCACCTGTCGGTGCTGCTCACCGACTCCCAGACCGCCGGCCGCGGCCGTCTCGATCGCACATGGAGCACGCCGCCCGGCTCTGCGCTGGCCGTCTCGGTGCTGCTGCGCGACCTGCCCGCCGACGCCGGCGTATGGGGCTGGATCCCGCTGGCCGCGGGGGTGGCGATGACGGATGCTGTCGCAGCCCAGCTGCCCGAGCACGAGGTCGGCCTGAAGTGGCCCAACGACGTGCTCGTCGACGGACACAAGATCTGCGGCATCCTCGCCGAGGTGGCGGGCGGGAGCGTGATCGTCGGCACGGGCATCAACACCGCGATGACCGCGCAGCAGCTGCCGGTGCCCACCGCGACCTCATTCGCCGCGTTGGGTGTCGACGTGGACGCCGACCGGCTTCTCGCGGACTATCTCACCGGGCTCGACTCCGTGATCGCGGGGCTGACGCGGACCGGGGATGCTGTGGCCTCTGGCCTGCATGGCGAGGTGACGGCGCGGTGCATCACCCTCGGTCAGGCCGTGAACGTCTCGATGCCGGACGGCAGCACGCTGAGCGGACGGGCCACGCGTCTCGCCCCCGACGGGCGACTGGTCATCGACGACGGATCCGCGGAGCGAGAGGTGCTCTCCGGCGACGTGGTGCACGTGCGGCTCGCTTGAGGTGCCGAACGGCATCCTGAGCCGAAGCCCACACGCCTGAACCGGTCGCCGAGCCCGGCGCGGCATCGCCCGTTGTCCCCGGTCGCAGGCACAATGGAGGGGTGACCCAGCCCGTGACGCTCGGCGGACGGCCGATGATGCCGCCGCACGGCGTGCCTGCAGAGGAGCTGGTCGTGGCGCGGTTCCGCGGCCATGCCCGGCGTCTGTTCTGGTCGGCGCTGGTGCTGATCGCGGTGTGCGGCGCCGGCGCCTACTTCTACGGCAACGTCCCGCTGGATCTCGAGAGCTGGATGGTGCTGGCGGCGGCCGCTGCGGCCGTGGTCCTGCTCGTCATCGTGCCGTTCCTGATCTGGCTGTCGACCTCGTACACGATCACCACTCGCCGGGTGATCGTGCAGGACGGTATCGGGGCACGGAACCGCCGTGAGCTCTCTCACGCACGCGGGTACTCGATCGCCGTGAGGCGCGGGCTGATCCAGCGCATGTGGGGTGCGGGAACCATCACGCTGAGCAACGGCGTCGACTCACCACTGCGACTCGTCAACGTACCCAGCGTGAACCTCGTGCACGAGGTGCTGGCGGATCAGGTCGAGGTCAACCAGATCCTCGCGCATCGCGACGCGCAGTCCGGCTCGTACCCCGGCCCGCTCTCCGGAAGCTGAGGCTCGACACAGGCTGAGCCTCGACACCGGTGACTTCGACGTCATCGGATGCGGAAGAATGGTCCTTGACGAGAGGAATCGCGGATGACGGTGCGTGTGGGAGTGATCGGCGGGGGACAGCTGGCGAGGATGATGATCGCGCCGGCGGTGGAACTCGGGATCGACCTGCGCGTCCTCGCCGAGGAGGACGGCATGTCCGCTCGGCTGGCGGCGACGGCTGTCGGCGATTACCGCGATCTCGAGACCGTGCGGGCGTTCGTGCGCGACGTCGACGTCGTCACCTTCGACCATGAGCACGTGCCGCAGGAGGTGCTGCGTGCACTCGTCGCCGACGGCGTGCAGGTGCACCCCGGACCCGATGCCCTGCAGTTCGCCCAGGACAAGCTGGTCATGCGTGCGCGCCTGACCGAGCTCGGCGTGCCGCAGCCCGACTG
>JBARWR010000231.1:0-7712 GCA_049646915.1 Microbacterium sp.
GCGCTGGGCGCCGAGGTCGCCGCGCCCGTCGACGTCGTGCTGTACGGCTTCGGGCGCATCGGCCGGCTGCTGGCACGCATCCTCATCGGCCACAGCAGCGGCGGCAGCGGACTGCGTCTGCGTGCCATCGTCGTGCGCAAGGGTGCGGAGAACGACCTCGTCAAGCGGGCATCGCTGCTGCTGCGCGACTCCGTGCACGGACGCTTCGAGGGCACTGTCGACGTCGACGAGGAGAACTCGCAGATCATCGCCAACGGCACCCGCATCCAGGTGATCTATTCCGATGACCCCGGCACGATCGACTACACCGCCTACGGCATCCACGACGCGATCGTCGTCGACAACACCGGTCGCTGGCGCGATGAGGAGGGCCTGAGTCGCCACCTCGAGTCGACGGGTGTCGCGCGGGTGCTGCTGACCGCGCCGGGCAAGGGCGACCTGAAGAACATCGTCCACGGCATCAACGACTCGACCATCGCACCCGAGGACCGCATCGTCTCCGCGGCATCCTGCACCACCAACGCGATCACTCCGGTTCTCGCCGCGATGAACGAGGCGTACGGCATCGCGCGCGGTCATGTCGAGACCGTGCACTCGTTCACTAACGACCAGAACCTCATCGACAACTTCCACCGGGGCGACCGGCGCGGCCGCTCCGCGGTGCTGAACATGGTGATCACCGAGACGGGAGCAGCGAAGGCCGTCGCGCGTGCGCTGCCGGAACTCGCCGGCAAGCTCACCGGATCGGCGATCCGCGTGCCCACGCCCGACGTGTCGCTCGCCGTGCTGCACCTGACGCTGGAGAACCCGGCCACCAAGGACGAGCTCAACGATTACCTGCGCCGCGCGTCGCTGCACTCGAAGCTGCGCCAGCAGATCGACTACATCGAATCACCCGAGGTGGTCTCCAGTGACTTCGTGGGCTCGCACCGGGCCGGCATCGTCGACGGGCTCGCCACGATCGCCAACGATCGGGACGTGGTGCTGTACGTCTGGTACGACAACGAGTACGGCTACTCGTGCCAGGTGGTGCGCGTGCTCGAGGTGATGGCAGGCTCGCATCCGGTCGTGCTGCCGACGCGCCGCGAGGTCACGCTGCGCGCCTGAGCGGATGTCGGTGGGTGCGGGGAGAATACGGGCATGACGCCCCGCGCACTCCTGGACGCTCGACTGCGCTCTCACCGGCTGACGGCACCGGCCGCGACCGTGGCGGATGCTGCGCGCCACATGCTCGCGGTGCAGAGTCAGGATCTGCTGGCTGGGCGCTGGGCGCTCGGCGCGCGCACCAAAGGGACGCCGACGCTCACATCAGTGGATGCCGCCTTCGGGCGCGGCGACCTGGTGCGGGGCTGGACCATGCGCGGCACGCTGCACATCATCCCCGCGCGCGATCTCGCCTGGGTTCTCTCGGTGACGGCTGCTCGTCAGCGGCAGCAGGCCGCCGGTCGACATCGCGACCTCGGGGTGGATGAACGGATGCTGTCGACGGCGTCACGTGCGCTGCGCCCCGCGCTGCGCGACGGCGGCTGCACCAGGGCCGAGGCATTCGCCATCCTCGAGGGTGCAGGGATCGACCCGCGGGGCCAGCGCGGCATCCATCTGCTGTTCGCCCTCACGATCGCCGGTGAGATCTGCCAGGGGCCGATCGAACCGAACGATGGCGGTGTCGGCCGCGACCAGAAGTTCATGCTCACCGAGGACTGGGTGCGGGAATCCGATACACCCGCCGACCCGCTCGGCGAGCTGTTCGTGCGCTACATCGACGGGCACGGCCCTGCCGGGGCCGCCGATTTCGCGTGGTGGTCAGGGCTCACCCTGACATCCGCGCGCGATGCCGTCGAGCGTGCGCGCGATCGCGTGGCCGAGATCGAGGACGGGCTGTTCGCCGCACTCGACGCACCGCGACGCTCACCGAAGGCCGCAGACGTCTTCGCGCTGCCCGCCTTCGATGAGTACTACATCTCGTACGCCGATCGCACGGCGGTATGCCCTCCCGAGCGCTTGGCCGCTGTCGGACCCGGGAAGAACGGCATGGTGCGGCCGATCCTGGTCGACCGCGGACGCATCGTCGGCACCTGGGCGCATGCCGATGCCACCCGACACACGCTGCCGAAGCTGTTCGGCGATGCGCACGATCCGGATGCCGTGGCATCCGCCCTCGCGCGCTTCGCGCACTTCATCGACAGCGGAGTCCGCCACAGTGGGCGCATGTCTCACGGCTTGACACAATGAGAAGCGTGTCGACCTACTTCCTGCGCCAGTCCGAGACCGCGTTCGAGCCCACCGAGCACGTCGGCGGGGCGTGGAACCCCGATGAGCAGCACATCGCTCCGGTGCTGGGCCTGCTCGCGCACCTGGTCGAGACCGACCATGCCGCGCGCCGCCCCGAGGCGCCGCTGGTGGTCGCGCGGGCCAGCTACGACATCCTCGGCGTCATCCCGATGGAGCCCTTCGACGTCGCCACCAGCGTCCTTCGCGCCGGGCGCACCATCGAGCTCGTCGAGGCGACGCTGAGCCACGGCGGGCGGCCCGCCGTCCTGCTGCGGGCGTGGATGCTGCAGCAGAATGACACCTCGATGATGCAGGGCAGCCCGCTGCCCCACATGCCGGTGATCGAGACGTTCGTGCCGTGGTCAGCCGCCGACACCTGGGCGGGTGGCGCCATCCGCTCGATCGACGCGCACCGCGAAGCGGCAGGCACAGGCCGCGCGCGCTGCTGGATCCGTCCGCGGCATCCGCTGCTGGACGGCGAGGAGATCTCGTCGCGGGCACGGATGCTGGGCATGCTGGACTTCGCGAACGGCATCGCCACGCGCATCCCGCCCGAGAAGGCGTTCTACCCGAACGTCGATCTGACCGCGAGCATCTTCCGCGAGCCCGCCGGCGAGTGGTTCGGCCTCGACACCTCGGTGTCGTTCGGGCCGGACGGCACCGGCCTCACCGCATCGGTGGTCAGTGACGCGGCGGGCCCGCTCGGCACGTCATCGCAGACGCTCACGGTGCGCCCGCGCTGACCCACGGCATCCGCCTCTCGTGGCCTTTCACCCGGCACAGGAAAATGGCTGAGAACAGGACAATCCTGCGATATTCGTCCTGTGTCCGCCGAAGCTCCTGTCCTGGGTGAACGGGCCAGGACAGACTGCCGCAGATGTCGGTTCTATTCGGCGGCGTGCCGGTCCAAGAACGCGTAGACCTCGCTGTCGTCGACGCCGGGGAAAGCACCCCGGGGGAGCGGCGAGAACATGTGCGTGTGCACGCGGGCGCTCGGCCAGGCGCGGCCCTCCCAGCGCTGCGACACCTGCGAGGGGGCTCGACGGCAGCACGCCTCGTCGGGACAGGTCGACTGGGTGCGGTGCGAGGTCTCGCGTCCGCGCCACCACCGCGCGTCGTCGAAGGGGACGCCGACGGTGATGGAGAAGCCGCCGTCGCTCGCGGAGCCGGTCTGCGTCGCGCACCAGAACGTGCCCGACGGGGTGTCGGTGTACTGGTAGTGCTCGGTGGTGCGATTGCGCTGCTCGAACGCGGCGCGTGCCGAGAACTTCCGGCACGCCGGCTGGCCCTCGACCGATCCGGTGACGTCCATCGGCACTGGCAGGTCATCGTTCTCGTACACACGCGTGATGGCGCCGTTCTCGTCCACGCGCAGGAAGTGCAGGCGCATGTCGAGGTGGTGCGTCATCAGGTTGGTCATGCGCATCGCGGCGGCTTCGTGGGTGACGCCGAACGCGTCGCGGAAGTCCTCGACAGCCAGGTTGCGGTCCTTCTTCGCCTGCTGCAGAAAGGCGACGCCGGCGGTCTCCGGGATCAGACAGCACGCGGCGAAGTAGTTGATCTCCAGGCGCTGCTGCAGGAAGTCGGCGTAGTCGGTGGGCCGGGTGTGGCCCAGCAGCCGGTGCGCCATCGCCTGCAGCGCCATCGAGCGCAGGCCGTGCCCGCCCGGAATGGATGCCGGCGGCAGGTAGATGCGGCCATTGTCCAGGTCGGTGACCGATCGGGTCGAGTGCGGGAGATCGTCGACGTAGATCAGCTCGAAGCCGAGCTTGTCGGCCATGATGCTCACGGTGCGGTGCGTGAGCGCTCCGGACACGTGGCCGGCCGACTTGAGATGCTTCTCTGCGAGCGCCTCGATCTCGGGCAGGTAGTTGGACTTCGCGCGCATGGTCAGGCGCAGCTCGGTGTTGGCACGACGTGCTTCCTCGGGCGTCGCGATCGCCTCGCGCTCGCGGCGGTGCAGTTCGCGGTGCAAGCCGAGCACGGCCTCGATGGTCTCATCGTTCATGCTCTTCGAGACGCGAACCGGTGCGATGCCGAGCTGGCGGAACACCGGGCTCGCCTGCGCGCGGTCGAGCTCGATCTCCAGCGCCGCCCGCTTGTTCGGCGGCTCGCCGGAGATGAGATCAGCCACATCGGTGCCGCACGCGAGGGCGATCGCCTGCAGCAGGGACAGCTTCGGCTCGCGCTTGCCGTTCTCGATCAGGCTCAGCTGCGAGCCGGCGATCCCGACCTGGGCTCCCAGTTCGTCGAGTGTGAAGCCCTTGGTGGTGCGGTGGTGTCGGATGCGGTGTCCGAGGGTGCTGAGTTCGAGTCCACTGGTCGCCATTCCTTGAGCATACCCGAAAGAACAAGGCTTCTTTCCTCTCGATATGACCGAAAGTGCTCGAAAAGGTGACGGAAGATGGATGTAACGCAGTCCCTTCAAAGGAGCAGACATGGCCATGGTCGAGACGTACGCCCCCCGCATCCCCTCCGTCGCGCCGGTGCGCAGCTACGGCGCGGTGCCGGCGTACGACACTCCGGCCATGGCCGAGTTGCGCGAGTGGGTCGACGGCATCGCCGCGCTCACGCAGCCCGATCGCATCCACTGGATCGACGGATCCCGCGCGGAGAACGACATGATCATGCGCGAGCTCGTCGACGAAGGCAAGATCATCAAGCTCAACCCTGAGTGGCGTCCGGGCTCGTACCTCGCCCGATCGCACCCGAGTGACGTCGCCCGCACCGAGGCGCGCACCTTCATCGCCTCCGAGCGCGAGGAGGATGCCGGCCCCACCAACAACTGGGCCGACCCCGTCGAAATGCACGAGACGATGGATCGGGTCTTCGCCGGCTCCATGCGCGGACGCACCATGTACGTCATCCCGTTTTCCATGGGTCCTGTCGGAGGCAAGCTCTCGCACATCGGCGTCCAGGTCACCGATAGCGCCTACGCGGTGGCATCCATCAGCATCATGACCCGTGTCGGCGACGCGGTGACCCGACGGATCGCTGAAGGAGCCCCGTGGGTCAAGACCGTGCACTCGGTCGGCGCTCCGCTGGAGCCCGGTCAGGCGGATGTCGCATGGCCGTGCAACGACGAGAAGTACATCGTGCACTTCCCGGAGACTCTCGAGGTGTACTCCTACGGCTCCGGCTACGGCGGCAACGCGATTCTGGCCAAGAAGTGCTTCGCACTGCGCATCGCCTCGGTGATCGCCCGCGACGAGGGATGGCTCGCCGAGCACATGCTGCTCATCCGGGTCACCGACCCGAATGGCAAGGCGCACCACGTCGCAGCCGCGTTCCCGTCGGCCTGCGGAAAGACCAATCTCGCCATGCTGCGCCCGACGATCCCCGGCTGGAAGGTGGAGACCCTCGGCGACGACATCGTCTGGATCCGCCCCGGCGAGGACGGTCGGATGTACGCGATGAACCCCGAGGCCGGCTTCTTCGGCGTCGCACCGGGCACCGGCGAGTCCACCAACGTCACCGCGGTCGAGACGCTGTGGGGCAACACGATCTTCACGAACGTCGCCCTGCGCCCGGACGGCGATGTGTGGTGGGAGGGTCTGACCGACACGCCGCCGGCGAACCTGATCGACTGGGAGGGCAACCCGTGGACCCCGCAGTCGGGTCGTCCTGCAGCGCACCCCAATTCTCGCTTCACGGTGTCGGCCGCCCAGTGCCCGCAGATCTCCGACGACTGGGAGGACCCCGAGGGTGTGCCGCTGGACGTCATCCTCTTCGGCGGGCGTCGCGCCAGCAATGTGCCGCTGGTCGTGGAGGCCACCGATTGGACGCACGGCGTCTTCCTCGGTTCCACCATCTCGTCCGAGCGCACCGCCGCCGCGGAGGGCACCGTCGGCGAACTGCGCCGCGATCCCTTCGCGATGCTGCCGTTCTGCGGCTACAACATGGGCGACTACTTCGGCCACTGGCTGAAGGTCGGTCGCACGCTGCGATTCGATCGTGCACCGCGCATCTTCCAGGTGAACTGGTTCCGTCGCGGGGAGGACGGCCGCTTCCTGTGGCCGGGCTTCGGTGACAACTCTCGCGTCATCGATTGGGTCATCCGCCGCATCTCGGGCGAGGTCGGCGCGGTCGACAGCCCGATCGGACGCCTGCCGCGTCGCGAGGACCTCAACCTCGATGGACTCGAGATCACGGATGCCGACCTGGACGAGCTCTTCGACGTGGATGTGGACGCCTGGCTCGCTGAAGCGGATGCGACTGAGAAGTTCTACGAGATCTTCGGCAGCAGGCTGCCGGCGGCTCTGCGTAGCGAGCTCGATGCGCTGCGCTACCGGCTCAACGCCACGCGCTGAGCGCGCGCATACCCGCGGCGGCGGGATGTCTGGGACGACCCTCGGCTGAGTGGTTCCGGCATCCCGCCGTCGCGTTCTTCGTTGTCGAGCATTATCCCCAGGGTTTATTGTGGATAAATACCACGCCCGTGGAGAATCACTCGAGATCGGAGCGACATGAGCATCGCAGCACGCACAGCCACGACCACCTGGGACGGCGCCCTGGCCACCGGAACCGGAACCTTCGGCGACACCAGCAGCGGCGCACTGGACGGCCAGCAGGTCACCTGGGGTTCGCGCACCGAGGCACCCGAGGGCAAGTCCAGCCCCGAGGAGCTGCTCGCCGCCGCGCACTCCTCCTGCTTCTCGATGGCGCTCGCCCTCACCCTCGGTCAGCACAAGACGCCGCCGCAGAAGCTCGTCGTCACCAGTGAGGTCACCCTCGACGAGGTTGACGGCGTGCCGACGATCACGACGTCGGCCATCACCGTGCGGGCGACCGTCACGGGCGTGGATGCGGCGACGTTCGCCTCGATCGCCGACGAAGCCGCAGGCCTCTGCCCCGTCTCGCGGCTGTTCGCCGGCGCGACCATCACGGTAGACGCCCAGCTGGAGGCCTGATGGCCGCAGGCACGGCGCTGGCAGATGCGCTGACCGCGGAGCACCGCGCGATCGACGACGGCATCGAGACGTTCCTCGGCAACGACGGCGACACGCAGGCGCTGCGCGACGCGATGGCCGCCCTGCGCCGGCACATCTACCTGGAGGAGGTGTTCCTCTTCCCTCCGCTCAAGGCGACGATGATGATGCCGATCTTCGTCATGCTGCGCGAGCACGGGGAACTCTGGCGTGCCATGGATGAGGTGGATGGCGCGGTGGCCGCGGGAGAAGACGCGGATGCCAAATGCCGCGACCTTCTGGTGCTGTTGGATGAGCACAACAAGAAGGAGGAGCCGATCATCTACCCGCGCGCGGATGCGGATCTGGCCGACGACGTGCGCGCCGCGCTGGCGGACTTCCTGGTCGACGGCGCCTATCCCGAAGGCTGGGTCTGCGAAAAGGCCTGACTCGGGGCTTCGTCCTCCGAGTCGCCGAGACCCCGACTTCCCGCCGAGACCCCGTGGTGCGGTCCCTCGCAGCACGGGGTCTCGG
>JBARWR010000232.1:0-3549 GCA_049646915.1 Microbacterium sp.
GTGTGGAGACGGGCCTGCGGCTGCAGCTGCCCGGCTCCGGTGCCGTCGGCCGCGCCGGCGGCCCGAACGGCGACCTGTACATCGAGGTCACCGTGGCACCGCATCCGGTGTTCAGCCGCGAAGGCGACGACCTGCTCGCGACGCTCGAGGTGTCGATGACGGATGCCATCCTCGGCACCACGACCACCATCGAGGGCCTGGACGGCACGGTCGACCTCGAAATTCGCACGGGGGTGCAGTCCGGGGACGTTCTGACGATCAGCGGGCGCGGCATAACGCCGTTGCGCGGCAGTCAACGCGGCGATCTGCGCGTAGGCGTGCAGGTGCTGACGCCGACCCGCCTGGACTCCGCTCAGCGCAAGCTGATCGAGGACTTCGCCAAGAAGACCAAGGCCCCCGAACCGAAGCTCGCCCAATTCCAGCAGGGTCTGTTCTCGAAGCTGCGCGACCGCTTCCGCAGCCACTGAGCTCAGCCACACTGCCCGGACCCGATCGGAGCCGACATGGCCCTGCACTTCATCGTCCCCGACTGCGCGCACGCGGAGATCGGCGAGCTCATCTCGCTGACCGGCACCGAGGCCAAGCACGCCTCGGTCGTTCGTCGCGTGCGGGTGGGGGAGACCATCACCCTCGGCGACGGCAAGGGCACCTGGTTGGAGGGCGCGGTCGCTGACGTGTCGCCGTCGATCGTGACCGTGCGGGTCGGCTCACGCAGCACGACGGACGTCCCCGCGACGAGGCTGCTGCTCGCCCAGGCCCTCGCGAAGGGCGATCGCGACGAGCTCGCCGTGCAGGCCGCATGCGAGCTCGGCGTCGATGAGGTGATCCCGTGGCAGGCCGCGCGCAGCGTGTCGCGCTGGGAGGGGCCGAAGGCCGCCAAGGGCAGGGAGCGGTGGGCGAGCATCGTCCGCGAGGCCGCGAAGCAGGCGCACCGGGCGTGGATTCCCGAGGTCGCCGCAGTGGAGACGACCGCACAGCTGGTGAAGCGTGCGCCGGATGCCAGGATCCTCGTGCTCGACCCGTGGACGCTGACGCGGCTGTCCGCCGTCGAATCCGACGGGCGTGACATCGTGCTGGTCGTGGGGCCCGAGGGCGGCATCGCGCCGGAGGAGCTGGAGCGCTTGGAAGCAGCGGGTGCCGAGCGCGTCAAGCTCGGCGACACGGTGCTGCGCACTTCGACGGCGGGGCCGGCGGCGATCGCGGTGCTCTCCGGCATCCTCGGCCGCTGGTGAACAGGGCGCATCGGATCCGCGCTCAGTAGACTGAATCCATGACAGAGCCCTCCATCTTCACCCGCATCCTGAACGGGGAGATCCCCGGCGAGCTCGTCGCGCAGACCGATCGGGTCTTCGCCATCCGCGACATCAACCCGCAGGCGCCCGTGCACCTGCTCGTCATCCCCAAGACCGAGCAGTACCGTGACGTCACCGAGCTGGCAGCCGGCGATCCCGCCCTGATGGCCGAGATGGTGGCCGTCGCACAGCAGCTCGCCACCGAGCACGCCAACGGCGAGTACCGCCTGATCTTCAACAAGGGCGCCAGCGCCGCACAATCCGTCTTCCACGTGCACGCGCACGTGCTCGGGAACATCGAGGAGGGCAAGCTCGTTGGCTTCTGACGACACCACCGCAGCACAGTTCCCCGCAGTGCCCGAGCGGACCGAGCGCATCTACGCCGACGGCGTGGCCATGGTGCAGCTGCTCGGTCCGCAGGACCGGCTGCTGCGCATGCTCGAGAAGCAGCATCCACGGGTGCAGGTCCTGGTCCGCGGCAATGAGATCAACCTCGGCGGCTCGGCAGCGGACGTCGCGGATGCCAAGAAGCTTGTCGAGGAGTTGCTGGAGATGACGAGAGCCGGACACGATCTGGCGCCCAGTGATGTGGAGCATTCCGCCCGCATCCTGCGCCGTGAGGAAGGTCCGCGTCCGAGCGAGGTGCTCGGCGAGGCCATCCTGTCCACCCGCGGCCGGGTGATCAGACCCAAGACCATGGGACAGAAGGAGTACGTCGACGCGATCGAGCAGAACACGGTCGTGTTCGGCATCGGCCCCGCGGGAACAGGCAAGACATACCTGGCCATGGCCAAGGCCGTGCAGGCGCTGCAGCGCAAAGAGGTGCAGCGCATCATCCTCACCCGTCCCGCCGTGGAGGCGGGGGAGCGGCTGGGCTTCCTGCCCGGATCGCTCACGGACAAGATCGACCCGTACCTGCGCCCGTTGTACGACGCGCTGAACGAGATGATGGACCCCGAGATCGTCCCGCGCCTGATGGCGGCGGGAACCATCGAGGTCGCACCGCTGGCCTATATGCGCGGTCGCACGCTGAACGACTCGTTCGTCGTGCTCGACGAAGCTCAGAACACCACCCCCGAGCAGATGAAGATGTTCCTCACGCGGCTCGGCTTCGGCACCAGGATGGTGGTCACCGGCGACATCACGCAGGTCGACCTGCCCACAGCCGCATCGGGACTGCGGCTCGTGACGCGCGTGCTGAGCGACATCGACGACATCCACTTCTCGCGACTGACCAGCGATGACGTCGTGCGCCATTCGCTGGTGGGTCGCATCGTCGACGCCTACACCGAGTACGACGAGCGGCGCACCGCGTCGCGTGCGGAGCGCGAGCAGGCGCGCGAGTTCGCCGCTCGCGCCGAGCGGCGCACGGGCGCACGCCCGAACCTGAGAGACCGCAAGCCGAGACGGGGCCTGGAATGATCGAGATCAACAACGAGTCGGCGATCGAGATCGACGAGACCGTTCTGCAGCGACTCACCGACTTCAACCTCGCCCAGCTCCACGTCAGCCCCGACGCCGAGGTGGCGATCGTGCTGGTGGACGAGGGTGCGATGGAGTCGCTGCACGTGCAGTGGATGGACGAGCCGGGCCCGACCGACGTGCTGAGCTTTCCCATGGACGAGCTGCGTCCGGGCAGCCCGGATCGTCCCACACCGCCCGGTCTGCTCGGCGACATCGTGCTGTGCCCGCAGGTCGCCGAGTCGCAGGCGCAGGCCGCCGGTCACACGCTGATGGACGAGCTGATCCTGCTCACCACGCACGGCCTGCTGCACCTGCTGGGCTTCGACCACGCCGAGCCCGATGACGAGCGCGAGATGTTCGGGCTGCAGAAGACTCTGATCGAGGGCTTCGCTCGCTCCGAACGGCACCGATGACCCCGGTCGTCCTCCTCGCCGTCGCGGTGCTCATGGTCGCCTTCGGCGGCGTGATGGCTGCCGTCGATGCGGCGTTCTCGGTCAGCTCGACCTCCGACCTGGAGGAGCTCGCGGAGACGGGTCGCGGGGCGCCGGCGCTGCGGCGGATCGCGGCCGATGCCGATCCGCACGTCAACGCGGTCGCATTCATGCGCGTGCTCTCGGAGACCACCGCCGCGGTGCTCGTCACCGTCGCGCTCGACTCGCTGCTGCCCACCATCTGGTGGGCCATGCTCGCCGCCGTCGTGCTGATGACCGGCATCACCTTCGTGCTGGTGGGCGCCAGCCCGCGCTCCTACGGCCGGCTGCACGCCGCCGGCATTCTGCGCTTCTGGGCGCCC
>JBARWR010000233.1:0-26968 GCA_049646915.1 Microbacterium sp.
TGACGACATTCGCGTGGACGCCGGTCGGCGGCTCGATCCTGGCCGACATCCGCGACGGCAGCTACCGCCGCGACGCCGCACCCGTGAGATCGGGCGCGTGATGCCGCGGCCCGAGCCTTTCCATCCCGACATCCGCGCAGCACGGTGGCTCCCCCGCGGCGGTGTCTCCCCGCGAACTCTGCGCCTGTTCCGCAAGCCGCCGCGCCCGCTCGGATCGACACCCGACGTCGAGGTGTCCACGGTGCTCGTGCGCACGACGGGCGGTGCACGTCCGTACCGCATGTACCGACCGCGTAGCGCGCAGGGACCGGTGCCGGCGTTCTTCTGGATCCACGGCGGCGGCCTCGTGATGGGAACGCCGCAGCAGGACGACCGGTTCCTCATCGGTCTCGCGAGCAGGCTCGGCATCGTGGTCATCGCCGCGTCGTACCGGCTCGCCCCGGAGCATCCCGCCCCGGCAGCTCTCGATGACATCCACAGCGGATGGCACGAGGTCCGCGCCCGCGCCGGAGAGTTCGGCATCGACCACACCCGGATCGCGCTCGGGGGAGCAAGCGCAGGAGGAGGTCTCGCCGCAGCTCTCACTCATCGTCTGCACGACGACGGTGCGGCAGAGCCCGTCTTCCAGCTGCTCGTCTATCCGATGCTCGACGACCGGACGGTGCTGCGCACCGATATCGACACCCGGCACGTGCGCATCTGGCCGCCGTCCAGCAACCGCTTCGGCTGGGAGTCCTATCTCGGTGCACCGGCGGGCAGTCCGGACGTGGCGCCGTACTCGGTGCCCGCCCGACGTGAGGACCTCAGCGGCCTGCCGCCTGCCTGGATCGGAGTCGGAACCCTCGATCTGTTCCACGGCGAGGACCTCGCCTACGCTCGACGCCTGCTCGAGGCCGGCGTCACCACCGAAGTCCTCGAGGTACCCGGTGTCTTCCACGGGTTCGATGCGGTCTTCCGCAATGCCGGCGTCACGGCCGAGTTCCATCGGCGCATCGCCCTCGCCTTCCAGAGCGGACTCGAACTGGGGTCAGGAGGAAAGTGACGCGCTCCGCGTCGTTCCGCGCGCGGTGTCCGGGACTCCGGACAGTGAAGTAGAACTCCTGACATCCTGCTTGCCGCGTCGTAGCGCGACCACGCTCTGACTCACGGACGGAGTGTCCTGGATCGCGCCATCCGCGCAGCCACAATGTGTTCCGTCTAGCGCGATCTGATCTTGCAGAGCTTCAGCGCTTCGTTGAAGGACGGGCTGGTGTCACTGATGCCCGAGCTGGATTTCACGACCGTCGGTTCGGGGAGCCCGTTGTCCAGGTCCCGCATCCAGAACGCCCAGCAGCGCCCGGTGCCACCGGAGGGATGGCCGTGCTTGGAGGTGAACGCTATGCCCAGCGACAGAGTGCCGTCGTCGAGTTCCACGCTGTTGCGCAGCCTGCTCGCGATCGCCGTTGTGCGGACTCGATCGTCGCCGGTGAGATGAGACAGCGTGAGGGGCTCGTCCGTTTCGCCGCTGGCGGTCGGCCAGGCACTCCCGAACAGATCGTGCAATGCAGCGATCGTCTCCACGGCGGTGATGTCGATCCACCAGCCCTGGGGGAACTGCAGCGTGTACAAGCCACGTCCCTCGCGGAACTGGCGCGGTAGCCAGCTGGCCTTCATGTTCCCGGCTTCATCCCAGTCGGCGACGATGTCGCAGAGGTTCTCGAGTGGAATGCCCAGATGGTCGGCCAGAGGCTGCAGCGCGCCGCTCGTCCCTGACTGTGGTCTGGTATGGGGCGAGCATCTCCATGAAGGCGACGACGGGCTCGTCAGCCGCGTATACGGTGCGGCCGACTGTGTCGTAGCGACCCCAGCTCCCGACGTGATCGCGGAGTTCGACGCTCGGATCAGAGTGCGGCTGGCGGACAGGTGGGTTGAGCGGACCGTAGGACTCGCGAGCGATCCGGTGCGCAAAGACCGGGCCGCACGTGAGTGCAAGCCCGGTCTTGGAGCAGATCCGGTGCGTGGCCGTCATCAGCCGCTGAACGAATCGTCGATCAGAGCCTGAGCGGCGTGGTTGACCTCGCGGAAGCGACCCTCGCGGATCGAATTGACAGGAGTGTCGTATTCGAGCCACGGATTAGCACTGATGAACCAGACACGTGCGACGTGCTCGCCCTCGACGTCGGTGACCTTCTGCCACTGCTCGTACGCGAACGTCAGGCGCTTCACTGCCTCGGGGCGAGGCTGGGGACCGCCCTCCTTCGCCCATTTGTGCGAAGCCTTGGTGTCCTTCGAGCCGGCCAGCGCAGAAACGAGCGTCCCCCCGAGTGCTGCATTCAGGCGGCGGGTGATCTCGCGAACGTCCAGGCGGATCGTTCGCTGATAGGCAGTCGTGTTGATGGGGGTCTGCGTGACCATGATGGCCTCACCTCGTTTGCTCTCCTGGATTCCAGCCTACGTTGGGTCACCCAATAAGTCTACGAAAACCACTCAAAGAACACTCCTTAGGCACTGAGTCCAATCCGGACCCGGGCCAAAGCGGGACCGAGCGATGCTGCTGCAGCGCGTAGCGCGGGATCTCACCTTCACCCAGAAGCGGCGCATGGCTCTCACGGTGGTCGAGGTTGCGGCCATGCTGGTGCCGAGCAGACAGCATCTGGCCACTCGCGCTGTTGCAGCGGGGATCATCGACGCGGCCGGACCACCGTCACCGAAATATCTTGACACGAGACGGAAAAACAAGAAGACCCCGCCGAGGCGGGGTCTTCTTCACTGTCTCAACACAGTGTGGAGCCTAGGAGATTCGAACTCCTGACATCCTGCTTGCAAAGCAGGCGCTCTACCAACTGAGCTAAGGCCCCGAACGGGTATTCATTTGGAGGAAACGGTGGGGCTACCAGGACTTGAACCTGGGACCTCTTCATTATCAGTGAAGCGCTCTAACCACCTGAGCTATAGCCCCGTCAACCTCCAAGACTTTACCGGATCGCCAGGGTCAAAAGCGAATCGAGCCCGGCCGGTGAACGGCCGGGCTCGAGGAGACCTGGAGGGTCAGTCCCCTGCCGGATGCAGGCGTACCGAGCCGGCGGAAACCGTTGCGGTGATCCGGTTCGAGCTGTTCGAGCTCTGCTGCAGCCGGCTGTCCAGCGATCCGGCGCTCACGTGCTGGCGGACGTCGTACTGCTCGTCCGGCAGCGTGAGATCCAGCGCACCCGCCGACACGTCGATCGCGATCGATGACGGGGCCGTGTCGAGCGAGGCCACGATGCGCCCGGCGTTGACCGTGAACTCGGCCGTCTGCACGTCGCGCAGGTCGATGTCGGCCCGGCCGGCATTCAGCTCGGCGTCGAACTCGCGCGCGCTCGCGTCCAGGCTCAGGGAGCCCGCGTTCACATCCACGTCCAGTTCCCCGAAGGTCCCGTCGACCGAGAGGGCCCCTGCCTGCAGCGTGAACTCGGCATCGATACCGCTCAGTCGGTCGGGGAGCACCAGCGTGACGCGCTGATCACCGCGCAGCCAACCCGGCCGGAACCAGCCGAAGCCGTCGTGCGGGCCGCGCACCTTCAGCTCGTCGCCGTCGCGCTTCAGCGACCACCCATCGGACGAGCCGCCGTCGATCTGAAGCTCTGCCTCCGAGGCGTCGCCGCGGAACTCGACGGTCACCTCGGCGCCGCTCACCTCGAGATCGAGGGACTCCACGCCCCGGACCTCCGACTGCAGCGAGCCCGAGTCCGGACCGATCCGGTGGATGCCGGCGACAGCCGCCGTCGCTCCCGTGCCCAGCAGCACCACGCCGCCGAACACTCCCATCATCACCGTCAGTGCGCCGATGCTCTTCTTCGTCGTGCCGCTCATCGCAGCCCTCCCTGATCGTCTCGGCCCGCATCCGCGGTGCCGTTGTTCTCGATATGGGCGAGGGCTGCGAGCACCCGCCGGTTGCCGTCTTCGGGGTCCAGCCCCAGCTTCTGGAAGATCGCGGTGATGTGCTTCTCGACGCTGGCCTCGCTGAGGAACAGCATCCCCGCGATCGACGCGTTGGACTTGCCCTCGGCGATCAGCGCGAGCACCGTGCGCTCGCGCTCGGTCAGCCGCAGCATCCGCTCGTCGCGGTTGCGTCGGGTGAGCAGCTGGGCGACGACCTCGGGGTCGAGCACCGTGCTGCCGTCGGCGATGCGCTGCACCGACTCCAGGAACTCGGATACGTCGGCCACCCGGTCCTTCAGCAGGTAGCCGAGCGCTCCGCCCTGGCCGGGGCCGATGTGCGCCGCGATCAGCTCGCTGGCATAGCGCTCCTCGACGTACTGGGAGAGCACCAGCAGCGGCACTGACGGGTGCGCTGTGCGGATCTCCAGCGCCGCGCGGATGCCCTCGTCAGTGAACGTCGGCGGGAGGCGCACGTCGAGGATGCAGAGCTCGGGGTCCTTCTCGGTGACGGCGTCCAGCAGCCCGTGGGTGTCGGGGAGCGCGGCGACCACCTGGTGGCCGGCGTCCTCGAGCAGGCGGACCAACCCCTCGCGGAGAAGGACTGAGTCCTCACAGATCAGGATGCGCATGGCACCGTCACCTCCAGGCTGGTCGGTCCGCCGGTCGGGCTGTCGAGACGGAATGTTCCTCCTGCGGCCAGCACCCGGTTGGTGATGCCGTCGAGACCTCCGCCGGGCTGCACCTGTGCGCCGCCCATGCCGTTGTCCTCGACGCGTGCCCACAGGCCGCCGTCACGGCTGCGCACGACGACGCGGCATTCGCTGGCCCGGGAGTGCTTGGCGGCGTTGGTCAGCGACTCCGCGATGGCGAAGTAGACGGCCGCCTCGGCATCCCGGCATCCGGCGCCGTTTCCGGTCAAGCCCGGCTCGATGCGCACGTCCAGCTGCACGGGGATGTGCGAGCGTCCGGCGAGGGCCGAGAGTGCGGCATCGAGTCCGCGGTCGTCCAGGACGGAGGTGTGAATGCCGCGTGCGAGCTGACGCAGCTCGGTGATGGCGGCCTTGGTCGAGGTGTGCGCCTCGTCGATCAGCGTCTTGGCCGCGGCCGGATCCGCGTCGATCTTCTGCTGCGCGAGTCCGAGGGTCATGCCGACCGACACCAGTCGGGGCTGCACGCCGTCATGCAGATCGCGCTCGATGCGGGTGCGCTCCAGTTCGGCCGCGCGGACCGCGCCGGCTCGCTGGGCGGAGGTGGTCTGAACCTTCGCGGTCAGTTCGGCCTCGCGGTTCGGCACCACGAGCGTGCGGCTGAGCAGGCGGTGCAGCATGGCGAGGCCGACGATCCCGGCGATGCAGGCGAGCAGGCCGAGGATGCCGACCAGCGGCGCCCACCCGACGGCGATGTCGTTGCCGAAGGGGCCGGCGACGCTGCCATCGGAGTGGAGCGGTGCGAATGCGAAGAAGCCCGACCAGATCGCGCCCCAGAACAGACGGAGCACGAGGACTCCGGCGATGCATCCGAGCACGAAGTTGAGGATCGCCCGCCACATCGAGCCGCTGATCGCCTGCTTGCCGACGTTGCGGAGCCAGCCGCCGAAGCCGGGATGGGTGCGAGTGCGCCACTGCAGGTCGGGCAGCTCCTCGCCGTACAGCTCGCTGACGCGGCGGACCTCGAACCAGGCGACCCCGAAGAGCGCGTAGACGAGCCCGAGCAGCACGAAGAGACCGATGCCGAAGGCGAACAGCATCCCGATTCCGACACCGAACATCGCGGCGAGGATGCCGTTCACACCCGCACCCACGTTCACACCCGCACCCAGAGTGCCGAGCGCGGCGAGTTCGAGGACAGTGAGCAGCAGGCGCAGCGGACGCTTCGCCGTGTCGTCGGGCGCGGTCGGGCGCGGAGTCAGGGGCGCAGCCGGCGGGGCCGGAGGGACGGCCGCCTGCGGTGCTGGGGGCGGTCCCGGCTGCGAGGGAGTCGGATTCGTGGTCATGTCAACAAAGCTACGGCGCACTGCGGGATAGCGACACGGGGGCATCCGGAGAACCCGGTTCGGGTTTTCCCTACTGCTGCTCGCCCGATGCAGGTGCGAGAGGTGGTTCACTGGGCACCATGACCGATTCCGCCGCCGCTCATCCCGCTGAACCGCACGGTGCGGGTATCGGGCAGAAGCTCAACTGGCTGCGCGCAGGTGTGCTCGGCGCCAATGATGGCATCGTCTCGGTGGCATCGCTCGTCGTCGGCGTCGCAGGCGCCACCACAGACGACGCCGCGCTGCTCATCGCCGGGCTCGCGGGCCTGGTCGGCGGTGCGATCTCGATGGCGCTCGGCGAGTACGTGTCGGTCAGCAGTCAGCGTGACACCGAGCGGGCGCTGATCCACAAGGAGCGCGAAGAGCTGCGCACGATGCCGGAGGAGGAGCTGGCCGAGCTGACGCAGCTGTACCGTGATCGCGGGCTCAGCGAGCAGACCGCGCACCGGGTGGCGATCGAGCTCACCGAGCACGACGCCCTCGCCGCCCACCTGGAGGTGGAGCTCGGCATCGATCAGAACGATCTGGTCAATCCCTGGCACGCCGCGATCTCGTCGGCGATCTCATTCACGCTCGGCGCGCTGCTGCCGCTGCTGGCCATCCTGCTGCCGCCGCCCGCGTGGCGCGTGCCCGTCACCTTCGTCGCGGTGCTGATCGCGCTCGCGGCCACCGGCACGATCGCCGCCAGGGTCGGTGGCTCCTCCGCACTGCGCTCCTCGACTCGTCTGGTCATCGGCGGCGCGCTCGCCCTCCTGGCGACCTGGCTGATCGGCACCCTCCTCGGCACCACCGGCCTCGTGTAGTGCCAGGGCGGCCGCTCTCCCTCTCTATCCCCACCCACCTGCTTGCTCGGCGAAGCTCGAGCTTTCTTCATGCAGCTGAGGACGGAGAAGTCCCTCTTTCGAGAGCATCGGGGAGGGCCCCACGCAGTGGGAGGGGTCACCCGCTCTGCTCTCGAAAGAGGGACTTCGGAGTCCGACCCACCGGCCGGAGAGAGGTTAGTTGGACATGAAACCGACGAGCAGTCCCCCGGTCACCTTCACCGCCAGGTTGTAGATGCCCGCGACGACGGCACCCAGCACCGTGAAGACGATCAGGTTCAGGATCGACACGACCGCACCGAACGCCATCACCTGCGGCAGTCCGATCAGACCTTCGAGGTCGACGGCGCCGTCGCTGACGGAGTCCAGGATCTCGCTCGCCTGAGTGAGCACGCCGGTGGCCTGCAGCACCATGAAGATGAGGAAGAACGACACCATCGTGACGATCGCCAGGGCCACCGCTCCGAGGAAGGACAGCTTCACCGCAGACCAGAAGTCGATGTAGACCAGGCGCAGCCGGACCTGTTTGCCACCGGTCTTGCGGGTGGACTTCTTGGCCAGCTTGTCTGCGACGGTGCTCATCGATCAGCTCTCTTCGGGGGACTCGGCTTCAGGGGCCTGTGCTTCTGGATTCAGGGCTTCTGGATTCTGGGCGTCGGCGGTCGAGGACTCGGATGTCGGAGACTCTGAGTCCTCGGCATCCGTCTCGTCCTCTTCGTCGATGCCGCGCTCGCTGTTGCGTGCCACGGCCAGGATGCGATCGTCGCCCGTCATCCGGGCGAACACGACGCCCATGGTGTCGCGGCCCTTGGCGGGCACCTCGGCCACGGCAGAGCGTACCACCTTGCCGCTGGACAGAACCACCAAGACCTCGTCGTCCTCGGAGACGATCAGACCCCCTGCGAGAACGCCGCGCTCATCGCTCAGCTTGGCCACCTTGATGCCGGTTCCACCGCGCTTCTGCACCTTGTACTCATCGACCTTGGTGCGCTTCGCATACCCGCCGTCGGTGACGGTGAACACGTAGGAGTCCTCGGCCACGACGGATGCCGAGAGCAGGCAGTCCTCGTCGTCCTTGAACTTCATGCCGCGCACGCCTTCGGTCGCGCGACCCATCGGGCGCAGCGCGTCGTCGGTGGCGTGGAAGCGCACCGACATTCCCTTGGCGCTGACGAGCAGGATGTCCTCATCGGCGTTGACCAGCTTGGCGCTGACGAGCTCGTCGCCTTCGCGCATGCGGATGGCGATGACGCCGCCCTGACGGTTGGTGTCGTAGTCGCCCAGGCGGGTCTTCTTCACCAGGCCCCCGCGCGTGGCCAGAGCCAGGTAGTCCTTCGCCTGGTAGTCGCTGATCGCGAGCACCTGAGCGATCTTCTCCTCCGGCTGCAGCGCGAGCAGGTTCGCGACGTGCTGACCCTTGGCATCCCGGCCGGCCTCCGGCACCTCGTACGTCTTGGTGCGGTAGACGCGGCCCTTATCGGTGAACACGAGGAGCCAGTGGTGCGTAGTGGTGACGAAGAAGTGCTCGACCAGGTCGTCGGCGCGCAGCTGCGCACCCTTCACACCCTTGCCACCGCGGTGCTGCGAACGATAGTTGTCGCTGCGGGTGCGCTTGATGTAGCCGTCGCGGGTGACGGTGACGACCATCTCCTCGACGGGGATGAGGTCCTCCATCGACATGTCGCCGTCGAAGCCGTGCAGGATGTGCGTGCGGCGCTCGTCCGCGTACCGGTCGACGATCTCCGTGAGCTCGGTGCGCACGATGTCGCGCTGGCGCGACTCGGTGGCGATGATGTCCTTGTAGTCGGCGATCTTCAACTCGAGCTCGGTGGCCTCGTCGATGATCTTCTGACGCTCCAGCGCGGCCAGGCGGCGCAGCTGCATGTCGAGGATCGCCTGTGCCTGATCATCGTCGATCTCGAGCAGCGCCTTCAGTCCCTCGCGCGCCTCGTCGACGGTGGGGGAGCGGCGGATCAGCGCGATGACCTCGTCGAGAGCATCCAGTGCCTTCAGGTAGCCCTGCAGGATGTGCATGCGCACCTCGGCCTTGCGCAGCCGGAACCGCGTGCGGCGGACGATCACGTCGAGCTGGTGATCCAGCCAGTGGGTGATGAAGCCGTCCAGCGCCAGGGTGCGCGGGACCCCGTCGACGATCGCGAGCATGTTCGCGCCGAAGTTCTCCTGCAGCTGCGTGTGCTTGTACAGGTTGTTCAGCACGACCTTGGCGACAGCATCGCGCTTCAGCACGACGACCAGACGCTGACCGGTGCGGTCCGAGGACTCGTCGCGGATGTCGGCGATGCCGGTGATCTTCCCGTCGCGGGCGAGCTCGCCGATCTTCACCGCAAGGTTGTCGGGGTTGACCTGGTACGGCAGCTCGGTGATGACCAGGCACGTGCGTCCCTGGATCTCCTCGACCTCGACGACCGCACGCATCGTGATCGAGCCACGTCCGGTGCGGTACGCCTCCTGGATGCCCTTGGTGCCGAGAATCTGCGCGCCGGTCGGGAAGTCCGGCCCGGGGATGCGCTGGATCAGGCCCTCGAGCAGCTCATCGCGGGGAAGACCCGGGTTCTCCAGCGCCCACAGTGCGGCTGCGGCGACCTCACGGAGGTTGTGAGGCGGGATGTTCGTCGCCATACCGACCGCGATGCCGACCGAACCGTTGACGAGCAGGTTCGGAAACCGCGCGGGCAGCACGGTGGGCTCCTGCGTCTGGCCGTCGTAGTTGTCCTGGAAGTCGACGGTGTCTTCTTCGATGTCGCGCACCATCTCGAGTGCGAGCTGAGCCATCTTGGTCTCGGTGTAACGGGGAGCAGCGGCGCCCATGTTTCCCGGAGAGCCGAAGTTTCCCTGACCCAGTGCGAGCGGATACCGCAGCGACCACGGCTGAACGAGACGCACCAGAGCGTCATAGATCGCCGAATCACCGTGCGGGTGGTAGTGACCCATCACGTCACCGACGACGCGGGCGCACTTCGAGAACGACTTGTCGGGGCGGAACCCGCCGTCGTACATGCCGTAGATGACACGGCGGTGCACGGGCTTGAGGCCGTCGCGCACATCGGGCAGCGCACGGCCCACGATGACGGCCATCGCGTAGTCGAGATAGCTGCGCTGCATCTCGGACTGCAGGTCGACCTGGTCGATGCGGCCGTGCTCGTGGATCGGCTCGGGGCGTTCTTCGTCAGTCATTGCTCATTTTCCGTACTTGTGGGGCGGGATCTCGGATGCCGCTTCGCTCGCAGAGCGGGGGCCCCGGCGCTGGCGCGCCACCCCGATGCTCGCTCACGCGGCATCCGAGATCCCTCACGTTTTGAAGTTGTGTTCCGCCGAGATCAGCGGGGGGTGTGTATTAAATGTCGAGGAAGCGGACGTCCTTGGCGTTGCGCTGGATGAAGGTGCGCCGGGACTCGACGTCCTCACCCATCAGCACGCTGAAGATCTCGTCGGCTGCAGCGGCATCGTCGATGGTGATCTGCTGAAGCGTGCGCGTCGTGTGATCCATCGTGGTCTCCCACAGCTCCTTCGGGTTCATCTCACCGAGACCCTTGTAGCGCTGGATGGGAGCATCCTTCGGCAGGCGCTTGCCGTTGGCCTGGCCATGGGCGAGCAGCGCGTCGCGCTCAGCATCCGAATACACGTACTCGTGAGGCGAATTCGTCCACTTGAGCCGGTACAGCGGCGGCATCGCGAGGTAGACGAAACCCGCCTCGATGAGGCCGCGCATGTAACGGAACAGCAAGGTCAGCAACAGCGTCGTGATGTGCTGACCGTCGACGTCGGCATCCGCCATCAGCACGATCTTGTGGTAGCGGGCCTTCTCGATATCGAAGTCCTCGCCGATGCCGGTGCCGAAGGCCTGGATCATCGCCTGGACCTCTTTGTTACCCAGCGCCTTGTCCAGTCGCGCACGCTCGACGTTGAGGATCTTGCCGCGCAGCGCCAGGATCGCCTGGGTGTGCGGGTCGCGACCCTGCACCGCCGACCCGCCGGCCGAGTCTCCCTCGACCAGGAAGATCTCGCTGATCGAGGGGTCCTTGCTCGTGCAGTCCTTCAGCTTGTCGGGCATCGCCGCCGACTCGAACACGCTTTTGCGGCGAGCGGTCTCACGCGCCTTGCGTGCGGCGAGGCGCGCAGTGGCGGCATCGATCGACTTGCGGATGATGTTCTTCGCCTGCGCGGGGTTGCGAGCCAGCCAGTCTCCCAGCTGGTCGTTCACGATCTTCTGCACGAAGGCCTTGGCCTCGGTGTTGCCGAGCTTGGTCTTGGTCTGACCCTCGAACTGCGGCTCGCCGAGCTTGATGGAGATCACCGCGGTGAGACCTTCGCGCACATCGTCGCCGGAGAGGTTCTCATCCTTCTCCTTCAGCAGGTTGTTGGCACGGGCATACCTGTTGACCAGGCTGGTGAGCGCCGCGCGGAAGCCTTCCTCATGCGTGCCGCCCTCGTGCGTGTTGATCGTGTTGGCGTAGGTGAACACGTTCTCGGTGTACGAGGTGGTCCACTGCATGGCGATCTCGAGCGAGATCTTCCGTTCAGTGTCCTCGGATTCGAAGTCGATGATCTCGTCGTTGACCACCTCGGCCTTGCGCACCCGGTTGAGGTACTCGACGTAGTCGACCAGGCCGCGCTCGTAGAGGAACACGTCCGACGGCTGCTTCGTGGTGCTCGTGCCGTCTTCGGTGTCGATCTCATAGGCGGATGAAGGACGCTCATCGCGCAGCGCGATGCGCAGCCCCTTGTTCAGGAACGCCATCTGCTGGAAACGGGTGCGCAGCGTCTCGTAGTCGAAGTCGACGCCCTCGGTGAAGATCTCCGGGTCGGGCCAGAAGGTGATGAGCGTTCCGGTGCCCTCGGTCTCCTCGCCCTTCTCCAGCTGTTGCTGCGGAACACCGCCGTCCGCGAAGCTGTGCCGCCACACGTGGCCCTTGCGCTTGATCTCCACGTCGAAGCGTGTGGAGAGCGCGTTCACGACCGACGATCCGACGCCGTGCAGACCGCCCGAGACCGCGTATCCACCGCCGCCGAACTTGCCGCCGGCGTGCAGGATGGTCAGCACCACCTCGACGGTGGACTTGGTCGGGTCGGAGGAGTGCGGATCGACCGGGATGCCGCGGCCGTTGTCATCCACACGGATGCCGCCGTCGTCGAGGATCGTCACCTCGATGTTGTCGGCATAGCCGGCCAGCGCCTCATCCACCGAGTTGTCGACGATCTCGTAGACCAGGTGGTGCAGCCCGCGCGGGCCGGTCGAGCCGATGTACATGCCCGGGCGCTTGCGCACCGCCTCGAGCCCCTCGAGGATCTGGATGTCGTCGGCGCCGTAGTCACCGGGGTGCTGCCGTGGTGTGACGGATGCCGCGCCGTCGGGGGAGCCGGAGCCCGTCACCCCCTCGGTCGCTGAACTCGTCGAAGCGTCGTTGTCGTCAGCAGGGGTTTCAGGCGTCATCAGGAATGGTTCTCCACATCGAAAGTACCGTTCCATTCTAGCGGGTTTCGGAAGGGTATATGTGCCTCAAACGCCGTGTACGCGATTCTGAGCGCGTGAGGGGTGGTTCATGATGTCCTACCCGTAGGTATCCCGTGGGCCTCTTCCCGGAACGACCCGCGGACCCCACTTCCACGACGGCACATCCGGGCCGATGAAACGGATGTTGACGACGCCGGCATCCGGATAGCGGTTGCCGATCTCGGTCATGATCACGGCCCGCATGAACTGCAGATTCTTCGCCCATGCCGTGGAATCGCACTTCACCGTGAGTACGCCGCGCTCCAGCGAGACGGGCTCGGAGTGCTTCGCGGTGTCGGAGCCGGCGAGCTCGGCCCACTGGCGCACGAGGTCCTCGGCGGCGAGGGTCTTCTCCCAGCCGGAGTCTTTGGTGAGCTTGGCGAGCACGTCCCCGAGTGTGCCGGGATCGCGGCCCTTCGCGAACGGAGCGTTGTCGTCATCGATCTGGATGCGCTTGCGACGCTTCCAATTCTTCGAGCTCGGCTTCAGCCCGCGAAGGCGCAGATAGGTGGCGACGGTCTCGGGCGGCTGCGGCCCGGTCGCCGAAGGCCGAGCTGCCGGCCGCTGCGGGTCAGTCATCGGCATCCGTCCTCTCATCGCTGATCGTCCCGGCGCTGATCCGCACCACATGACGATGCAGCTGCTCGGGGATGTCGGCCTCGACCGCGGCCGTCACGATCACCTGCTCATAGCCGGCGGTCAGCGCCGCCAGTCGCTGGCGGCGATCGGCATCCAACTCGGCGAAGACGTCGTCGAGGATCAGCACCGGGTCGCCGGCGGGGGACTCCTCACGCAGCAGAGCGGCGGATGCCAGGCGCAGCGCGAGCGCCACCGACCAGGACTCGCCGTGCGAGGCGTAGCCCTTCACCGGCAGGTCGCGAACACGCAGCACGAGGTCGTCACGATGCGGGCCGACGAGTGTGAGACCGCGCTCGATCTCCTTGGCGCGCTTGTCCTGCAGCGCCGCACGGAAGAGATCCTCGATATCGCCGCGTGCATCGGCTTCGGCATCCGGTTCCTGTGATTCCTCCGGATCCCCGCCCCGCACCGACAGCGCCCACTCCAGCTGCGGGCGATGATCGGCCCCGGCGATGGCGGTATACGCGTCAGCCAGCGGACCCTGCAGATCCGCCGCCAACCGGATGCGCGCGTGGATGATCTCCGAGCCCAGCGAGACGAGTTTGTCATCCCACACATCCAGGGTCGACAGGCCCTCCCCGCGGATGCCGCGGGCGCGTGCCGACTTCAGCAGGGCGGTGCGCTGGCGCAGCACGCGCTCGTAGTCGGCGATGACACCTGCCATTCGCGGAATGCGCTGAATCAGCAGCTGATCTGCGAATCTTCTGCGCGATGACGGGTCGCCGCGCACGATCTGGAGATCTTCCGGAGCGAACAGGACCACATGCGCGTAGCGGGGGAGTTCGTTGGTCTTGGACGGCGATCCGTTGATGCGCGCGTGGTTCGCACCCTGCCGGTTGACCTGCACCTCGACCAGAACCGTGCGGCTGCCGTGCTTCAGTCGAGCGCGGATGACCGCGAAGTCCTTGCCGTCGCGAACCATCGGAGCATCCGATGACACCCGGTGCGAGCCGAGCGTCGCCAGGAAGACCACAGCCTCGGCGAGATTCGTCTTGCCCTGCCCGTTGCTGCCGACCAGCACGTTCGGACCGCGAAGCAGTGTGAGATCGGCGGTCGCGTAATTGCGGAAGTCGACCAGATTCAGGTGCTCCACGATCACGGGACCAGCCTACCTTCGGGGCCTGACATCGACTCCGGTGCGAGGACTGCGCGAACCGGGCAGAACCCGGCCAGGGACATGGACCTCAGCGCAGCAGGAGGTTCGGCTGCAGCAGGTACTTGAACGAGTCCAGGCCGGCCTGATCGACCGAGGTCTGGCTGGTCACGAGCACCGGGCTGAGCTTGTTGGCGTTGTCGCTGGAGGTGAACGTCACCCGGGTGAACTCGCTCTTGACCGCGCCGAGTGCCTCGAGCAGGTACTGCGGGTTCAGACCGAGGGTCACCTCGTCCCCGCCGTTCAGGTGCGCGTCGACCGACTCGGATGCTCGGGCCTGCTCACTGCCCGAGGCGTCCATGGTCACGCCATCGGCGCCGAACGTGAAGCGCAGGGGAGCGGAGCGATCCAGCACCAGAGCCACACGGCGGACGGCCTCGATCAGATCTCCGGTGTTGACGACCGCGTAGTGGTCGGTCTGCTCGGGGAACAGTCGTCGCACGGGCGGGAAATTGCCCTTGATCAGCAGAGAAGTCACGGTCTTGTTGCCTGCGGTGAAGGCGATGATCTCACGATCGCCGGCTCCCGAGAACGCGATCTCGATGTTGCCGGCGTGCGCGAAGGTCTTGCCGACCTCGGTCAGGGTGCGAGCCGGGACGAGCGCGGTCTGATCGGTGCCCTCACCATCCCAGGGAACGTCGCGCAGCGAGACGCGGTAGCGGTCTGTGGCGACCAGGCTCAGGTTCGTGCCCGACACCTCAAGCTGCACACCGGTGAGCACAGGAGTCACGTCGTCACGGGATGCCGCGAAAGCGACCTGCGCGATCGCGGTGCCGAAGTCCTCAGCAGGAACGACACCGGTGGAACCGGTGACCTCCGGGATCGAGGGATACTCTTCCACCGGCATGGCCGCGAGGGTGAACCGAGCCGAGCCGCAGGTGACCGCGATGCCGCCATCCTCTTCGACGACGATCTCGATCGGTGCGTTCGGAAGACGGCTTGCGATGTCGGAGAGCAGCCGGCCGTGCACGAGGATCGTGCCGGGCTCATCGACGGTCGCCTCGATGGTCGTGCGAGCGGATGCCTCGTAGTCGAAGGCCGACAGGGTGAGGCCGCTGTCTGATGCCTCGATGAGCACACCGGCGAGGATCGGCTGAGGATTGCGCTGCGGCAGCAGCTTCACGACGAAGGACACAGCCTCGCTGAAAACATCGCGGTTGACCTGGAACCTCACGGGCGCTCCCTCGTTGTCATTCACCCAGCGCAGCGGACCTGCTGCAGGCCATCCCATGCTAGTCGTACCGGGCGAAGCCCTCGCTACCCGGAATCCGCTCGCAAGCGGGTTCCGTCCACATCCGTCTGGTTATCGGATCGCCCATTATTGAGAGAGATCTCTTAACGGTGTTAACAACTGTGGATTCTGTGGATAACTCGGTGGATATCAACGAAGAGTAGGAAACTACATCCGTGTCACATGTGGACACCCTGAGGAATCCGCGGGTTTCGGGTGCATCCGAGTCAGAAGTGCGGATGGCTGTTATCCACAGGGCAGGCTGCTGCCAGGCATCCGATCGCCCGGGTTTCCACAAGTTATCCACAGCCCCTGCGGACAACCCGGCCGATTCCTCTGGACGGCAGGCGTGTCGGGGGCGTCAGCGGCGGCTGATCTGAGTGGTGATCTCGGTGACCTGGTTGTAGATCGAGCGGCGCTCCTTCATGAGTTCGCTGATCTTCTTGCAGGCGTACATCACCGTCGTGTGGTCGCGGTTGCCGAAGAGCTGGCCGATCTTCGGCAACGACAAGCTCGTGCGCTCCCGGCACAGGTACATGGCGATCTGTCGTGCGACTGCGATCTGCTGCGAGCGGCTCGACCCGTACAGATCGTCGACCGTGAGCTTGAAGTACGCCGCCGTCGCCGTGATGATGTCGGTCGGAGAGATGACGTTGTCGTCTGCGGTGTCGATGATGTCGCGCAGGACGGACTGGGCAAGAGAGATGTCCAGCGCCGAGCGGTTCAGGCTGGCGAACGCCGAGACCCGGATCAGTGCGCCCTCGAGCTCGCGGATGTTGGACGAGACGACGGTCGCGATGTATTCGAGCACCTCATCGGGGATGTGCAGCGAGTCGCTCTGCGCCTTCTTGCGCAGGATCGCGATGCGGGTCTCGAGGTCGGGCGCCTGCACGTCGGTGATGAGGCCCCACTCGAAACGGCTGCGCATGCGGTCTTCGAAACCTGTGAGCAGCTTCGGTGCGACATCGCTGGTGATCACGACCTGCTTGTTGTGATCGTGCAGCTGATTGAAGGTGTGGAAGAACGCCTCCTGCGTCTCGGCACGACCCTGCAGGAACTGGATGTCGTCGATCATCAGGATGTCGACCTCGCGGTATCGGCTCTGGAAGGCGGCGCCACGGTTGTTCGCGATCGAGTTGATGAAGTCGTTCGTGAACTCCTCGCTGGAGACGTAGCGGACCTTCACTCCTGCATACAGCGACTGCGCGTAGTCGCCGATGGCGTGCAGCAGGTGCGTTTTTCCGAGACCCGAGTCGCCGTAGATGAACAGCGGGTTGTAGGCCTTCGCGGGTGCCTCGGCGACGGCGACCGCTGCTGCGTGGGCGAAACGATTGGACTGGCCGATCACGAAATTGTCGAAGGTGTACTTCGGGTTCAGGCGTGATTCGTGCCGCAGCTGGGTGGGCGCTTCGATGGCGGCTTCCAGTCGGACAGGCTCAGGGGTCGCGAAGTCGGGCACGGAGATCGGCGCGGTCGGCTGATCGGCGAGCTCGTGGTTGACGACCGTGCGATACGAGGCGACCTCGTCGCCGATCGCGGTGAGAGCCTCCATCAGCGGAAGACGCAGTCGCTTGTTGATCTGGGCGGCGGTCAGATCGTTGGGCACATCGAGGTACAGCACCCCCGCCATGACGCCGGCCGGCACGACCAGGCTCAGGAACCCGTGCAGCTGAGGCGAAACACGCTCGTCCTCGGAGAGACGCTCGAGCAGAGTCGACCAGATCGGCACATCGGGGTGGGCTGCAGTGGTCATGGTGCTCCGGGCGAGGTTGTGGAAAGGTCGCTGGAAGCGTGGTCTCCCCCTGTGGATAACGTCGTCTGCCACGGTAGTCACCGCTTGCCGGAACAGCAAGCCGCCCGCGGAAACATGCGGGTGTGTCGTGATCCGATGTGAAGTCCACAGTTGTGGATAATGGATGTGCGCAACCGGCAGGCAGTGAAAGGGCATCCGTCGGCGGATTTGCCCTGCGCGACGGCAGGTCGTACCCTTAATCGGTTGACTTATGCCTATTGGCAGAACCCCCTGTCTCCGGATGACGAACCCCGGTGACACCACCATTTCCGGAGTGATTCCATGACCAAGCGCACCTTCCAGCCCAACAACCGCCGCCGCGCCAAGAAGCACGGTTTCCGCGCTCGCATGCGCACCCGTGCCGGTCGGGCCATCCTCTCGGCACGCCGCACGAAGGGCCGCACCGAGCTCTCGGCGTAAGCCACAGCCCGGATCCGCCTTGCTCGCCCGGCCGAATCGTCTGACCCGCGGTGTCGACTACCGTCTGGTGGTTCGCCGCGGCGCGCGGTGCGGTGGGCCGCGGCTGATCACCTCGGTACTGCCTGCAGCGGAGGTGCGCGGAGCGCGGTTCGGGTTCATCATCAGCAAGCAGGTAGGAACCGCCGTGGTTCGCAACACCGTCCGTCGTCGCCTGAAGGCGATCTGTGCGGAGTTCCTGGACACGGTTCCCGAGGGCACGGACATTGTGATCCGTGCCCTTCCCGCATCCGCCGGTGCCGACTTCATCGAGCTGCGCGCGGATGTCCTGCGCTGCCTGAACCGGCTGGTGGCCGGAACGGCCCGAGTATGAGCGCGCTGCCGTCCTACGCATTCGGAACGGCGCGGTTCCACGCATCCGACCTGCTGCGCAGCATCCTGATTCTGCCGCGCAACGCGGTTCTCGCCTTCTTGGTGGCGTACCGATCTGTGATCTCGCCGCTGTATGGGGACGTTTGCAGGTACTACCCCTCTTGTTCCGCATACGCTGTAGGTGCGGTCCAGCAGCACGGTGCCGTGCGGGGAGCAGTTCTCTCCGCGTGGCGTATCCTGCGCTGCAACCCGTGGAGCAAGGGCGGCGTCGACGACGTCCGTCCGCATGCTCACTTCCGATACGAACTGACTCCGCACGGATTCGTCGTACCCGCTCGAAAGGACTGAACAGTGGGTCTTGACCTTCTGCTCGCAAGCACGCCCCCCGCAGACTCGGGTGGGGGATTCGACCTGCTCGGCATCGTGCTGTGGCCCCTGAAGTGGGCGGTCGAGCTGCTCCTGGTCGCCTGGCACTGGCTGTTCACTGCTGTCGGACTGCCGGCGGCATCGGGCATCACCTGGGTGCTGTCCATCGTCGGCCTGGTGATCGTGGTGCGCGCGGCGGTCTTCCCGCTGTTCGTGAAGCAGATCAAGAGCCAGCGCAAGATGATGGAGATCGCTCCTGAGCTGAAGAAGGTCCAGGAGAAGTACAAGGGCAAGCGCGACCAGCTCTCCCGTGAGGCCATGAGTCGCGAGACCATGGCGCTGTACAAGAAGCACGGCACGACGCCGATGTCGAGCTGTCTGCCGCTGCTGGTTCAGATGCCGATCTTCTTCGCGCTTTTCAGCGTGCTGCGCGACGTGGGAACCCACGCGAAGGCGGGCGGTGGCGGCGTCGGGATGCTGACGCCGGTGCTCACCAAGGAGTTCTACGACGCGAAGCTGTTCGGCACTGTTTCCCTGCACGAAACCCTTGGCGACGCCTGGTCGGCACAGAACACCCCGGCTATCGTGCTGCTGGTGATTCTGGTCGTGCTCATGATCGGCTCGCAGTTCTTCACTCAGCTGCAGATTATCTCGAAGAACCTGTCGCCCGAGGCCAAGACCGGCCAGGCGTACCAGATGCAGAAGATCATGCTCTACATCCTGCCGCTGGGATTCATCTTCTCGGGTGTGTTCTTCCCGCTGGGTGTCGTCGTGTACTGGTTCGTCTCGAACCTGTGGACGATGGCGCAGCAGTTCCTGGTCATCCGCGAGATGCCGACACCCGGGTCTGAGGCGGCTCGCGCTCGCGAGGAGCGTCTGGCCCGCAAGGGCAAGGCGATCGCGGCCGATGGCAAGGTCGTTCCGATGGCCGTGTACGAGGCTGAGCAGCAGCGGAAGCTGGAAGAGGTGGAGCGCGCGAAGGCCGAGACGCCCAAGCGCGAGCAGCCGATGAGCAAGAAGCGTGCGAAGAAGAAGGGGTCGAACTGATGACCGCTGATGACCTGAAGACGTCTGCAGAATCAACCGTCGAGGATCTCGAGCGCGAGGGCGACATCGCGGCGGACTTCCTCGAAGGACTGCTCGACATCGCTGATATCGATGGCGACCTGAACCTCGATGTCCGGCAGGGGCGTGCCTACGTCTCGGTCGAGGCGGAGGACGACGGCCTGTCTCTGCTCTCCGCGCCGGAGACGGTTCAGGCGCTGCAGGAGTTGACCCGCCTTGCTGTTCAGAGCAGCACTGGTTCCTTCTCTCGCCTGATCCTCGACATCGGCGGGTCGCGCGATGCGCGTCGTCGCCAACTCGAGGTGTTGGTGGATACGGCGGTGGCGAAGCTGGATGCGGGTGCGAGCCAGGCGTCGCTGCCGGCGATGTCGAGCTATGAGCGCAAGCTGGTGCACGACATCGTGTCCGACCGCGGCCTGGTCTCGGAGTCCTACGGCGAGGGTGCCGACCGTCACACGGTGATCTCCCGCGGCTGAGACTGCTCCGGGTTCCTCGGGATGTTTCACGTGAAACGGGGTCCCCTTCTCTCCGGTCGTTGAGCAAGCGAAGCCCCCGGTCGTTGAGCGAGCGCAGCGAGACGAAACGCCACCAGCTCGCCGACACAACCCGGTCGTTGAGCGAGCAAAGCCCTCCCGGTCGTTGAGCGAGCGCAGCGAGACGAAACGTCCTTCCCCACCGATCAGAAAGCTCAGGTATGACTCCCGCCGCCATCGAGTCCGAACCGTCTGCAGCGGCCGACCTCTTCGGTGAACGTATCCCCCTGGCCCGCCAGTTCACTTCGGCACTCGCTGCGGAGGGGGAGTTGCGGGGTCTCATCGGCCCATTGGAGTTGCCGCGGCTCTGGACTCGGCACATCCTGAACTCTGCGATCGCCGCACCACTGTTTCATGGTTCCGTTGCAGATGTCGGGTCCGGGGCGGGCCTGCCAGGTCTGGTGCTGGCGATCGCGAGACCTGACGTGCAATGGACGCTCATTGAGCCGATGGAGCGACGTGTCACATGGCTGAGCGAGCAGATCGAGGCCCTGGGCTTGGAGAATGCCCGGGTGATGCGCGCACGGGCCGAAGATGTCGGCCTTGAGTTCGATGTTGTCACGGCCCGTGCGGTCAGTGCACTGCGCACCCTTGTGCCGATCACTGCACCGCTCGTGAAGGACGGCGGCGAGCTGATCTTCCTCAAGGGTCAGAACGTCGGTGCCGAGATCGACGCCGCACAGAAGGTGCTGAAGAAGCACAGGGTGACGGATGTCTCGGTCGAGATCCTCGGTGAGGGTGTTCTCACGGAGCCCACCAGGGTCTTCCGCGCCCGAGTTCGTTGACGCCGTTTCACGTGAAACGCTCTCCCGGTCGTTGAGCGAGCGCAGCGAGTCGAAACGTAGATGCGCGACGGGGATCATTTCGTCTCGTCGCTGCGCTCCTCGCTCAATGACCGGCTCTCCTCCGGTCGTTGAGCGAGCGCAGCGAGTCGAAACGTCGTCCCGATGGATGTGGGTGCATTTCGACTCCTCACTTCGTTCGTCGCTCAATGACCGGTACCCCTCCCGGTCGTTGAGCGAGCGCAGCGAGTCGAAACGCGAGTGACGGCAACTCTCTCTGCACAATCGACGTTTCACGTGAAACTTCCACAGAAGGTGGGATGTGGGTGTAGCAGCGTTCTTTCCACTGTCTACGCTCTCAGCATGACCGGCTACACGTACATTCTTCGATGCTCCGACGGAACGTTCTACGCGGGAAGCACTCGTGACCTCGACGTACGCCTGACGTCGCACGCGCAGGGGATGGGCAGTGACTATACGGCGTGTCGCCTTCCGCTGGAACTCGTCTGGTTCGCAGAGTTCGACCGCATTGATGAGGCGTTCGGGCTGGAGAAACGCATCCAGGGGTGGAGTCACGCCAAACGGCTCGCCTTCATCGAGGGCGGCTTCGACGCGATCAAGGGATGGAGCGCGCGCGAGCGCAAGCTTCGCAAGGCGACGGACGCCGGTCGTTGAGCGAGCGGAGCGAGTCGAAACGAGGTTCCATATCGACTGCCATTTCGTCTCGTCGCTGCGCTCCTCGCTCAATGTCCGGTTCTCCCTCGGTCGTTGAGCGAGCGGAGCGAGTCGAAACGTGGGGTTTCACGTGGAACATCCCCATTTCGTCTCCTCACTTCGTTCGTCGCTCAATGACCGGGGAGGGGTGTCGGTCGTTGAGCGAGCGGAGCGAGTCGAAACGTCGTCCGGCTGTACATGGGGCATTTCGTCTCGCCGCTGCGCTCCTCGCTCAATGTCCGGTTCTCCCTCGGTCGTTGAGCGAGCGCAGCGAGTCGAAACGTGTGGTTTCACGTGGAACATCCCATTTCGTCTCGTCGCTTCGCTCCTCGCTCAATGACCGGTGCGGTCCTCGCTCAATGACCGGAGGCGGGAGGGATTAGAGTGGTAGACGGTCCCGAAAGGAGTCCATGTTTCACGTGAAACGATCCGACAACGCATCACCGAAGCAGGATTTCGGGATGGATACGCCGCTCGCTCGGGAACTCGCCGACCTCTCCAGTCGACGCAGAGCACTCGCAGAGGTCACCGTGTCCTTCTCGGGCGAACCTCGCATCTTCACGGTGTCGAACCAGAAGGGCGGCGTCGGCAAGACGACGTCGGCGGTGAACCTGGCATCCGCCCTCGCCGGATTGGGTGCGAAGGTTCTCGTGGTCGATCTCGATCCGCAGGGGAACGCCTCCACGGCACTGAGTATCACGCACACCGCCGATACGCCGAGCGTCTACGACGTGCTGATCAACGAGCTTCCCTTCGCAGACATCGTGCAGTCGAGTCCCGAATCCCCCAATCTGTTCTGTGCGCCGAGCACGATCCACCTGGCCGGCGCGGAGATCGAGCTCGTCTCGCAGGTCGCTCGCGAATTCCGTCTTCGCCGAGCGTTGGAGACCTATCTTCGCGAGAACGCGATGGATGTCGTGATCATCGACTGCCCGCCATCGCTGGGGCTGCTCACCATCAACGCATTCACGGCGGCATCCGAGGTCCTCATCCCGATCCAGGCGGAATACTACGCACTCGAGGGACTGAGTCAGCTGCTTGGAAACATCCAGATGATTCAGAAGCATCTGAACCCCGAGCTTCAGCTGACCACGATCCTGCTGACGATGTTCGACGCTCGAACGCGTCTGTCTCAGCAGGTCGCGGAAGAAGTGCGGCATCACTTCCCCGAGCAGGTGCTCGACGCGGTCATCCCGCGATCGGTGCGCGTGTCCGAGGCACCCAGTTTCGGACAGACGGTGATCGCCTACGACGCCACGTCTGCGGGCGCGATCGCCTACCGGGAAGCAGCAGTCGAGATCGCACGGCGAGGCGAACAGCCCTCGCAGAACAAGGAGCAATGATGGCCAAACGCACCGGACTCGGTCGGGGAATCGGCGCCCTCATCCCCACCGCAGATCATACCGAACGCCCGGTGGACGTGTTCTTCCCCGGCGCGACGAAGGTGAAGACGGATGCCGAGGAAGTCACAGCCACGACTGACATTCCTGAACTCGCGGAGGTACCCGGCATCCGTCTGGTCCAGATCGACCCGAACACCATCGTCCCGAATCCGCGGCAGCCGCGCACGCACTTCGACGAGGAGCATCTCGCAGAGCTTGTGCACAGCGTTCGGGAGTTCGGCGTGCTGCAGCCGGTCGTCGTGCGCAAGAACACCGCGGGCGAGTACGAGCTGATCATGGGGGAGCGGCGCACGCGCGCTGCCCGTGAGGCCGGCCTGACCGAGATCCCGGCGATCGTCCGCGAGACGGCCGACGAGGATCTGCTTCGTGATGCGCTGCTGGAGAACCTGCATCGGTCCGAGCTGAATCCGCTGGAGGAGGCTTCCGCCTATCAGCAGCTGCTGGAGGACTTCGGCATCACGCAGGAGGAGCTGGCCACCCGCATCGGTCGTTCCCGTCCGCAGATCAGCAACACGATCCGGCTGCTGCGCCTCCCGGTCGCCGTGCAGCAGCGTGTCGCCGCCGGTGTGCTCTCGGCGGGTCATGCCCGCGCGATCCTCTCGGTCGAAGACCCGGAGCGGATGCAGCATCTGGCCGACAAGGTCGTCAACGAAGACCTGTCCGTCCGCGCGACGGAAGCCGCGGCGAAGAGCCTTCCGGTGAACCCGGGAAAGTCGCCGAAGCCGCAGCCGGGAGCGCGACGTGCATACTTGGACGAGGTCGCGAGTAAGCTCGGAGACCGTCTGAACACCCGCGTCCAGATCTCTCTGGGAGCACGAAAAGGCCAGGTCAAGATCGAATTCGCATCCATCCAGGACCTCAACCGCATCCTCGCGGATCTGGGCGAGGAGGAGTACGGGTCGCGCTGACGCCGAGCACGATGCGAAGTGTCGGTGAAACCTCTTAGGCTGGAACGGTGACCGACTCCGTACCGCGCCGAGCCAGCCTCGAGCTGCTCCGGGCCGAGGCCTCCGATGAGCTGGCCGTGCTGATCCAGGAGCGCCTGCGGGCCGGTGAGGATCCGTGGGACTTCATGGAGGACCTTCCGAGCGTCGATGAGCTCGTCGTCTACCTGCTCCGTGCCGAGAACATCCTCGCCAACGACGGCGTCCGCCCGAACGCCGCACGCCACTACCGGGTGCTGCGCCAGATCGCCCTGGACTATCCCGAGCTGACGGAGACGGTGTGGCGGATGCTGGGGGCGCACCGTGATCGGATCTGGGATCCGAGCGTCGCAGACGCCTCCTGATCGAGTGCCGACGGGATTCGACGCGGTCAGACGACCCCGGTGGTGCCCAGCAGGGTGCCGATCAGCCACGTGGCCAGCAGCGCCAGCGCACCGCCGAAGACCAGACGCAGCGACGCCCGTCCTGGTGGTGCCTTGCCGATCATCGCGGAGATGGCGCCGGTGGCGGCGAGGGCGATCAGCACGGCGATGAACGTCACCGGCACGCGCCACTCGGGGGGCGGCAGCAGGATCGCCAGCAATGGCAGCAGCGCGCCGAGCGTGAAGGCGATCGCGGAGGAGATCGCCGCATGCCAGGGGTTGACCATGTCGTCCTGGTCGATGCCGAGCTCCACCTCCAGATGGGCGGCGAGGGCGTCGTGCTCGGTCAATTCCACCGCCACCTGGCGGGCGGTGCGCGCGCTGAGGCCGCGGTGGCGGTACAGCCGGGTCAGCTCATCGAGCTCGGCATCGGGCATGGTGCGCAGCTCTTCCATCTCGAGCTCGATGAGGGCTCGTTCGCTGTCGCGTTGACTGGACACCGACACGTACTCGCCGAGTGCCATGGAGATCGCACCGCCGACCAGGCCGGCGAGTCCTGCGATGAGCAGGGCGGTGTTGTCGGTGGTGGCGCCGGCGACGCCGACGACGAGGGATGCCACTGAGACGATGCCGTCGTTGGCGCCGAGCACCCCGGCGCGCAGCCAGTTCAGCCGCTGACTGTGTCCACCGCCATGCGGTTCGTGAGGATGCGAGTGTGTCATGGGTGTCATCGTAGGGAGATCCTGCACCCGTGCGCTCATGCGGCCCTGGATGACGAGGGCTGCGCGAAGCCCCTCCGGTGCAGGAATCAGCGATTTGACAGCGATCCGCGACCACGGTCGATGGGTCCCGGCGCGGTGAGCACCAGCATCTCGAGCTCTGAAGCAAGTAACGCTTACTCAACTCCAATGCTAACAGTCGTTAGTATTGAGATTCAACGGATCATTGATGAGGGAGCTGAATACATGTTGTTCGACGCCGCCACCTGGGGCCTGATCACGGCTGTGCTCGTGGCTTCGATAGTGGAGATGGTCGAAGCCCTGACCATCGTTCTCGCCATGGGCTTGACACGCAGCTGGAAGTCGACTCTCCTCGGTGTCGGCGCAGCGCTCGTCGCCCTCGCCGCCTTCACCGCCGCCGCCGGATACGCACTCGCGACCTGGCTGCCGGAAGCGGCGTTGCAATTGGCCATCGGCACTCTCCTGCTCATCTTCGGGCTGCAGTGGCTGCGCAAGGCCGTGCTGCGCTCATCGGGCTTGAAGGCGATGCACGATGAGGCCGCGACCTTCGACAAGGAGGTGGGCGCCGCGCGCGAGGCAGGAGAGGTGTCACGGGGTATCGACTGGTTCTCTTTCGTCGTCAGCTTCAAGGGTGTGTTCCTCGAGGGCGTGGAGATCGTCTTCGTCGTCATCACCTTCGGACTCAGCGCCGGCAACATGCCTGTCGCTGTGGCAGCCGCCGTGTTCGGCTGTCTCGTGGTTCTCGTTCTCGGCATCCTCGTGCGCAGCCCGCTCTCACGCATCCCCGAGAACACGCTCAAGTATCTCGTGGGGCTGCTGCTCGCCGGCTTCGGCACATACTGGGCCGCGGAAGGACTGGGCATCTTCCGGCCGGACGGCGAGAGCCTGAGCTGGTTCGGATCGGATCTCGCGATCGTCGTCCTCATCATCGCGTGGTTCCTCCTCAGCCGCATCCTCGTCGCCGTGCTGCGCGCCCGCAGGCCCGTCGAGTCCGCCGCCCCGTCCCTGTCCGCGGGCCAGAGCGCAAGGAGCGCACAGTGAAGTTCATCCGTGGTTTCGGTCGATTCTGGTACGACTTCCTCATCGGCGACGACTGGAAGATCGCTGCGTCCGTCGTCCTCACACTGGGGCTGGCCACCATCGTCCTGCTGACGGCGAACCCGCCGGAGCAATGGCTCACGGCGATCGTGGGTGCGGCCCTGCTGGTCGCGTTCGCATTGGCGATCCGCATCGACGTCGGAAGGGGCGACTGACTCACCTGGATGCCCCGCACCCCGGCTCCCGGCCCGAGCCGGGGTGCGGTCCGGCCCCGCACCGGCTCCGAGCCGGAGGGTGAACCGGTCGCCGCGGGCCCCGCGATGGAGCCGGGCGGGCTCAGTGAACCTTGCCGTCCACGTGGTAGACCTGGGCGGCGAACTCCTCGAGCCGCGTGGCGCAGCCTTCGATGGCATCGACAACAGCCGGGCCGCGGCTCGCACCGAGCACATCGCGGACTCGCACCTTCTCGTGCCACCTGCGCAGCTTCTTCAGGTCCTCTTCGTTCTCCTCGAGCTCGCCGTAGGTGAAATGCTTCTCGGCGACCTCCTTGTCGATCTCCGCGTGGAAGTCCTGGCACTTGTCGAGGATCTCCTCGTACTCGTCGTCCCGCGCGGCGTTGTAGAGCGCGACGAGGTCCGTCTCGCCCACGATCGAACTGCTGTGGACGAGCAGAGCGAGGCCGTTCATCGTGTCGGTGATCTCGCTCCGCAGCACCCGCAGCAGCCGTTCGTTCTGGGGGGTGCGCGGAGAGACGGCGACGGAGTTCTGCACGTACACGGCCCCCATCTTCCGCAGCCTTCGCCACACGGATGCGCGCAGCCGGGTGGGCTCGCTCGGCACCCGGTAGATCAGCAGCAGCCAGCCTCCTTCCTCGGACACCGCCGAGCCCGCGCCCGTCTGCGCGAGCTCAGGTTCGGTGCGCCTGGTGTCCACGCGTTCACTCTACCGAGCGAGGTGCTCGATGAGTCCGGCAAGCAGCAGGGCTCGAGCGGGCAGAGCCGAAGCGCGCACATGCTCGTCGGGGGAATGCGCGCCTCCTCCGACGGCGCCCAGGCCATCGAGGGTGGGCGTCCCGGCGGCCGCCGTGAGATTCCCGTCGGATGCGCCGCCGACACGCGCTCCCTCTCCCAGGTCCAGGCCGAGGCGCTGCGC
>JBARWR010000234.1:0-3006 GCA_049646915.1 Microbacterium sp.
CCGATCGTCAGGTGCTGACGCCCTGGGGCGAGCGGCCGGTCGTGGAACGCGATCCCTCCCAGCCGTGGCCGGGGAGCCTGCCCGAGCCGCTGCCCGCCGAGATCTTCACTCCCCTGCGTCCGGTGCGGGTGACGGATGCCGAGGGCACCGCCGTCACCATCGGCGAGCGCGGTGAGATGCCGCATCCGCCCGCCCTCATCGACGACAGCGAGGTGATCGGCTGGGCCGGGCCCTGGCCGGTTCACGAGCATCGCTGGGATGCCGCTCGCCGCCGATCGGGACACCGCTTCCAGCTGCTGGATTCCCAGCAGCGCGCCTGGCTGGTGCTGCACTCCGAGGACGGCTGGTGGGCAGAGGGGCGGTACCGCTGATGAGCTTCAACAACCCGAAGCTGCCCTGGTCCCAGCTGGAGCGCACACTGAGCGCGCCGACCGATCCGGCACTGGCCGATCCGGCACCAGCATCCGCCGAGCCGGCCGCGCAGCGCGAGGCACCCACTCCGTTCAGCAGACACCGGCCGCCGGCATCCCGTCCCGCCGTCGAACGCCCCGAGGACGCCGTGCCCTACGCCGAACTGCACGCGCATTCGTCGTACTCCTTCCTCGACGGGGCCTCCTCCCCCGACGATCTGCTGGCCGAGGCCGAGGGGCTGGGCCTGACCGCTCTGGCGATCACCGACCACGACGGGTTCTACGGTGCAGCGCGCTTCGCCGAGGCCGCCGAACTCACCGGCGTGCAGACCGTCTTCGGCGCGGAGCTGTCGCTCGGAGATTCCGACGGCAGGCCGATGCTGTCCCGCACGGGCGCCCCCGATCCCGTGGGGGAGCATCTGCTCGTGCTGGCGAACGGCGTCGAGGGGTATCACCGCCTGGCCGGAGCCATCACCCGCGCCCAGCTGCGCGGCGGCGAGAAGGGGCGACCGCGCTACGACCTGGACGATCTCGCCGAAAGCGCCGGAGGGCACTGGACGATCCTGACCGGATGCCGCAAGGGCGGCGTGCGGCGCGGATTGGATCAGGGCGATGCCGAGACCCCGCTGCGTCGGCTGGTCGACCTGTTCGGGCAGGATCGGGTGGCCGTCGAGCTGCTCGATCACGGCGATCCGCTCGACAGCCGTCGCAACGACGCTCTCGCGTCACTGGCATCCGATCTGCACCTGCCGGTGGTGGCCACCGGCAACGTGCACTATGCGACACCCGAGAAGGCAGGGCTCGCAGAGGCCATCGCCGCAGTGCGAGCCACCCGCAGCATGGATGACCTCGACGGCTGGCTGCCCGCCCATGCCGCCGCGCATCTGCGCAGCGGCGCAGAGATGACCGCACGGTTCCGCCGCTACCCCGGTGCGATCTCCAACGGGCTGCGCATCGCCGCAGAGAGCGCCTTCCCGCTGCGCAGAGCCAAACCCGCCCTGCCCCGTCAGGAGGTTCCGGAGGGCGAGACGCCGATGAGTCATCTGCGCGCGCTGGTCTGGGCGGCGGTGCCCTCCAGGTACCCGCGCATCGACGACGCGGGCCGCAGCCGCATCGAGCGCGAGCTTAACGTCATCGCCGAGAAGGACTTCCCGGGCTACTTCCTCATCGTGCACGGCATCGTCGAGGAGGCACGACGCCGCGGCATCCTCTGCCAGGGGCGCGGGTCGGCCGCGGCGAGCGCGGTCTGCTATCTGCTGGGCATCACCGCGGTCGATCCGATCCTGTATGGTCTGCCTTTCGAGCGGTTCCTCGCCACCACACGCAACGAGGAGCCCGACATCGACGTGGACTTCGACTCCAGCCGCCGCGAGGAGATCATCCAGTGGGTCTACCGCACCTACGGCCGCGAGCGCGCCGCACAGGTGGCGAACGTCATCCAGTACCGTCCGAAGAACGCCGTGCGCGACATGGCGCGGGCGCTGGGGCACTCCCCGGGGCAGCAGGACGCCTGGTCGAAGCAGGTCGACGGCTGGGGTGCCGGGATCGAGGTCGCGGAGGGCCACGACATCCCCGCCGAGGTGCTGACGTACGCGGGCGAGCTACTGAAGGCTCCCCGGCATCTCGGCATCCACTCCGGTGGGATGGTGCTCACCGCCCAGCCGGTGGGCGAGGTGGTGCCGGTGGAGCACGCCCGCATGCAGGATCGCACGGTCATCCAGTGGGACAAGGACGATGCCGCTTGGATGGGGCTGGTGAAGTTCGATCTGCTGGGACTCGGGATGCTGTCGGCCCTGCGGCACTGCTTCGATCTGATCGCCGAGACCACCGGGGAGGTGTGGACCCTGGACGGCATCCCGAAAGAGGAGGCCGCGGTGTACGACATGCTCTGCCGGGCCGATTCGATCGGGGTGTTCCAGGTGGAGTCCCGGGCGCAGATGGGGCTGCTGCCGCGCCTGCAGCCCCGGAAGTTCTATGAACTGGCCATCCAGATCGCGTTGATCCGCCCCGGGCCGATCCAGGGCGGCGCGGTGCATCCGTTCGTGCGGCGCAAGCTGGGCCAGGAGAAGGTGACCTATGCGCATCCGGTTCTGAAGCCGGTGCTGGAGCGCACCCTGGGCATCCCGGTGTTCCAGGAGCAGCTGATCCAGATGGCGACGGTGCTGGGCGACTGCACAGCCGATGAGGCCGACCTGCTGCGCCGGGCGATGGGATCCAAGCGCGGCCTGGAGCGGATCGACAGGATCCGGGACTCGCTGTACGAGGGGATGCGGGAGAAGGGCCTGAGCGATGAGCTGTCCGATCGCATCTACGCGCAGATCCAGGCGTTCTCGCACTTCGGGTTCGCCGAATCGCATTCGCTGTCGTTCGCGCTGCTCGTCTACGCCAGCTCGTGGCTGAAGCTGCACTATCCGGCGGCGTTTCTGGCGGGTCTGCTGCGCTCTCAGCCGATGGGGTTCTATTCGGCGTCCTCGCTCACCGCCGACGCCCGCCATCACGGCGTGAAGGTGCTGCGACCGGACCTGCATCTGTCCGCATCCCTGGACGGCCTGGAGCGGATGTCGGAAGGCTCGGGGCCCACCGGCCTGGACTCCTG
>JBARWR010000235.1:0-16941 GCA_049646915.1 Microbacterium sp.
TCTCGTGTCGCCGCGCGACTCCTCGCCCTCGCCGCCGGCATCTGGCACAACTGGCTCATCGACGCCCCCACCAAGAGATCACTCATCGCCTACGACCACTGAGAACGAATCGGACTCACTCATCTAGGCGATTTCCGGCAGATTACACCGCTCTATTCCATTGGTGGTGGAAGCCGTAGCCGAGCCCTGGCATCGTAGATGCTCGCTTGCGACGCGACCTTTGGCCACCAGCCAATATTCCGTCTCAAACCTCGGCCAGCGGCGACACCAGAAACTTCATACGCTCAGACCGACTAACGCATCGTTCGGAGGAGATATATGCAAATCGATGGATGTGGCGCACTGATCACCGGCGGTGCGTCGGGCCTCGGGCTCGCCACGGCGCGAGCGCTCGCGGACGCCGGGGCTCACGTGACCCTGCTGGACCTGCCGTCATCCGCCGGCGGCGAGATAGCGACGAAACTCGGTGGTGTCTTCGCCCCGGGAGACGTGACCAGCCCGGAGGATGTCGCGGCCGCCGTCGCTGTGGCGAACGAGCGCGCGCCGCTGCGCATCGTCGTGAACTGCGCTGGGATCGCGCCTCCTGCGAAGGTGCTTGACCGCGAAGGCAATCCCGCAGTCCTGGGCGACTTCGAACGCGTGATCCGCATCAATCTGATCGGCACCTTCAACGTGACCTCCCACGCCGCCGCAGTGATCGCGAAGAACGTCCCAACGGATGGGGCGAACGGCGATCGCGGAGTCATCGTGAACACGGCATCCGTCGCCGCGTTTGATGGCCAGATCGGACAGGCCGCTTACTCGGCTTCCAAGGGCGGCGTGCACGCCATGACGCTGCCGATCGCGCGAGAGCTCGCGCGTCACAGTATCCGAGTCTGCACGATCGCTCCAGGCATCATGGAGACTCCGATGCTGGCGGGTCTGCCTGAGGCGGCGCAGGCGTCGCTCGGTGAGCAGGTTCCATACCCCGCGCGGGTGGGAGCACCTGCGGAGTATGCCGCACTGGCACTGCACATCATCGCCAATGGCTACCTCAACGGCGAGACCATCCGCCTCGACGGCAGCATCCGGATGGCCCCGAAGTGATCGAACGCTGAGCCAGACACAGGTGGCGTTCGACGCAGCCGGGCGACGCCGCCAATGCCCGTCAGTCAGCGGACCGGACCAGTCCTTCGGTCTTGGTCCAATCTCCGTCCGCAGGATTGGTTTGATTCCAGGTCCGGGCTCTGAACCTCCCGGGTAGACAGGGACTGTCCCGCCAGCGGAATGCAATGAAACGTCCGCCGCGACAGCCGATCCAGAGGAAGGCGAAAGCTCATGGTCACCGTAGACCTGCCCACGCACATCGACCGCGTCAAGAACATCTTCTCCAACCCCGGAAGGATGTTCATCGACGGCGAATGGGTCGAATCCCATTCGGGCGCGACGCTCACCACCTACGATCCGGGGTCGGGGCAGGCGATCCTCGACGTGCCGCACGGGAGCGATGAGGACGTCGACCGCGCCGTGCAGGCGGCCCGCGAGGCATTCAGGACGTGGCGCCGCACTTCTCCGCTGGAGCGCGCCGCAGTGCTGTGGCGGATCGCGGACATTCTGGAGAAGAACCGTGAGGAGCTCGCCTTCCTCGAGACCATGGACACGGGCAAACCGCTGGATCACTCGCGCAACTACGACCTGAACTCGGCCATCAACGAGTTCCGGTACATGTCGGGCCTGGCCGCGCGCGTCACAGGCCGGGTGCAGCCCCTCGCCACGCAGCCCGGCGGCCTGTTCCACACGTACACGACCCGCGAGCCGCTGGGCGTGATCGGCGCCATCATCCCGTGGAACTTCCCGCTGGCCAACGCCGCGTGGAAGATCGCACCGGCGCTCGCCACGGGAAACACGCTGGTCGTGAAGCCGTCCGAGGAGACGCCGCTGGCGACCCTTCGGGCTGCTGAGCTCATGATCGAGGCCGGGGTGCCCGCCGGAGTGGTCAACGTCGTCACCGGTGATGGCTCGACGGGGCGAGCTCTCGTCCGTCACGCGGGTGTCGACAAGATCACGTTCACGGGATCGACGACCACAGGGCAGCAGATCGTGCGGGAGTCGGCCGATCAGATGACGCGACTGTCGCTGGAACTCGGCGGAAAATCGCCCAACGTGGTCTTCGCCGACGCGGACCTCGACGCCGCGATCCTCGGCGCGGTCGGTGGGAGCTTCTGGGACTCGGGTGAGGTCTGCAGCGCCGGGTCGCGACTGTACGTCGAGCGACCCGTCGTCGACCAGTTCCTGGCGGGTCTGCAGAAGACCGTCCAGGCGATGCCGATCGAGCACGGCCTGCACCCGGATGCGGCGATCGGCCCGCTGATCTCTGCTAAGCACCTCGAGCGCGTTGCGGGATACGTCGACATCGGCCGAGGCGAAGGTGCGGAAGTCGCCTTCGGCGGCGAGGTCGTGGATCGTGACGGGAATTTCTACGAGCCCACGGTTCTTCTCGGTGCAGCCCCGGAATCCCGGGTCATCAACGAGGAGATCTTCGGTCCGGTCGTGACGGTGGTGCCGTTCGACGACATGGACGAGGTCCTGGCAGCAGCCAACAGCTCGAGCTACGGCCTGGCGGCAGGCGTCTGGACTCGCGACATCGCGAAGGCGCATCACTTCACCGACAACGTCCAGAGCGGGATTGTCTGGGTCAACACCTACGGTCTTGTCGACCCCGCGCTCCCGTGGGGTGGCTTCAAGAAGTCCGGGTGGGGCCGGGAGAACGGCGAGGAGGCCCTTGCCGAGTTCACTGAGACGAAGGCCGTCTACATGAACGTGGCGATGCCCTGACCGGTCGACCCGATCAGTGTCGGACTCTGCCGCTGCCGCAATCGCGGTGGCGGCAGAATCCTGTGTCGCGCCGGAGCGCGGCGCGCCGAGCAGTGAGTGGACGAAGGAGGAGGAGATCGGTATGCAGGAGAACGGATGGCTTGGACTCGACGGCAGCAGGGTGCTCGTCGCAGGGGCAGGCGGCATAGGGACGGCGTGCGCGATCGGCTACGCGCAGCAAGGCGCAGCCGTGTTCCTCGTCGATCGGGACGGCGACAGGGTCGCCTCGGCGATCGAGGCCGTTCAAGAGGCAGCCCCGGATGCAAAGGTCGCGGGGCTCGACATCGATCTGACGGAATCGGACTCAGGCGCTCGCGCGGTGGACCGGGCGCTCACCACGATCGGCGGTCTGGATGTCGCGCTGCACGCCATCGGCGTCAACGACCGTCGACCGCTGATCGAGTTCAGCCGTGAGGAATGGGAATCGATTCAGCGGGTGAACCTGGGATCCGCGTTCGAGATCGTGCAGGCCGCAGGCAGGCATTTCGTCGAGCAGAAGCGCGGCCTTCATGGCTCCGGCTGCGCGCCGCAGCATCGAGTATCCCGGACAGCTGCCCGTGCCCATCGCCGAAGGTGAAGCCGAATATTACCTTGAGGAGGACGACATCCTCCAGCCGGTGATCGCTCGCGGTCCCCGGTGGCGTCCGGTTGCCGAACGCGCATGAACGCGATTCAGCACGCCAGCGTCGTCATCATCGGTGGCGGTCAGGCGGGAGTGCAGTTCGCGGACTCACTGCGAACGGCCGTCAAAGTGCCGATCACGATCGTCACCGACGAGATCCATCACCCTTATCAGCGTCCGCCGCTCTCCAAATCGTTGTGGAAGAGCGATGTCCGGACATCAGCGATCCCGTTGCGTAACGAAGATTTCTTCCGCTCGCGCGGAATCCGACTGCTCGCAGGCGTGAGGGCGACGGCGATAGACCGGGATGCGAAGCGCGTCACCCTCGATGACGGCGAGTCGATTCCGTACAGCGTACTGGTGCTGGCCACCGGAGCCCGTCCCCGCACCATACCGCTGGAGGGCTCGCACCTGCCAGGCGTCCATCAGCTGCGAACGATCGACGACGGAGTCCTCCTTCAGGACTCGCTGCGGGGTGCCAAGGAACTGGTGGTCCTGGGCGGCGGATTCATCGGGTTGGAAGTGGCGGCGTCGGCGGCGGAGCGAGGCATGACGACGACCGTGCTGGAGATGCAGGCAAATGTGCTCCAGCGCGCCCTGACGCCGGTCACCTCGCGATGGTTGACGGAGTTCCACATCCGCTCCGGCGTCGATATTCGCCTGCAGACGTCGGCGGAAGCGATCCTCGCCTCCGATGGTCGGGCATCGGCCGTTGTGACCGGCACGGGGGAGCGGATCCCGGCAGACCTGATCGTTCTCGGAGTCGGCGCTGTGCCCAACTCGGAACTCGCGGCGGAAGCCGGCCTGACGGTGAATGACGGGATCATCGTCGACGCCAATCTGCAGACGGACGACCCGGCGATCTGGGCAATAGGCGACAGCGTCAGATTCCCATCGCACTTCACAGGTGCGACTGCCAGGCTCGAGTCGGTTCAGAACGCGACGGATCAAGCGCGAGTCCTTGCGAAGAACGTCGCTGCATCGCTCGGACACGGCGAGCAGCAGTATTACGCTGCCGTTCCCTGGTTCTGGTCGAACCAGGGTCCGGTGCGCCTGCAGATCGCGGGCATCGGGAATACCGCAGTCGCAGAGACGGTCGTGCGACGGTATGGAGAGGACAAGCTCAGCGTCTTCGCATTCGAGGACGGACGCTTGACGGTCGTCGAATCGATCAATGCTGCGGCGGATCACATCGCGGCGAGACGGATCATCGCGTCAGGCGGAAAACTCGACAAGACGCTCGCCGAAGACCCGACCGTGCCGTTGGCATCCGCCGTTGCTCCGCAGGCAGCGGCCGCCCGTTAGCGCAGCAACGAGCTGAGTTCGCACATACTGAGAAGCGTCCGTGCCTGCCGGGAACGGCACGCACGGACACCTCCCGTCCGCTGCCAATGCCTAGTCGGTGAGGTCCTCCCGGTTCATGGGGCTGATGACGACCAGGCAGCGTGTGCCCTTGGGAGCTGAGAAAGTCACGGTGGAGCCCCTTTCGATGGACAGGACGTCTCCGGGCTTTCCGACCACACTGTAGGCGGTGCCGTCCTGGTCGACCGTGAGAGTCATCTCGCCTTCGATGACGTACTGGATCTCCTCATAATCCATCGTGATCGGACCTGTCGAGCTGTCTTCCTTGAACATGTAGAACACCGGCCCGGCCAGCGTGAGTCGAGAACTCCTGTACCGGTCATCGGTGTGCTGGTCTCCATAATCGGTGGTGAATTCCGGGTTGAACGGAAGGTTCCGAACAGTGGGCTCAGGCATGGTTCTCCTCTGGTCATCCGCAGGTTCCGGCTGCGCGTCACGTTCGCGCAGGGCTGTGTAACTGTGACGACTCTGCCGCAGTACCGGGCGTACCTCTTTGTCAGCTTCGCGCGGATATCGCCGGGTGTTTTGAAAGAACCACAGGTGGACACGGTTGATACTCCGCCGGGATCCGGTCAGACCGAGGGGATGGCCAACGGCGCCGACCCGCGGGCGCTGAATGCGCTCGCTTCGGCCGACGCCGTCATGGTGCCGGGGTTGTCAGCGGAAGGCGGCTTCGCCGGTGAGAACCTGCCCGAGCACGAGGGTGTGCATCTCGACGGTGCCTTCGTATGTGAGTACCGATTCGAGGTTGTTCATGTGCCGGATGACCGGGTACTCCAGCGAGATGCCATTGGCGCCGAGGATCGTGCGGGCGGTGCGGCAGATCTCGAGCGATTCGCGGACGTTGTTGAGCTTGCCGATGCTCACCTGCTCGGGACGCAGCAGGTCCGCGTCCTTGCGGCGGCCGAGGTGGAGTGCCAGAAGGTAGCCCTTGATGTATTCGAGGGACATGTCGGCGAGCTTCTGCTGGGTGAGCTGGAAGGCGCCGATGGGCTTACCGAACTGGACGCGCTCGATCGAGTACCGGCGGGCGGCCTCCAGGCTGGACCGGGCAGCGCCCAGGGATCCCCAGACGATCCCGTAGCGGGCTTCGTTCAGGCAGGAGAGCGGTCCCTTGAGGCCGCGGGCCTCGGGGAGCATTGCGGACTCGGGCAGACGCACACCGTCGAGGACGAGCTCACCGGTGGCCGAGGCGCGCAGGGACAGCTTGTGCTTGATCTCCGGGGCGGAGAATCCAGGGGTGTCGGTGGGTACGACGAATCCACGGACGCCCTCGTCGGTGTTCGCCCAGACGACCGCGACATCGGCGTACGGTGCATTGGAGATCCACATCTTGCGCCCGTCCAGGATCCAGTCGGAGCCGTCTCGGCGGGCGCGGGTCTGCATGCCGGCCGGGTCCGAGCCGACATCGGGTTCGGTCAGTCCGAAGCATCCGATCGCTTCGCCTGCGGCCATGCGGGGGAGCCATTCCTGCTTCTGCTCCTCGGAACCCCACCGCCAGATCGCGAACATCGCCAGCGACCCCTGCACCGACACCAGCGAACGCAGCCCCGAATCGGTGGCTTCGATCTCCAGGCATGCCACGCCGTACTCGGTGGCCGTCATGCCCGCGCAGCCGTAGCCTTCGAGGTGCATGCCGAGTACGCCGAGGGAGCCGAGTTCCTTCGTCACCTCGCGGATGTTCGGGATGCCACCCTGCTCGAACCATTCCGCGATGTACGGCTCGGCGATCGTGTTCAGCGTCTGCCGGACCGCACTGCGGATGGCTTTCTCGTCCTCGGTGTGCATATCGTCCAGGCTCGCCGGGTCGGCGGGATCGAGCGCTGGCAGCTTGGTGGGATCGTGGTGACTCATCGTTTCTCCTCCTGGTGAAGCCATTCGCGTACAGCGTCGCTGTCGGCGCCGAGGCACGGTGGCGGGCTGTATCGCGTGACGGGTGTGTCTGAATAGGTGATCGGGTGGCGAACCTGCGCCGGGCGGCCTTCGCCGACGTCGACCAGCGGATCGAGTCCGAGCCGGGTCGCGAGTTCGAATCCGTCTGCGACGCTTCCGACCTTGCCGGCGGGAACGCCTTCGGCAAGAAGCCTCTCGACCCACACGGCGGCCTTTTCGCGCGCGAGCAGGTCACCCAGTGCCGCCGCGAGCGCAGGACGATTCTGGACTCGCGCGGCGTTCGTGGAGAAGCGCTCATCGTCGGCGAGTCCGGTGCCGCCCACGACCGTGGCGAGCTTGCGGAACTGCCCGTCGTTGCCGCAGGCGATTGCGATCGGGCCGTCGGCGCAGGGCAGCAGCTCGTACGGAGCGATCGACGGGTGCGCGTTGCCGAGTCGACCGGGAGCCGACCCTGTCGTCAGGTATGAAGAGGCCTGGTTCACGAGTGAGGCCAGCAGGCTGGAGAGCAGATTGACCTCCACCCGCTGCCCGCGCCCGGTGAAGTTACGGGCATGCAGTGCGGCAAGGATGCCGATGGTGGCGTCCTTCGAGGCGAGGACATCGACCAGTGCGACTCCGGTCTTCATCGGTGTGCCGCCTGCGGCATCCGGGTCTCCGGTGATCGACATCAGGCCGCCGACGGCCTGCACGAGGAAGTCGTAGCCCGGAAGATGCGCGCCGCCACTGCCTCCGAATCCGGTCACCGAGCAGTACACGAGGCGCGGGTTGGCCTGCTTGAGCTGCTCGTATCCGAGGTCGAAGCGGTCCAGAACGCCGGGCCGGAAGTTCTCCACCAGTACGTCGGCGCGCCGGGCGAGGTCCCGGGCCAGAGCCCGGTCGGCCGGATCGCCGAGGTCGAGAGTGACCGATTCCTTGTTGCGGTTAGCGCTCTCGAAATAGGCGGCGCTGTTATCGGTCCACGGCGGGCCCCATGCTCGGGTGTCGTCGCCGTTGACCGGGCGCTCGACCTTGATGACGCGCGCGCCCAGGTCCGCCAGCGTGGCCGTCGCATACGGGCCTGCCAGTACACGACTGAAGTCGGCGACGAGGGTGCCGTCGAGGGGGAGTGTCATGCCCTCAGTCTCAGGGATTCCTCCCATGATCTGAAGTACTAGTTTCGATGGTCAACGATACCTACAAGGTATCGCCTGGCGGCCGGTACGATCCGTCGAATCGGTGCGTGCTCGCTACGGGCGGGCGTCCGCCTCATCCTCCGCCTCGAATCGCTCCGCGACGTCGATCAAGGCTGCGAGCGCGGGCGAAGCATCGGTGCGCCGCCACGCGATGCGGATGTCGACGGGCCCGGGATCAGGATGCAGGCGACGGAACTCGACGCGGTGGACCGGCACGTTCTCGCGCACGCCGGAGAACGTGAGGGCGACGCCGGTGCCCGCATCGACCATCAGCAGCTGAGTGGCGGAGTCGGTCGCCGTCTCCACGGTCCGCGGCACGAACCGCGCCCGCTGCGCGATCGCATGCAGACGTGTGGAGAGGGTGGCGCCGCCGCCACCGGGGAGCACGATCCATGGCTCCTCGGCGAGGTCGACAGCCGCGACGGGATCGTCAGTGACCAGCCGATGATGCGCGGGTAGCGCCACGACCAAGTGCTCCCGCGCCAGGATGAGCGAGTCGACATCGCGGGGGAGTAGATCCCATCGCCCGACGATGGCATCCAGTGCACCGGAGCGAAGCTTCTCGAGACCCGGATGCGAGAACTCCGAGCCCGTGAGCTCGACGCGCAGATCCGGTCGGTCATGGCGAAGCCGGCGGGTCAGATCGCTCACGACGGTATTGACGGATGCTCCGGCGAAACCGAGCCGCACGCGACCCGTCTCCCCGCTCTGCACACGGCGCACGAGAGGGAGCATCCGCTCGGATTGCATGACCAACTCGCGTGCGGGTTGCACGAGCGCTTCCCCGACGGCGGTCAGGGTCACCTGGCGAGGGTTGCGTTCGAAGAGTTCGGCGCCGAGATCATTCTCGAGCGAGCGGATCATCCGACTCAGCGGGGGCTGGGCGATGTGGAGTCTGGCCGCAGCCCGTCCGAAGTGCAGTTCCTCAGCGACGGCGAGGAACGCCCGCGCCTTGTTCACTTCCATGGCTTAGAGCGTACGCCGACGGTGTCGATCCAGCGTGCGAGTGCGATGCGGGACCTGGTGGATGTCCGATGCTCGACCGGGTGGACTCTGCGATATTTGTAGGGTGATGGCACGAGAGAGCGCAACGGATCGAGTCCACCGCACCCTGCGGGATGCGATCCTCGGCGGTGAGCTCAAGAGCGGGTCGCAGCACTCGATCTACCAGCTGGCGGAACGCCTGGACGTCTCCCGAACGCCCGTACGCGATGCCGTTCTCCGTCTCGCAGACGCGGGGCTGCTCACGATCGAGAGGAATCGCGGCATCCGTATCCGGGGGATCTCGGTCGACGGCATCCGGGACATCTTCGAGTCGCGCATCCTTCTGGAGGTGCCGGCGGTCGCCGCCGCTGCCCGCTCGGCAGGGCCTGAACTCGACGCCGAGCTCGATCGCCTGCTCAGACTGCTCGTCGACAGTGCCGACGCGGGTGACGCCGCCGCCTTCGGCGCACACGACCGCGAAATCCACCGTGCGCTTCTCGCGGCGGCTGGGAATGAGCGTGTCGTGTCGATCGTCGAGTCCCTCCGCGACTCCACGCAGGTTTTCGGCGCCTCGACGGTCGGCCGTTCACGCAGCATGCACGAGGTCCGCAATGAGCACGTCCCCATCGTGGAGGCGGTCCGATGCCGCGATGCCGCAGCGGCGGCAGCCGGGATGCGCTCGCACCTCATCGCAACGGGCGTCCTCCTGATGCAGCAGGTCGCCCAAAGCACCGGGGAGAACGCGCCCGCAACCTGGACACCGCGCGTGTCCGCGGTCTGAACCGGCCCCGGAGCGACCGTCTTGCGGGTCATCACCGGTCGAGTAGCATGCTACTCATGACTATCCTTCGTGCAGATGGGCGACGCTCGGATCGTCGGGACGACCTGATCGAGCAACTGCATTCAGCGGTGCCCGGCATCGTCGACGATTCCCGCAGGCGCCGCGCCGAGTATTCGACAGACGCCTCGAACTATCGCGTGATCCCCGAGGTCGTCGTCTACCCTCGCGACGTCGATGATGTCCTCGCCGTCGTCGAGGTCGCTCGCGCCACCGCCACACCGCTCACCTCTCGCGGCGGCGGCACGTCGGTCGCGGGCAACTCCATCGGCCCCGGGATCGTCATGGACTTCTCACGCAATCTCAATCGCATACTCGAACTGGACGCGGGCCACCGCACCGCCAGGGTGCAGCCGGGAGTCGTGATGGGCGCACTGCAGCGGGCGGCGGCCCCGCACGGTCTGCGATTCGGCCCTGATCCGTCGACGTGGGCGCGCTGCACCATCGGCGGGATGATCGGCAACAACGCGTGCGGCTCTCACTCGCTGCAGTTCGGACGCACCGCCGACAACGTCGTGGATCTCGACGTGATCGACGGAACGGGGCGCCGGTTCTCGACGAATTCCGGATTCGATGCCGTGCCGGGCCTTGAAGAGTTCACCCGTCGTCGACTCGGTATCATCCGCACTGAGCTCGGACGCTTCGGACGCCAGGTGTCCGGGTACTCGCTCGAACACCTGCTGCCCGAAAACGGGCGCGATCTCACCAAGGTGCTCGTGGGCACCGAGGGCACCTGCGTGACGATTCTCGGTGCCACCGTCCGACTCGTCGCCGTACCGGTCCAGCCCCTGCTCCTCGTTCTCGGATACCCGAGCATGGTCGCCGCGGCGGATGCCGTGCCCGGGCTCATCGTTCACAGGCCCGGCGCGATCGAGGGCCTGGACTCGCGCCTGGTGGAAGCGGTCAGGGCCCGCCGCGGCGCCGACGCCGTCGCCGCTCTGCCGAAGGGCGGTGGATGGCTGCTCGTCGAGATCTCCGGCGAGGACCCGTCGGAGTCGCGTGCTCGCGCGCAGCGGATGTCCCGCGACTCGGCTGCCCTGTCCTCACGCATCGTCGAGGATCCGGCCGACGTACGAGCCATATGGCGGATCCGTGAGGACGGTGCAGGGCTGGCCGGCAGAACGCCTTCCGGAAAGCAGGCGTGGCCGGGATTCGAAGACGCGGCCGTTCCGCCGGAGAACCTGGGCCGGTACCTGAGAGATTTCGAGGATCTTCTGGCGGGCTACGGCGTCGAGGGGATGCCGTACGGTCACTTCGGAGATGGGTGCATCCACGTCCGGCTCGACATTCCGCTGGATCGGGACGGGGATACCCTCCGCAGTCTCATGACGGATGCGGCGAAGCTCGTCGCATCGCACGGAGGATCTCTGTCCGGCGAGCACGGCGACGGTCGCGCTCGCAGCGAACTGCTGCCGCACATGTACTCCGCGAATGCGATCGAGGCGTTCGGCGAGTTCAAGCATCTTTTCGACCCGCGCGAACTCATGAACCCAGGAGTGATCGTGCGGCCTCGGCCACTGGATGCCGACCTCCGGCGTCCAGCTGCGTTGCCGCTGCTGAGCACCGGCGGGCTGTCGTTCAGTCATGACGGAGGGGATTTCACCTCTGCCGTCCACCGTTGCGTCGGGGTGGGGAAGCGCCGCGCCGACAACGCGGCGTCCGGCGGCTTCATGTGCCCCTCCTATCTCGCCACGGCCGATGAGAAGGACTCGACTCGGGGACGGGCTCGGGTTCTTCAGGAGATGCTGAACGGCTCGACGATAGATCGCGATTGGCGGGCGCCCGAGGTGCACGACGGTCTGGACCTGTGCCTGTCCTGCAAGGCGTGCTCGAGTGACTGTCCCGCGGGCGTGGACATGGCCGCGTACAAGACCGAGGTGCTCCACCAGGCGTACAAGGGGCGGATCCGCCCGATCAGCCACTACGTGCTCGGCTGGCTGCCTCGATGGGCGCGTCTGGCCTCACCCTTCGCGCGGATCGTGAACGCACTCACCTCGGTCCGGCTCGTGGAGAAAGCGGTGCTCACGCTCGGCGGCATGGATTCTCGGCGTCACATCCCATCGTTTGCGCCTCGGTCGTTCACCCGCAACATGCCGAGGAGGCCCGCCGGCGGCGGGAGGCCCAAGGTGGTGATGTGGGTGGATTCCTTCTCGGACAACTTCTCTCCCTCGATCGCGCAGGCTGCTCAGGTGCTGCTCGAGCGCGCGGGCGTCGACGTCGTTCTGCCGGATCGGCCGGTGTGCTGCGGTCTCACCTGGATCACGACGGGACAGATCGACGGAGCCCGGCGGAGGCTGCGCAATCTGATGGACGTCTTCGGTCCGCTGGTCGAGAACGGAGTGCCGATCCTGGGGCTCGAACCCTCATGCACTGCGGTTCTGCGATCGGATCTTCGCGAGCTGTTCCCCGACGACGTCCGAGCCGCTCGGATCGCGGCGAACACGTTCACCCTCGCCGAGCTCCTCGCTTCGCCGCACGTGCCAGCGAAGGCGCTCGAGCTGCCGCGCCTGGATGGCCTCGAGATCGTCGTGCAGCCGCACTGCCATCATCATGCCGTCATGGGGTTCAGCGCCGACGCCGCGCTGCTGAAGAACCTCGGTGCCGACGTCGTGCAGCTGAGCGGGTGCTGCGGACTCGCAGGCAATTTCGGCATGGAGATGGGGCACTACGAGGTATCCACGGCCGTGGCTGAGAACTCCCTGCTTCCCGCGCTTCGCGAAGCGGGGAACGACGCCGTTCTCCTGGCCGACGGGTTCTCCTGCCGCACGCAGGCCGAACAGCTTGCCGGAAAGCAAGGAATCCACCTCGCCGAGCTCCTCGTCGCACGGCTCCCCAGTCCTTGACGCTCGGCGTGGCGGCGCCCTCGTCGCTTGGAACAAGGGCGGATGCCGTGAACCTTGCGAGCGTGGGAGAAAGCACGAAGTCGGAACACCACGTCTGAGCTACGACAAGCCCTGTCCGCACATGACGCACACTAGTGTGTTGCGTCGTTAATTCGTTTCTGGTTTTGTAGAATGGAGTATGTCGCGGCGAGGACCGAAGTTGCCTGAGTTGATGCTCACGGATGATGAACGAGATCAGTTGGAGCGGTGGGTGCGCCGTCGGAAGTCCGCGCAGGATCTGGCGTTGCGTTCCCGAATCGTGTTGGACTGCGCGACTGGAGTGTCTAACTCCGAGGTGTCACGCCGTCAGGGGGTATCGCTGCCGACGGTTCGGAAGTGGCGTGCCCGATTCTTGGAGCGTCGGCTGGACGGGCTGGTCGATGAGCCGCGGCCGGGGCGTCCGGCACTGATCGGAGTGGACAGAGTCGAGCAGGTCATCGTTGACACGCTGGAATCGACCCCGAAGAACGCGACGCACTGGTCGAGGGCGAAGATGGCCGAGCGGTCCGGGCTATCGAAATCGACAGTGGGCCGGATCTGGAAGGCGTTCGGGCTGAAGCCCCATCTGGAGGAAGGATTCAAGCTCTCCAACGATCCGATGTTCACGGAGAAGGTCTACGACATCGTCGGCCTGTATCTGAACCCGCCGGAATCGGCGGTCGTGCTCAGTGTGGACGAGAAGAGTCAGGTGCAGGCGCTGGCTCGCTCCCAGCCCGCGTTCCCGATGATGCCGGGAGTACCCGAGCGGCGCACGCACGACTACATACGGCATGGGACCACGAGCTTGTTCGCGGCGATGAACGTGCAGGACGGGACGGTGATCTCATCGGTGCATCGCAAACACCGATCGGTCGAGTTCAAGAAGTTCCTGCAGAAGATCGACAAGACCGTACCCGGGCACCTGGACGTGCACGTGATCTGCGACAACTACTCAACCCACAAGCACCCGACAGTGAAGGCCTGGCTGGAGAAGCATCCACGGTTTCACATGCACTTCACCCCGACCTACTCGTCATGGATCAACCAGGTCGAACGACTCTTCGCCGAAGTCACCCGCGAACTGCTCCAGCGCTCCGACCACCGCTCGGTCCAGGCACTCGAGAAGGACCTCCGCGACTGGGTCAAGGCCTGGAACGAGAACCCCAAGCCGTTCATCTGGACCAAGACCGCCGAAGACATCCTCGAATCCATCGCCAGATACCTGAAACGAATTAACGAATCAGGACACTAGGCGCTCATGACCTCCGCGCATCTCCGCCGCGCACGAGCTCCGCCGCCTCATCGATGCTGTCCACCAGGTGCACGTGGGCCTCCATCGGCCGCCCCTTCGCCAATGCCTTCAGCAGGGGCCACGCCGGATAGCGCTCGGTCCAGTACTCGCGGCCGACGAGCACCATCGGTGCGGTGGAGGACTCATCTGCGTAGTAGTTCTCGCAGGCGTCCTGGAAGATCTCCTGAACGGTTCCCGCAGCGCCGGGCAGGAAAACGATGCCTGCCTGGCAGATCTCCAGCAGAATCGCCTCGCGCTGCGCATTGTGACAGTACTTCGCGATGGCGGCGGCGAACGCATTGGGCGGCTCGTGACCGTAGTGCCAGGTCGGGATGCCGAGGGAGTCCGAGCCCGAGGGGAAGCGGTCGCGCACGGCGAACGCCGCCCGCGCCCAGTCGCCGATCCGGGGAGCGAAGCCGGGGACTGAGCTGAGCATCCCCAGCGCATCCTCGAGTGCGTCCTCGTCATATCCGGAGAGGTATCCACCGAGGTTCACCGCCTCCATCGCCCCGGGGCCGCCGCCCGTGGCGACAGTGTGCGTCTGCGCCAGCATCCGCCCCATTCGCGCCCCGTCGGCGTACGCGTGCTCGCCGCGCGCCGCGCTGTGTCCGCCCATCACGCCCACCAGCCGTCGCCCTCGCGTCCAGTCCTCCAGTGCGAGGCCGAGGCTGTGATCGTGCAGCGCCTGCGCCAGGGCGGTGTCCCGGGAGTCCTCGCGCTGTGACCAGGCGTACCCCCGGGCGTCCAGGCTGAGCGGATAGTCGTCGGTGTCGTACAGCTCCTGCGGCGTGTACAGCGTGGTTCGGTACATGTCGATCGGAACCGCCGGGATGGTGGGGAAGACGATCGCCCCGCGGGCGCGAACGGATTCACCGTCCTGCGGACGCAGCAGGCACCCCAGGAACAGCGCGCCGGTGACATCGACAGCGCGCAGCGCGCCACCGTGCTCGCTGAGGTCGAGACCCCGCACCCGCCACCCCGAGAGCGACCGCGCGCCGGAGGCGAGCCGATCGTCCAGATCGTCGAGCGTGTCGACGTAGATCACGCGTCCGTGAGTTCTCCTCATGTCGACGACATTAGGTGCACGGGCTCTTCCGCCTGCCGCGACGCGGTGACATCATGGCGATCAGGAGGTTCTCATGATCGACCTTGACGACATCGACCAGGACGAGGACGGCGCTCTGACCGCCAGCGTCGAGCTGCCCGGCGGGCGCCGCGTCACCGTGGAGTACGAATTCGAGGAGGAATTCGAACGCGACGATGACGAGGATGGCGACGACGAGGACATCGATGACATCGCCCGCGAGGATCTGCCGGACATGGACGCGATGGAGGCCACCGTGCGTCATTCGCTGGCACGGCTCACCCTGGAGACTCTCGACCAACGTGAGCAGGAAGTCACTGAGGAGCTCACCGATGCGGCCTACGAGGGCGACGAGGACGCCGACCTGGAAGAGGCGCTGCGGGCGTTGAAAGCGGACATCGCCCTGGACGGCGTGATCGTGTTCGGCGACGGCGGGATCACTCTGCTCTACATCGCGCCCGAAGAGTACCCGGATCTGATCATCTACTGCCTGCTGGACGAGGATCTGGAGATCGACGACCTCATGGTCGAGTAGCGCTGCGACGAGCACGGGGACCCAGCGGGCCCAGAGCCGTTCAGGCCGCGTCGCCCACCAGAATGGCCTCGGCATCCTCTGCGGCACCCTCGCCGGCGTCGTCGATGTGCGACAGCACGCGACGCCCGAGCAGCACGGTCAGCGTCGCGATGAGGACGGACGCGGCGGCGAACAGATACGGTACGGTATCGCCGTAAGCGTGCGCCAGCGCCGCGGCGACCGGCGGTGCCATCGCGCCGCCCAGGAACCGCACGGCGGAGTATGCGGAGGACGCCACCGAGCGCGGCAGATCGGTCGCCTCCATGACGGCCTCCGTGAGCACGGTGTTCATCACGCCCAGCAGCAGGCCGCCGATGATGATGCAGACGACCAGGGCGGTGGCGCTGGTTACGACGAGTCCCGCCGCGACCAGGACGATCGCGAGCAGCGGCAGCGTCACGACGATGATCGCCGTTCGTGACATCCGCCGCATCAGTGCTGGGGCCACCCAGACGCTGGTGATCGCGAGTGCGACGCCCCAGCCGAAGAAGGTGAAGCCGATGCCCATGGCGCCGAACCCGAGGGGGAACGGCGAGAACGCCAGCAGCACGAAGAAGCCGATGTTGTAGAACAGGGCCGCGACGGCGAGGATCGCCAGCGCCGGACGGCCGAGCGCGCGGAACGGTGCCGAGAACGGCATCGGAGCGCGCTTGTCGTCGCTGTTGCGCACCAGTGACAGCACCGCGATGAACCCGATCGCCATCAGAGCGACGACGCCGAAGAACGGTCCGCGCCAGCTGACCTCTCCGAGCAGCCCGCCCAGGAGGGGGCCGATCGCGATTCCCAGACCCAGGGCGGCCTCGTACAGCACGATCGCCGCACCGCTGCCGCCGGATGCGGCGCCGACGATGGTGGCGAGCGCGGTGGAGATGAACAGGGCGTTGCCCAGGCCCCACCCGGCGCGGAATCCGATCACCCAGTCGACACTGCCGCTCATCGCGCACAGCAGGGCGAACACGACGATCAGTCCAAGACCCACCAGCAGGGTCGCCTTCGCGCCGATGCGGCTGGAGATCCAGCTGGTCACGAGCATGGCGAGGCCGGTCACCAGAAGGTAGCTGGTGAACAGCAGCTCGGTCTCGACGGGCGACGCCTGCAGGGAATCGGCGATGGCGGGCAGGATCGGGTCGACGAGACCGATCCCCATGAAGGCCACGACGCAGGCGAAGGCGACCGCCCATACCTGCGGCGGCTGACGCCAGACCGATCCCTGTGGTGTTCCGCTCATGCGGCATCTCCTGTCGTGTTCGATTGCTGGCTGTGGAAGGCGAGGATCTCGGCAGCGCGATGCAGCACAGCCCAGTCCTCCTCGCCGAGTTCGCTGAATCGGGGTGCCAGAGTGTCGCGCACCTCGTCGCGCCAGCCCGCAATGGCCTGCAGACCCGCCGGGGTGGCGGAGACGAGCGT
>JBARWR010000236.1:0-1825 GCA_049646915.1 Microbacterium sp.
CTCGACCGTCTGCGGCGCATCGCGGCCGTCATCCGCCCCCTCGGCTGGACGGTGATGGCGCTCGCGTTCGCGGCGTTCATCACCGGGCAGCTGCTCGGCTGGCAGGAGGTGGTGGTCACGGGAATCGTGCTGGCGATGATCGCGATCATCTGCGCCCTGTTCCTCATCGGCCGCACCGAGTACGACGTCTCGCTCGACCTGGCGCGCAATCGCGTGGTCGTCGGTGAGCGCGCTGTCGGCGCGCTCACGCTGCACAACAGCAGCACGCGCGCCATCCTGCCCTCCCGCGTGGTGCTGCCGGTGGGCGGTGGTCGCGGAGAGTTCTCCATTCATCGACTCGCACCCGGCCAGGAGGCCGAGGAGCTGTTCACGATCCCGACCCAGCGTCGCGGTGTGGTGAAGGTCGGCCCGGTCAGCGTGGTGCGTGGCGACCCGCTGGGGCTGTTCGAGCGCGCGCATCGCCGTGACGAGCCGGTCGACCTGTACGTGCACCCGAAGACCACGCTCTTCGGTGGGCAGTCGCTGGGATTCCTGCGTGATCTGGAGGGACTGCCCGCCGCGGATCTGTCCCGCGACGACGTCTCCTTCCACGCGCTCCTGGAGTACCAGCCCGGGGATGACCTGCGGCACGTGCACTGGCGCTCGACCGCGCGCACCGGCACCATGATGGTCCGCCAGTTCGAGGAGACCCGCCGTTCGCACTTCGTGATCGGTCTGTCCCGCTCGCCGCGCGACTACCGCACAGACGAGGACTTCGAGCTGGCCATCTCGGTCGCCGGCTCCATCGGACTGCGCGCGCTGCGCGACTCGCAGAAGGTCGATGTGCGCGTGCAGGGTCGGGAACTGGCAGCCGGCACCGGCAAGCGGCTGCTCGACTCGCTCGCCATGGTCGAGCATTCCAAGGCCCGCGAGGGCGGAGTCCCGGAGCTCGCCGGTGTGCTCGCCGCGACCATGCCCTCCGCCAGCGTCGTCGCGCTGGTCTGCGGTTCTGCCGTCTCCACCGAGGATCTGCGTCTGGCCTGCTCTCGGATGCCGTTCGGCGCCCGCACGATGGCCGTCGTCGTCGACTCCGGAACCGACCAGCCGGCGCTGCGCAGGATCGGCGACGCCGACGTGGTCACGATCGGCGCGCTCGACCAGCTTCCGCTCGCTCTCCAGAAAGTGCTCGCATGACCTCCGCGCCGACCTCGACGGCCGCCGCGCTTCCGCGGCGCCGTTGGATCCTCGACCTCTCCGCCACGGCCGCGCTCGCCGTCGTGGCGCTGATCGGCTTCTGGCCGAGTTTCGCCGGCCCGTCTTTCCTCGGCGCAGCGCTGGGCGGCGTGCTGCTCGGTCTCGCGATCGCCGCGGTGTGCGCGTGGCGGCGCTGGGGCATCCTGGTCGTCACGGGCCTCACCATCGCGGCCTACTTCCTGTTCGGTGGCGCTCTGGCCCTGCCCGGAACCACCATCGTCGGCGTCCTGCCGACGCTCGACACGCTCACCGGCCTCGCGCTCGGAGTGATCACCTCGTGGAAGCAGCTGCTGACCACGGTCGCACCGGTCTCGGCATCCGACGGCCACCTCGTGGTGCCGTTCATCCTCGGCCTGCTCACCGCGGTGACCGCAGCCTCGCTCGCGCTGAGGCTGCGCCAGGTGTGGTGGGCGCTGATCCCCACGGCATCCGCTCTGCTGCTGATCATCGCGCTCGGCGTTCCCGACCCGGCCTTCCCGCTCATGCAGGGCGTGATCTTCGCGGCCGTGACGGTCGTGTGGGTGTCACTGCGCACCTGGTGGGCCCCGCAGAACACCGCGGTGGACGTGTCCGAGGCGGATCCCACGCGCGC
>JBARWR010000237.1:0-3057 GCA_049646915.1 Microbacterium sp.
GAGCGCGGCGCCGATGAGGAGGGCGATGCCGAGGTTGCTGAGCTCGTCTCCGAGCGACCCGGCGGGGCGCGGGGTGCTCATTCGGGGTGCCCGATGGTGAGGGTGCCGGAGACGCGGCCGAGCAAGATGACCTCACGGGTCGGACTCGACACGGCCTGCTCGGCGGTGAGCAGGGCACGCATGGTCCCGTCCGGGGCCGCGTCACCGTGTGCGATGACGACGGCGACGGCGACATCCTCGCCGGGCACGAACCCTTCTCCGTGCAACGTGACCAGCTCCGGCATCGCTTGCCGTGCGGGCGGTTCCGTAGTCGGTGCTGGTCGGGGGTGGCGTGTGCTGGGGGTGATGATGTCGGTGAACATGGTCCCGTCGGCCTCACGCACCTCGACCCGCACCGGCGACCGGCGCTGCTCGGTGAGCTGGTCAAGGACGCGGGCGAAGTCCTCCCGTTGCCACGCGGGTGCGAACGGCTCCGGCTCATACAGCGCGCCGTCGACGGTGACGGTCATTCGCCCGTCAGAGGCAACCTCCATGACGACATTCGGAAGCACCACCGGCACGGTCTCGTCTCGGTGCTCGGGTTCCGTGGTGCGCTTGTAGCGGGGGCGGGTCATCAGGATTCCTGCCGATCGTTCGAGATTCCCGATGAACCGTCGAGATTCCTGAACTCGCGAGAATCTGTGGTCATGCGGGTGGTGGTGTCGAACGCGGCGAGCTCGGCTGGGTGGAGCTGGTGCTGTACGACGAAGGAGCGGTCCTTGATCCGCCAGAGTCCTTGCCCGGTGCCCAGGCCGGGCAGGAGCTTCTGTTCGGTGCCGGTGAGGCCGAGGGCGGTGGCGGTGGAGCCGAGCTGGTCGGCTTCCTGCCGGTAGACGATCCGGGTCTCCGCGTTCGCCAGCAGCGACGACGCGAGGGCGCGCATCGCGGAACCCTGGTCGCCGACGTTGTCGAGGTCGGAGAGCTTGTGGAAGATCAGCATGTTCGCGATGCCGAAATGGCGGGCGAGCCGCCACTGTGCGTCCATCCGCCGCAAGAGGCTGGGGTAGGCCATCAGGCGCCAGGCTTCGTCGTAGATCACCCACCGCTGTCCGCCGTTCGGGTCCGACAGTGCCGATTCCATCCACGCACTGGAGCAGGTCATCAGCACGGAGATGAGCGTGGAGTTCTCCGCGACACGGGACAGGTCCAACGACACCATCGGCAGTGATGGGTCGAACCTCACCGTGGAGGGACCGTCGAACAGTCCTTGGAGGTCGCCGGCGACGAGGCGGCGCAGCGCGTGGCCGACCAGGCGGCCGTCCTCGGCAAGACGTCGGTCCTCATCGTCGGCGGGGCTGGGGGCCAGGATGCGGTCGACGACCATCGGCAGGATCGGCACCTCCGCCGACCGCACCGCATCCCGCAGGGCGAGGTCGATCGCGGTGTGCTCCAACGGCGACAGCACACGATCTAGCACCGCCTCCGCCAGCGCCCCGATGAGGTCGCGGCGGCGGGAGGCAACCTGCATCGCCCACTCCGCGTCGGAGACGGTGGAGGGCCGGTGCCCCTCATCGAGCGGGTTGAGGCGGTTCGATAGCCCGTGGCCGAGGACGATCGCTTTCCCGCCGACCGCTTCGGCGACGGCGGTGTGCTCGCCCTTGGGGTCGCCGGGGACGTAGACGCGCCGCCCGAATGGGAGCGAGCGGGTGTAGAGGGACTTTGCGAGGGACGACTTGCCGGAGCCGACAATCCCTGCGAGGACGACGTTGGGGGCGGTGATGAGGCCTTGCTGGTAGAGCACCCACGGGTCGTAGACGAACGATCCACCGGAGTAGAGGTCTTGGCCGACGAACACGCCTGCTGAGCCGAGGCCGCCTTCGGCGAGGAATGGATATTGTCCGGCGAGGGTCGCGGAGGTGTCCTGGTGCTTCGGAAGCCGCAGCCGCCCCGGTGTCCGCAACGCGGCAGGACCGGACTCGCCGGCGGCCGGCAGGTAGGTCGTTGCGCGCTTTTCTGCTTGCTCGGCCTCCCACCTGGCTTTCGCCTCCGCCTTCCGGGTATCGCGAGCGGTGGTCTCAATCCGGGTGGCGGCCTTCTGGCGGGCTTTGCGGTTCCGTCGCCGCTCACCTTCCGGGCCGACCAGTACCGCCGTATGCAGACGGCCCTCATCCTTTCCGGTCACAGCGCCAACCCCCGCCCGTGCGAGGCGGATGCGCCCGGCCGGCGGGCGAACCAATCCGTCGCCTCCGAACGTCCCGCCCGCACCGGCGTCCGTGCGACCGTCCGCCGCGCCGGAGCCGAAGTGGGCGCGGCCGTGTCGCTGTTCAGTAGCGCTGGGTCCGGTACAGCGTCGTGCGTGCGAAGCAGGGAGACGTGGCCGAGGAAGGGACTGTACGTGAGGGTATAGACACCGGTGGTGGCGGTGCGGTCGAGGGCGCCGGTCGGGCGCTGGTCGTAGACGTAGCCGTTCTCGAGCGCAGCCTGGGTCGTCTCCTCCCCGAAGTCGTACCCGGCCAGGTGCTCGATCGCCGCATCCGTCCCGTCCCGTTCGATGATGTCCAGCACCGGGTCGGCTTCCTCGCCTTGGAAGAACACGACACTGACCCACCGCCCGCTCGGCTTCTCCGCGATGTCCGGGTCGTGGTCGATCAGCTCGATGAAGGCGTCAGGATGCTGACGGGCGGCGTCGGCCACCCAATCCGGGAACGCCCCGTCGTTGTCGGTATGCTGGCCGGGATTCTCGATCGCGAACTGGCGTGCGTCGCCTGCGGCGGAGAGGAACACCGCGAGCTCGCGCAGCGCCCGCTCCGGTGAGACGGGCGCACCGACGCCGGTGAACAGGTCCCGTCCCTCGACCGACTGCCCGGTGGCCGGGTTCTCGATGCGGTACGCGTACCGCTGGTGCTCGCCCAGCGTGACATCCGGCCACACCGTCAACCTCAGCTCACCCGCCTGCACCGTGGTGCGCGTCGCGTCGGTCGTGTCGAGGGGTTCGGGGGCGGGGTGCCAGGCGATTCGCCCGGACTGCGACATCGCCGCGTCTACCCGGTCATGGACCGTGTCCAGCAGGGTGCCGGC
>JBARWR010000238.1:0-2826 GCA_049646915.1 Microbacterium sp.
CAGCGCGGCGATCAGGATCTGGTGGCGGACAGACAGCGGCTGGCCGACGCGCTCGCGCTGAACCTGTCTGCCGTGCAGCGCGGAGCGGCGGTGGCGCTGATCGGCGACACCGTCTACGGCATCCTCCCCGTCGCCGATGACTCCGCGGAGGAGCGCACTGTGCGCCTGGCGGAGGACTTCCTGCAGCGCGTCGGCCCGCGACTGCCGGCGCTGATCGGCATCGGCCAGCCTGCCGAGTCGGTCGGCGACATCGCCCGCTCGCGTGCACAGGCGCGCCGCGTGCTGCGGGTGCTGTCCGAGCGTCCCGGACACCGCCGCATCGCACGACTGCGCGATGTGGAGACCGAGTCGCTGCTGCTGGATCTGCGCGATCTGCGCTCGTCGCGCGGCGACGTCAGCTCCGGTGTGCTGGCGCAGCTGACGGAGTACGACGAGCGCAATGACGCCCATCTGGTGCAGACGCTCGCCGCCTGGCTGGACAGCTTCGGCGATGTGCGCGCTGCGGCGGGCGCGTGCTTCGTGCACCCGAACACGTTCCGCTATCGGCTGCGCCGGGTCGTCGAAGTGGGCGGCATCGACGTGAACGACCCCGAGGCGCGGTTCGCAGCCATGCTCGAGCTGCGCACCCGGTCGCTCTGACCCAGCCGCGATCCGTCGGCGTCCGCGGATCCTGGGCGAGCCGTGCTTCACCGCGCGCCGATGTTGTCGCATCGCACCGAAGCATCGCCCCGCTTTGGTGGCAGGCGACTATCCCGACAGGCACCGAGGCTGGCATCGTCGTGCCGTGGACACTCTTCTGCGCGGCGGACGCGTCATCGATCCCGGCACGGGCACCGACGAGATCCTCGACGTCCTGATCGTCGACGACCGCATCAGCGCGGTCGGTGTCGGCCTCAGTGCCCCGGCGGGCGCGGCCGTCATCGACGTCACGGGTCTCATCGTGGGTCCGGGCTTCATCGACCTGCACAGCCACGTCCTCTCCACGGCCGGCCAGCGGCTGCAGGCCATGAAGGGGTGTCGACGACGCTGGAGCTCGAAGCCGGCCTCATGCCGGTCGCCCAGGCGGTCGCGAACGCCGCCGACGAGGGCCGACCGCTGAACTTCGGCTTCTCCGCTTCCTGGACGCAGGCGCGCGCTCTGGCTCACATCGGTACGCTGCCTGTTCCGGACGTGCACGCCTCCATGGACATCCTCGCGGATCCCCAATGGCAGCGATCATCCAGCCGTGCGGAACGCCGCAGGTGGCTGGGCCTGCTGGAGGACGAACTGGCTGCCGGCGCACTCGGCATCGGTGTGCTCATGGGGTACGCACCCGGGTCGGATCCCGACGAGTACCTCGACGTCGCCAGGCTCGCCGCGCGAGCGCACACACCCACGTTCACGCACGTCTGCGAGCTGATGGAAGCGAACCCCCGCACCCCCATCGACGGGTCCGAAGAGCTCCTCCGCGCCGCCGCCGAGACCGGCGCGGCCATGCATCACTGCCACGTGAACAGCACCTCGCTCCGACACATCGACCGTGTGCTCGCGCAGGTGGAGCGCACGCAGGCAGCGGGATCCCGGGTCACGGTGGAGGCATACCCCTACGGCGCCGGGAGCACGGCGATCGGCGCCAGCTTCCTGGCCCCGGACAAGCTCCCCGGCCTGGGGATCACACCCTCCTCGCTCGTGATCACCGAGACCGGCGAGCGGATCGCGGATGAGACCCGCCTGCGGGAGATCCAGCGAACCGCCCCCGGCGCCGCCTGCATCGTCAATTGGCTGGACGAATCGGACCCGCTGGACCGCGAGCACCTCAAGCGCTCCCTGTCCTTCCCCGGAGCGATCGTCGCCAGCGATGCCATGCCCGTGCTCTGGCCGTCAGGGGGCATCGAGCTCGCCGTCTACGAACAGGCCGAATGGCCGCTGCCTCCCGGCGGCCAGACGCATCCGCGCACCGCCGGCACCTTCACGAAGTCGATCCGGCTGATGGTGCGCGAGTCGGACTCGTGGACGTGGCTGGAGGCGTTCCGACGATGCTCCTACCTGCCCGCACGCGTGCTGGACGAGACGGCGCCGACGATGCGCGGCAAAGGCCGCCTCGCCGCGGGTGCCGATGCGGATGTCGTCGTGCTCGACCCCGCCGCGATCACCGATCGAGCGACCTATGAGGATCCGACGCGCCCCGCGCAGGGTGTGCGTCACCTCTTCGTGAACGGGACCGCAGTCGTTCGCGACGGGCGGATGCAGGTCGATGCGTTTCCCGGGCGGGCCGTTCTGGGCCGCCCCTGAGGACGACCGGCCCGCCGGCCTGACGCCGCTTTCAGGCCGAGAGGATCTGTGCGCCGGAGACCGGCCCGTGCACGTGCAGCGACTCACGACCGGTCGCGCGCAGCTCGTCCTGCACCGTACGCGCAACTTCCGGATCGGAGCAGAGGAAGGCGATCGTCGGGCCGGACCCCGAGACGATGCCGGTGAGCGCCCCCATCCGCACGCCGTCAGCGAGCGCATGCTCCAGATCGAGGCGACCGACGACCGCGGCCGGCTCCAGATCGTTCAGCATCACCGGAGCGAGCTCTTCGGCGTCTCCGCTGCGCAGCGCATGCAGCAGCGCCACCGGCACCTCCAGCAGACTCGTGGCGTCATCCGCGAGTGCGCCGCCGCGGCGCAGTTCGTCCAGGCGCCCGTAGATCTCCGGCGTGGACAGCCCCTGCCCGCTGAGCACGAGCACCCAGTCGAAGCGTCCCCGTGCCAGGGCGGGTGTCAGCTCGTCACCGCGCCCCGTGCCGACGGCGGTGCCACCGTGCAGCGCGAAGGGAACATCGGCGCCGAGGCGGGCTGCGAGGT
>JBARWR010000239.1:0-31123 GCA_049646915.1 Microbacterium sp.
ATTCTGCTCAGCGGCGAGCCCGGCGTCGGCAAGTCGACGCTGCTGCTGGAGGTCGCGGCCGCCACGGCGAAGTCCGGGCGCCGCGTGCTCTATGCCAGCGCCGAGGAGTCTCCTGCGCAGGTGCGTCTGCGTGCCGAGCGCACCGGAGCGCTGCACGACGAGCTGTTCCTCGCGAGCGAGACCGATCTGGCCACCATCCTCGGGCACATCGACGAGGCGAAGCCCGATCTCGTGATCGTGGACTCCGTGCAGACCGTGGCGTCCGGTCTCATCGACGGCGCCGCAGGACAGCCGAGCCAGGTGCGCGAGGTGGCGTCGACACTGATCCGCGTCGCGAAGGATCGTGGACTTCCGGTGATCATCGTCGGCCATGTCACCAAGGACGGGCAGGTGGCGGGCCCGCGTGTGCTGGAGCACCTCGTCGACGTCGTGTGCCACTTCGAGGGCGACCGGCAGACCGCGCTGCGCTTCATCCGCGCGCTGAAGAACCGGTTCGGGCCGACGGACGAGGTCGGCTGCTTCGAGATGACCGGAGCCGGCATCGCCGAAGTCCCCGACCCGAGCGGACTGTTCCTGTCACAGGGCGCCGCAGAACCCGGCACGTGCGTGGCGATCGCGATGGAGGGCCGGCGCGCCCTGCCGGTGGAGGTGCAGGCGCTGACCATCGAGACGAACGCGCCGAACCCGCGCCGCGTGGTGAACGGTCTGGACTCGTCGCGCGTGGCGATGGTGCTGGCCATCCTCGAGCGCCGGGCCGGCATCGCGACCTCCAAACTCGACGTGTACGTGTCGACCGTCGGCGGCGTGCGCTTCACCGAACCCGCCGCAGATCTCGCCATCGCGATCGCCGTGGCCGGGTCGATCAGGCAGTGGTCCGTGCCCCGCACGATCGCGGCGGTGGGCGAGTTGTCCCTGGCCGGCGAGATCCGACCGGTCACTCAGGCCGCACAGCGGCGCAACGAGGCCGCACGTCTGGGCTACCAGCGGGTGGTCGACGAGCGATCGAAGACACTGCGGGATGCCCTCAGCGACGTGCGCAAGGGCGAAGGCCGGCGCCCGGCCCCGATCTCTCAGGTCGCCCCGATCCGCGAGCGCCCGGAGCTCGACGTCCCGCCGTTCTGATCGGTCAGAGCTCGAGTGCCGCCAGCAGGTCGGCCGGTGCCGCCTGCATGGCATGCGGACCGGCGATGTCCAGGAACACGGTCGTGATCGTGTCGCGGTGGGTGGTCAGGAACGACTTGAGCCACAGCGGCGAGTAGATCCCGACCCCGGGCGGCAGGTTGGCCGGCTTGTTCTTCGCATCGCTGAACAGCAGCAGCGCGACCTCACCGGTGTTCGCGTCGCGGTACGTCCATACCTCGCCGCCGTCGAGCGGGTTGTCGCGGGGGCCCGGCTTGATCAGCGGGACGATCGTGTTGCCGTTGCGCAGCGCGAGAGCGACTGCCGCCATGTCCTGTTTCTCGAGCGCCTGAGCCAGCGCTTCGGCGCGGAAATCCTGGGGTACGGGGCGCTTCGCGGCCGCCCTCTTCTTAGCCATGCCCCCAGCTTAAAGAATGGGGCCCTCTCGAATCGTCCAGTGGGGACTGGAGAATACGAGAGGGCCCTCGGGTCCTCAAGCGGTGAGTGTCGAAGCGCTGGGGACGCTTGATTCGACACCACTGGGGATGGCTTCACCGCACTATCCGGAGAACCTTCCCCATGGTATCCCAAAATACTGGCCAGGAACAGCTGAGCACCCGTACCTGAACTGATTCAACGCAGGATGATCTGTCGTGAGCTGACGCTGTCGAATCCCCCGATCGAGACCGACACGTGGTACGAGGCTCCACCGCCGGGGGCTCGCGCCCGGTGCTTCTCGCCACAGGTGTCGACCGAGGAACGCGTGCGATCCCAGACGACGGGCGTCGCGCTGCTCACGGTCGTGCCCGCTTTGAGAGTGACGATCATGTCACTCGGGTCGGCCTGGCAGTCGGTCGAGCGCCACCACACGTCGCCGCCACTGGTCACCGTGTACTTCTGGGTGCTGGAGCCGACATTGAGGGTGCAGTCCACGGCGCTCTTGCTGGTGAGGCGGATGGACAGCTGCGGCAGCTTGTCAGCGGCATAGGTGTCGGAATCCGTCACGGCTGCGACCTCGACATCGCCCTGCTCGCAGGCGACGATCCCGGGCGTCTCGGACGGACCGGGGCTCGAGGACTCCGTGGGGGTCGGGCTCGTCGGCCCGGTGGTCGGACTCACGGATGCGGTGGGCGTCGGCGCGGTCGTCGCGACGGGCGGCGCGGATGCTGTCGTCTTCCACGGCTGCGCGAGAGCCAGCCAGACACCGCCGGCGACCACGGCGATCAGCACGACGATGAGGATGACGACGAAGATCCTCCGACGGCGATAGACGGCGGCGGACTGACGGGGCATGACTCCAGGCTAATTCAGGTGCTTGATCATCCTGGTGTTGCCGAGCGTGTTGGGCTTGACGTGGGCGAGATCCAGGAACTCCTCAACACCGGCGTCACCGCTGCGCAGCAGCTGCGAGTACACGTCGGCGTCGACGATGTGCTCACCGATCGGCTCGTACCCGCGACGCAGGAAGAACGCGGTCTCGAAGGTGAGGCAGAACAGCCGGGTGAGGCCCAGCTCCGCCGCCCGCTGCTCCAGACCCTCGACGAGTGCGCGGCCGATGCCGTGGTGCAGGTGATCTTCGCGGACGAGCAGTGTGCGCACCTCGCCGAGGTCTTCCCACATGACGTGCAGTGCTCCGCATCCGATCAGCTCGCCGTCCATTTCGGCGACGACGAACTCCTGAACGGCACCGTAGAGGATCGCGAGATCCTTGCCGAGCAGGATGCGTCGCTCGACCAGCGGCTCCAGAAGCCGGTGGATGCCGCTGATGTCGGCGGTGCGCGCCGGTCGGATGGTGTACTCGCTCACTCTTCCACCCTAGAACCCGGAGGACTATAGTCCGCGTATGAGAAAGGTAGACCAGTGAGCGCGCCCTACATCGTTCTTGCGATCGTCACCCTCATCAGCAGCGTGCCAAGCCTCTATTTCTCGGCCATCGAGATGCGCAGCACAGACCGGAAGACCAGGCAGGTGGCCCAGTACACGACAGCGCGCAGCCTCGCCCTGTTCGTGCTGGCCGTGGTGCCGCTCTTCGGCCGGTTCGACGGCTGGCTGCTGGGCATCGCCGTGGCGATGCTGATCGTGCAGGCCATCGACGGCATCATCGCTCTGCTCTCGCGCCGGGCGGGGATGCAGACGGCACTGCTGAGCATCATCGGCCCGTTCGCGACTGTCGTCGCGCACGCCGCCGCGCTGTGGTGGTTCCTCGCAGCCGGTTAGACCCCATCACGCAGAAGAGAGGGCGGATGCCGCAGCATCCGCCCTCTCTGTCGCACTGCCTATAGGGATCAGTCCGTGCCGGTGGCGGCGAGGTCCGGCGTGGCCGAGATGCCCCCGCCGGTGTTCACACCGACGGACACCTTCTCGCCGCGCGGGGCGTGCTCGAAGTCGAACTTGCCGTCGACGACGTCGACCTTCACGTGATCGCCGGCGTCGAGCTGACCGTGCAGGATCCGCTCGGAGAGCTGGTCCTCGATCTCGCGCTGCATGGCGCGACGCAGCGGACGCGCACCGAGCGTCGGATCGAATCCGATGTCGATGAGCTTGTCCTTCGCGGCATCCGACAGTTCGATCGTCATGTCGCGGTCGAGCAGACGCTCGCCCAGCTGCTTGGTGAACAGCCCCACGATCTGACGGAGTTCGCTCTTGTCCAGCTGCGGGAACACGATGATGTCGTCGAGACGGTTCAGGAACTCGGGCTTGAAGTGGCGCTTGAGCTCCTCATCGACCTTGCCCTTCATCCGCTCGTAGGTGGTCTGCGAGTTGCCCTCCACCTGGAAGCCGACCGGACCACCGGCGATCGCCGACGAGCCGAGGTTCGTCGTCATGATGATCACGGTGTTCTTGAAATCGACGATGCGACCCTGACCGTCGGTCAGACGACCCTCTTCGAGGATCTGCAGCAGCGAGTTGAAGATGTCGGGGTGCGCCTTCTCGATCTCATCGAACAGGACCACCGAGAACGGCTTGCGCCGCACCTTCTCGGTCAGCTGGCCGCCCTCTTCGAAGCCGACGAACCCGGGAGGGGCGCCGAACAGCCGCGAGACGGTGTGCTTCTCGCCGAACTCCGACATGTCGAGGGAGATGAGAGCGGCCTCGTCGTCGAAGAGGAACTCGGCGAGCGCCTTGGCGAGCTCGGTCTTTCCGACACCTGTGGGTCCCGCGAAGATGAACGAGCCCGAGGGGCGCTTCGGGTCCTTCAGCCCCGCACGCTGGCGACGGATCGTGCGGGAGAGCGCCGCGATGGCCTCCTCCTGCCCGATCACGCGCTGGTGCAGCGCCCGCTCCATGAACACGAGGCGGCTGGACTCCTCCTCGGTGAGCTTGAAGACCGGGATGCCGGTGGCCTGTGCGAGCACCTCGGCGATCAGTCCCTCGTCGACCACTGCGGGGCCGGAGACCTCACCGGCCCGCCACTGCTTCTCCAGGCGCAGCCGCTCGCCGAGCAGCTCCTTCTCCTGGTCGCGCAGCGAAGCGGCCTTCTCGAAGTCCTGCTCCTCGGATGCGGCTTCCTTGTCCTCACGGACCTTCGCGATCTTCTCGTCGAACTCGCGCAGCTCCGGCGGGGAGGAGAGGATGCTGAGGCGCAGACGGGCGCCGGCCTCATCGATCAGGTCGATGGCCTTGTCGGGCAGGAAGCGGTCTGACACGTAGCGGTCGGCGAGGTTCGCCGCGGCCACGAGTGCACCGTCGGTGATCTGCACCTTGTGGTGCGCCTCGTACCGGTCGCGCAGACCCTTGAGGATGTTGATCGTGTGCGGCAGCGTCGGCTCGTTCACCTGAACGGGCTGGAAGCGGCGCTCCAGCGCAGCATCCTTCTCGAAGTACTTGCGGTACTCGTCGAGGGTCGTCGCGCCGATGGTCTGCAGCTCGCCGCGCGCCAGCAACGGCTTCAGGATGCTGGCGGCGTCGATCGCGCCCTCGGCTGCGCCCGCACCCACCAGGGTGTGGATCTCGTCGATGAAGACGATGATGTCGCCGCGGGTGCGGATCTCCTTGGTGACCTTCTTCAGACGCTCCTCGAAGTCACCGCGGTAGCGGGAGCCGGCGATGAGCGAGCCGAGGTCGAGCGAGTAGAGCTGCTTGTCCTTGAGCGTCTCGGGCACGTCGCCCTTGACGATCGCCTGGGCGAGGCCCTCGACGACGGCGGTCTTTCCGACGCCGGGCTCGCCGATCAGGACGGGGTTGTTCTTGGAGCGGCGCGAGAGGATCTGCATGACCCGCTCCGCCTCCTTCTCGCGGCCGATGACGGGGTCGAGCTTGCCGTCGCGGGCCGCCTGGGTGAGGTTGCGACCGAACTGGTCGAGCACCTGGGAGCCGCCCTGCGCGGATGCCGGGCCCTCGTTCGCCTGCGCGCCGACGGACGCGGTCTCACGACCGGGAGCGCCAGAGAGCAGCTGGATGACCTGCTGGCGCACCTTGTTCAGGTCGGCGCCGAGCTTGACGAGCACCTGGGCTGCGACGCCCTCGCCCTCGCGGATGAGGCCGAGCAGGATGTGCTCCGTGCCGATGTAGTTGTGGCCGAGCTGCAGCGCTTCGCGCAGGCTCAGCTCGAGCACCTTCTTGGCGCGCGGGGTGAAGGGGATGTGCCCGGTCGGCTGCTGCTGACCCTGCCCGATGATGTCCTGCACCTGCTCGCGCACGGCGTCGAGCGAGATGCCCAGACTCTCGAGCGCCTTGGCGGCGACGCCCTCGCCCTCGTGGATGAGGCCGAGCAGGATGTGCTCCGTGCCGATGTAGTTGTGGTTGAGCATCTTCGCCTCTTCTTGGGCGAGGACGACCACTCGACGGGCTCGGTCCGTGAATCTCTCGAACATGCTGTGACTTCCTTTCGCACGGGGCGAAGCGGCAGTGGTGCCGTGTACATCGAGCGTAACTACCGGAGAGCGCGGGATCGGCCGTGTTCGCCGTCGGCATAGCGCGCGGCCGGGCTCCGGGATGTTCCGTGCGTTCGCTGAGCGGGTGCCCCTCGGTTCCTGAGCGAGCGAAGTGAGACGAAGCGCGCGGGTCCTCCCCGATGCTCACTCCGGCACATCCGTGCGCCCTCTCGTGCTCGAGACCCGGTCATTGAGCGCGCGCAGCGAGACGAAATGCAGAGGAGTCTTGACGATAGATATCGACAGTCGTTATGTTAACGACAAGCGATAACAACGACTATCGATATGGGGGACGACGTGCAGACCCAGGAACGCACAATCAGCAAGAGCGACAGCGCGGCGATGGCGCTGTTCGTAATTGCCGGCGTCGTCATCGCGGGATGGACGATCTGGCATGCCGTGACGCGGATCATCCAGCTGGCGATCGGGCGCGACGTGCAGGTGGCGGTGGAGTTCCTCGACTCGCCGGCCCAGGCGCAGCTGCCCAGTGGGACTCTGCCGGTGCGGCTGGACACGGCATCCGTCACCGTCGATTCGCTGGGGCTGATGGGCGCTGTCCCCGGCATCATCGGGCAGGTGGCGTTCGTGGTGACGATCACCGGCGTCGTCGCCTGCCTGATTCTGCTGAGTCGCAACATCCTGCGCGGCCGCGTGTTCGGCAAGGTCAACACCCGCATCGTGATGACCGGCGGGATGATCGGGCTGGTGGGCGCGGCAGCATCCCGATTCTTCGACAACATGCTGGCGAACGCCGCGATGGCGCAACTGACCGACGGCCCGACGGACACGGCAGTGATGTCGATCGAGCCCTTCACGTTCATCCTCGCCGCGTTCGCACTGTCCGTGATCGGCACCGTGTTCGTGGTGGGGGCGCGGCTGCAGCGCGAGACGGAGGGGCTGGTCTGATGTCGAACACCACAGCACGCACTACGGCGCTCATCACAGCACTGATCATCGGCGCGCTGCTGCTCGTCGCCTCGCTGATCGGCGCGATTCCGGTCATCTCGGGAATCCTCGGCGACACCTGGAACGGCCGCGCCGACCTGCTGACAGGCAGTGCACCTCAGATCCCGGCAGACGGGACGATTCCGTCCGTCGACCCCGATTCCGCGGGGGCCACCTACAGCGGGGTCACCATCTCAGCCGATGCTCCGCTCGCGTTGCCCCGCGCACTTCAGGCGATCGCCGCGATCTTGAATGTCTTGGCCATCGCCGGCGGCAGTCTGCTCGTCGTCCTGCTTGCGCTGCGGATGCTGCAGAGTCGCCCCTTCGCGCGAGTACTCTCCTGGGGTCTCGGACTCGTCGGGATCATCGCGATCACCTCAGCGGCGGTCGCTCCGCAGCTCGAGGCCGCGGCCGTAGATGTCGCGGTGCGTGAGCTCGGATACGCCGTCTTCGCAGACGGGCACGATGGCGCGTTCACGGCGGATGGCCCCGACGCGATCGCCCTGTCGCTGTGGGATCCGCTGTGGATCCTCGACCGCATCGACATCACGCTGCTGCTCATCGGCATCGTGCTGGGAGTCGTCGCCCTGCTCGTCGCGGAGGGCACGCGGATGCAGAAGGACACGGAGGGACTCGTCTGATGTGGACTTCGGATGACTTGCTGTCGGGCCTGATTCCCCTGGGCGTCTACCTCGCGGTGCTCGGTGTCATCGTGGGAATCGCGATGTGGTGGGCGCGACGGCACCACAGCAGCACTCTTGCGCTCAGCGCCACTCGCAGCATCGCCGGGATGTTCCTGGGGCTGGTTGTCTTGGGTGTGCTCTTCGGCAGCTTCAATACCTTCTTGAACTCGCGATTCGCGCTGGACGGCGAATTGGCGCAGTGGGTCACCGAGAACCGGTCGTCGCTCCTGAGTCCGGACTGCGACAGCGGTGTGTTCTACGATCGAGTCGATTCGGACGGTTCCGCGCTGATCGGCTTCTGCAGTGGTGGCGTCGAGCACGCGCCGCTCGCCCCTCGCGTGGTGTTCTTCGTCGGTACCGTTCTCGTCCTGCTTGCTGCCGCGGCGATCGCCTGGTCGATCTACACGGCCGCGCTGCTGGCCAGCATGCGCGAGCCGTTCCACCCTTCGGTACCGCGCACGTTCCGACTCGCCGCGATCGTCGTGCTGGCCACCGTGGTGGTCGGCGACGTCTTCACAACGATCGGCATGACCCTCGCTGCCCGATCTCTGGAGTGGTCGCCCGGCGTGACGGTTCCGTTCGTGTTCCAGCCGCCGGTGTGGCCGCTCGCGGTCGCGCTCGGCCTGTTCGCCCTATCGGCGATCTTCCGTTACGGCGCGCAGCTGCAGCGCGAGACGGAGGGGCTGATCTGATGTTGACCGTCTTCAATGGCGCCGCAATCACCGTCATCGGGCTGATCATCGCCGTGATCTTGCTCTTCCTCTGGCAATTGGCGCGCGGACTGCTCGGCCCCAGCGAGCGGGCATTCCGTCTGACGCGGCGTGCAGCGTGGATCGTCGCCCTCGCCCTCATCGGCACTGCCACTGTCGGTCTGGTCGTCGACCTGGCATCCCCCTCGGTGACGATGTCGGTGCCGATGATGCGGGCATGGCCGCTGCCCCTGCCCGGTCTCGATGTAGATCCGCCGGACGCCACTGTGGAATCGACCGGTGTCGCGTTGGCGCAACTCACACTCAGTGGGCTGTCGATGCCGACCCGCATCCTGTGGGCGATCGGTCAAGCACTGAGCCTGCTCCTCCCCGCGACCGTGGCGGTTCTGGTAGCGCTGGCCGCGCGCCATCTGGAGGGCGGGGCACCATTCTCATCCGTGCTCACCCGAACAACCAGTGTCACAGCGGCAGTGGTCTTGGTGGCCGGCATGGTCGCCCCGGTCCTGCGCGGGATCGCCGGATCGATGGCATCCTTCGAAGCACTTACGATCGGCGGGGCAGCCTGGAGCGGCTACCCGGATGACTGGACTCCGCAAGACGCCCTTCCAGAGCCCACGATATTCGTGCAGCTCGACTACTGGCCGATCGGCGCCGCCGTCGCACTCACCGCCCTCGCTGCAATCCTAAAGTTCGGCCAGCGGATGCAGCGCGAGACGGAAGGACTGGTCTGATGTTCAGCGTGGGTACGGGCGATCTCGCGTCAGGGCTGTCACAGATTCTGCTGGGACTTGTGGTTCTCGGACTGGTCGCCTCGGTGGTGGGGATCAGGGCGAAGAAGGCGGGCAGTGCGTCGGTCACCCTCGACATCTCAGCGACGCTCGCGTTCGGGTGGCTGGTGCTGTGCGCCCTCTTCTCCCTGTTCGTGATCTGGCAGACGTTCTTTGTGAGCACCGTCACGATCACCGCAGATGTGCAGCTGAATGACCTCCCGGACTTCGAATGGGATGCCGCGGGCAAGTCACTCCCGGCACTGCTCGGTGCGTATGGCAACGGGCTGGGGCTGGAGATCACGGGACTGCCCATCGGCATCCGTCTGGTGCTGCTCGCCGGACAGCTGTTGATGCTCGCGCTCTTCGCGCTGCCGGCCTGGGTGATCCGCGTAGTCACCGTGAGCGCGCAGGCTGGCACGCCGTTCGCGCCTCGGGTCGCGAAGACGCTGGGAATCGCGGCGATCATGGTGCTCGTGATGGGGATCGCTCACGATCTGGTGGTGCCCATCGGTCAGACGCTCGCCGCTGCCGCAGTGCTACCCGAGGACGGCGGGCCCCTCACGGCCTCACGCGTCTTCTCCCTGACCGTGCAGATCTGGCCGTTCGCCGCAGCGCTCGGCCTCGCCGCACTGGCAGCGGTGTTCCGGCACGGGCATCGCCTGCAGCGCGAGACGGAGGGATTGGTGTGACTCCTGCTGAGCCGGAGGACGAGCTCACCGGCATCCACTGCCGCCTGGACGAGCTGCTCACCGAGCGTGGGATGACGCTGACGGAATTGAGCGCGCGGGTGGGCGTGAGCATCGTGAACCTGTCGGTATTGAAGAACGATCGGGCGCGGGCGATCCGGTACTCGACGCTGCGCGCGATCTGCGAAGCGCTGGACTGCGAAGTCGGAGAGCTGCTGGTGCTCGCCGCGCGGTGAATTGATCCCAACAAGGAGGATGCTGCGCTGAGGCCCGCGTGCATCCGCCCCTCCCCTTGCATACGCTGGCATCGTGACTTCACCTTTCGACGATCCCGAGATCCTCGCGCAGATGTCCAGGATGGGCATCGCGCACAAGCCGGGCATGGCCGCCGACCTGATGAAGCAGCTGGCACCGCTGCTCGCTGAAGACGGCATCGATCTCGATGACTTGGGCGGCACCGACCACGAAGCATTCGCGTCCGCGCTGGATCGCGCGACCGAGCAGCACAACCTCGCGTTGTTCACGCCGGTCGGCAGGCACCGCGCCCTCTCACTCGCAGTGCTGCGGATGTTCACCACCGCGATCGCCGATGATGACCCGCCGCTCGCCCAGGCGGTGCTCGATGGCGTTCCGCGCGACGAGACCGATGAGATGCCCGCTGGGTCCCACGTGATCGGCGCGGCTCTCGGGCTGCTCGATACGTGGCTAAGCGATCGCGCGTTCGCTTCGGTGCGGCCGCGCATGCGCGTGCCCGCATGGCCCGACAGGGCTGCTACCGCCGTCGCGCGTGACATCGTGCCGCTGGCGAACAAGGGTCGGGCGTTCGACTCGCTGAACAGTCTGATCCTTCGTCACGGCGGCAAGTCGGTCATGGATGGCGCGGCGCTCGCCGTCGCTGCGGCGATCATCGCCGAAGCGCAGGCCAAGGGCACCCCGGTTTCTGAGGTGGTTGAGCTGGTGCTACCCGGCGACGGCTCCGTGGCTGTGCGCACGGCGACTCCGGATGGTGCGAAGCCTGCATCCGGAGCGGCGTTCCGCCGCACAACCCGCGGGCAGGGATCGGATGCCGCGCTGACGCGCGAGTTCACGACATGGTTGCGGGAGGACCGTGACGGAGAGTCGGCTGAGCAGTTGGAGAAGGCGGGCGAGCTCTTCGAGTTATTGCTCGATATCGCGGGCGAGGCGCATCTCGATGTGCGCAAGCCTGGCGACATCGCGCCTCTCATCGACGAACTGTACGAGATGTTCGAGGACGCCCCGGAGCAGGTTCTCGAGACCTTCCTGTTCACCCTCGACGACTATCTGCACTTCCAGTTGGCGGTATCGACACACCCGGATGCTTGGGATGAACCGCACACCACCCTGGAGCGCGAGCTCGATTCCGGCGCCGATCTGTCAGGGCTGCTGCGCGATGCGCTCACGCACGGAGCTGAGATCGACGCCGACGTGCAGTACGCTGCCCTGCTGCGGCTGCCGGTGGTGTCAGCGGTGCGCCCGCTCCTCGAGTGGATGGGCGATTCGCGGGCTATCACGCCATCGGGCAGCCTGCGTCGCGCGGATATCGCGGAGGTCGCAGCGATGATCGGCATCGACGCAGCAGGGGTCGCGAAACGTACCGCGCAGAGGTCGGATGCCCCGGTTCAGGTGACCTCGATGCTCGAGCTGACCGTGCTGGCCGCATGGTGGGAGGCGCTGCAGCTGGCCGATGTGATCGCGCTGACGTCGACGCGCGTGCGGCCAGGCTCGAAGGCGTCCGAGTGGAGCCTCGGCGCCGATCCGACCTATGAGACCGTCGAGATGCTCGCTGGCATGGTTGCCGCACAGATTCTGACCGACAACTACTTCAACCCCGACGATGAGCAGGAGGGCCGGATGCTCAGCGCGGTCGTACCGCTGGCGCTCGCTGCACTGAGCGAGGAGGGGTTGGCCGAGCCGGAGCTGTCTTTCGACGACGCGCTCACGTATGTTGCCGGCGCCCGCGTCGCCCGACTGCGCGAGGTGGGTCTCGCCGAGTCGCCGAAACGCGGCGTGATCGCCGTACCGGATGCCCTGGTCGGGACGGTCTCGCGCGCGGTGATGACGCTGCTGGCGATGCAGCTCGGCATGCCGCCTGGCTCCGATGAGCCGTCAGGGGGTCTGCCCTTTGACTCAGAGTAGTTCTACTCATTGACTGATGGCGGGGCGTGATCGTCGCCGCGCATCGCGGGGTGGTTCGCATATCGTGGGATCACGATATGCGAACCGTATCGTGATTCCACGATACGCATGTGGTATCGTGTTTTCACGATAAGGAGACAGGATGACGATGCATACCGCACGGCTGCGCACACCCGGCGATATCGGCATCGCCCTGCAACAGGCCCGTCTTGCCAAGGGCCTCACCCAGACCGAACTCGCCTCCCAGATGGACCTCCCCCAGAGCACGATCAGCGCGATCGAGAACGGGATGTCCACGATTCACCTCCGACGCCTGCTGGAACTAGCACGCAGTACCGGTCTCGCCATCACGGCGACGTGGGAAGCGACGGAATCTGCGGGGGATGGCAATGCGTCTGGCGGTTGAGCTCCACGGCGTCGAGATCGGAACGCTGGAAGGAGACGCACGGACATTCGACTTCACACCGAACAATGCGGGCATCTCCCATTTCGGCTCAGGCAGCACCGCGCTGTCCGTCGCAATACCGCTGACGGACCCACAACGACGCGATCGCGCTGATCGCCGCCGGAACTGGTTCGCGGAGCTGCTGCCCGAAGGAGACCAGTACGACTACATGCTGTCGCAAGGCGCACTGCCGCGTGGAGACGTACCGGCCTTCCTCGCACGGTATGGACGAGACATCGCCGGCGCACTGCAGATCTGGGATATCAACGATCCCGCTGAGCCCCGAACTCCCGCGCTGCAGCCGGTCTCTGCTGCACAGATCCGCGCGCTGCTCGAGGACCCGATCGGGTCACCGCTGGGCAATGCGACCGGACTCGGCAGAACTTCGCTCGGCGGCGTTCAGCCCAAGATCCTGCTGGCGCGCACGGTCGATGGCTGGGCTCAGGCTGTCGGCGGACAGCCGAGCACCCACATTCTCAAGCCACAACTCGCTGGCGACAAGGCGTCTGTGATCTATGACGAGGAGTACGGCGGTCGCATCGCGCGCGCATTCGGTCTCGCTCGATTCGACACCTGGATCGAGGATTTCGACGGTCATATCGCTCTGGTCATCGAACGGTACGACCGTCGCGCCGGTGCGCGCATCCACCAGGAGGACTTCAACCAGGCGCTTGGCGCCGGTGGAAACCAGAAGTACCAGGAGATCGGCGGCGTCGTGAGCCTGCGGCGGATAGCTGACGCTCTTCAGCGGTACACGACGGCGGCGAGCGTGCGTCAGTTGGCCGACATGACGCTGCTCGCGGTCGCCGTAGGGAACCTCGATATGCACACCAAGAACATCGGGCTACTGCATCCACTGGATGATGACGTGCAACTCGCCCCGGCTTACGACATGGTGCCGCAGATGCACATGGCCGGCGATGGACGGATGGCTCTCGCTGTCGATGGTGTCTACCGCCACGCAGATATCACACGCACGAATCTTGTCGCGGAACTCAGCAGCTGGGGGCTACGACGAGCGGCGATGATCGTTGATGACGGGTTGGATCGAATCGCCGAGCTCGTTGAAGGTGAGGCGCCGTTGGCGGACGCGTACGGCGGACTTCAGGACGAAATTCTGGGGTTCGTGGCAGCGCTTCGTTCGTGATTCGCGATCGCTTTGATGACGTTCGCGTGCCGCGCGCGGTACGCATCGAAGACGGGGATGAACTCGCCTTCAGTGACGATCGGGATGCCGTGCGCACGTGCAGTCTTCGCTTTGCCCGACTGGCTGGCCGGGTCCTCGGCGATCAGCACGGCGCAGTTCTTCGTCACGCTGCCGGTGATGAACCCGGCATCGGCGAGTGCACTCGCCCAGGATTCGCGGGGACGACTCATCGTGCCTGTGAAGACGACGCGTGCGCCCGGGGCGAGCGTGAATGGGGTGCCTGTGGTCGAGGGGGCACCGGTGCTCTCCGACCGCATCTTCGGAACGGGCGCGGCTTCTTCGGGGATCTCCGGAATGCGCAGATCGAGGATCGTCGCGATCTGCGCGAGCTCGCGGCGCTCGTTTTCGCTGACGTGGCCGTCGGCGAGCGCCTCCAGGTATGCTGCCGAGAGATAAGACGCATGCAGTACGACGATGCGCTCGCGGCTGAGGTGGGCGACCTCGATGATCGCGTCGAGTCGCGAGAACTCACCGGCCGAGATCAGCCCGTCTTCGAGCACACGGGTGAGCATGTCGAGGTAGACCGCGGATGCCGCATCCGATGTGTCGACGGGGATACTCACCCGCTCCCACAGCGGCAGCTCGGCGGTGTCGATGAAGGCCATCGGAGCTGCGGCCGCAAGTGTGCGCGGCGCCCGCGGAACGGTCGCCGACCCATCCGCCGACAGCGGGAAGATCGCCTTCATCGAGTCCGCCTCCCACTGCGTCGAGTGACCTGCGGCACGGAGCAGCACGGCAAGAATCTGGGCGGTGGCTCGTGCATCGCCGAGTGCGGCATGAGCCGAGGCGTGTTCGATCTCGAGCGCTGCACAGACGTCGCCGAGCTTGGAGGCTCCGAAAGAGCTGCGTGACCAGAGCATGGTGCAGAGGCCGACGTAGGTGCTGGGAAGGGCGAACCCCTGGGTCGCCAGCTCAGCTTTGAGGAAGCGAAGGTCGAACTCCTGGTTGTGCGCGGCTAGTGTACGGCCGCTGAGCAGGCTGACGAGATACGCCGCGACGTCGCTGAAGAGCGGCGCGTCAATGACATCACGAGCTCGGATGCCGTGCACGTGGGTCGGCCCGACGTCGCGCTGCGGGTTGATGAGTGTCGTCCACTCGTGCTCTATCGCGCCCTCATCATCGAGCAGCACGACGCCCACTTCGATGATGCGATCGCCGCGGGCGGGTGAGAACCCGGTGGTCTCGAGATCGATGACGGCATAGCTCATGTGACTTCCCCTCTTCGTCGCGGCGTCCCCTCAGAAGCCGCTGTTCGAATACTGGCAGAGGTGAGCTGCTCGCCGTGCTTGCAGCTCGACGTGGCGCTGACGAAGGCGGGGTTACCATCCCCGAGAATCTAGGGTTACGATGTATTTCGGTAGCGGAGGGTGAGATAGACCTCTGAGCGCCAATTCGGAAAGCCCGCGCATATGCGCGGGCTTTCACGTTTGCAGCCCATGCTCCGTGTCTGTGGGGTCTGGCAGGCTCAAGCCATGCTCCTGGCCTACCTTGACGAGATCGGCGAGACCGGTGCGTTCGTATCTCGCGCGGATGCGAGGTATAACACAAGCCCTGCGTTCGGGTACGCCGGCTACGTCGTGAACGAGGGCGAGGCCAGGGCATTCGGTCAAGCCTTCACCGAGCAGAAGCGCAAGGTCTTCGCGACAGAGATCGCAGCGAACTCCCGCCCCGCACAGTGGGAGCGCAAAGGATCCGATCTCTTCCGCGCCTCCACTATTGATCGCTACCCGCAGCAGATCCGCGTCTTCAATGGGCTGGTCAGACGTCTCCGGTCGTTCGGCGGCCACCTGTTCTACTACGCGGATGAGAAGCAGATCGGTTCGCCGAAGCAGACGAGTCTCGACACCGTAGCCCGGGAGTCTTCAGCCATGAAGGAGACACTGAACCGTCTGGCACGGCACGCCGACGAGAGCGGCGAGAACTTGCTCGTGATGATGGATCAGATCAACGAGAAGCAGCGTGTGGAACGCATGCCTGCGATGTACGCCCACATGTTCGGCCGATCGGGCCAGTTCGAAGAGATGAAGCGCATCGTCGAGCCGCCCATGCATATCGACAGCGCGGTGAGCGCGAATATCCAGTTCGCCGACTGGGTAGCGGCATGCGTCTCACGCGCCATCGACTACCAACTCATCGAGAATTCGGGCCACGCCTGGATCTCCGGCAACGCAGTCGATGCGGTTCGCGGCGCGTTCACCCACGAATCGAAGGTGCATCTCTGGCATCGCGCTGTCGATGACCTCCACCACTCGACTCTGTTCCGTCACGAACGCCCCTTGTTCCCGAAAGTGAGCGGGGCCCGACTAGGAGCTACTGTGGACCCGATCATCGTTCGAAAGATGAAAGCAGCTGCGGAAAGAGCCCACCCCCACTCGCCACACAAGGACATCTAGACCAACGGCTCGATCGCCTCGAGCTCCGGCAGGTCAGCGATCTGGTGCGTGCCCTGGCTCACCGTGAAGAGGGAGCGGAGGAGATCGACGACGTAGCGCGAGTCACCTGCTCGCGCAGTCACAGGCCCCAGCCGCGTCAGGCAAAGAAGTCTTCGTCGATCTCGATCGCCCTGAATGTCTCGTGCACCTGCACGCCGACGCCGTACCGGATCATCAGTCGCGCCAGACGGTTGCCGTCGATCAGGATGACACGAGTGGGAACAGCATCCGCGTAGATGCGCGCCCCCTCTGAGAACCGACTCGTCGTGATGAAGACGCCGCTGTCGGCTTTGCCCTGTAGCGCGCCCACGAATCCCTGGATGTCCGGGCGCTGAACCACGTTGTCGGTGGCGTACCGCTTGGCTTGAACATAGACCCGGCTGAGGCCAAGCACGTCCTGGTCGATCACGCCGTCGATACCACCATCGTTGCTCAGCTGGGTGACCGTGCCACTGCCTGTCGTGCCCCCATAGCCCATCGCGAGCAGGAGATCGACCACCGCCTGTTCGAAGAAACCGGGTTCCTTACCTTGAAGTCGGGTGATGAGTTCTGCGGCGACCTCGTCATGAATGCGTTCAATGCCCTGCTGCACCTGCTCGATCGGAGTCATCGAATCGGAAGCGTCGTGAACCGTCGGTGTCGCGGCCTTGGCCCGTTCGGTCTTCTCGTACACCCGAATAGGTGAAGACGGGTCTTCGCCGAGCTCCCGAATGTCGCGCTCCTTGACTCCGTCGGGGAACATGTCGATGAGCTGCCTGCCTGCGTCGGTGATTGCATAGTGGCCGCGCTTCGGGCGGACGAGAGCACCGACGTTCGTCAGGAAGGAGACGCCCCATCCGATGCGGTTCTCGTACTTCACCTGGCTTCCCGACGGCAGGAGTTCCTTCCGCTGTTCATCCGTGAGGTTCACCAGATCCGCCACCAGCGGCTGGAACTCGCGCCAGTGCCGGACCACCCCATCGCTGAGGACGCGCAGCGTCGGGATCATGAAGCCTTCCCAGTTGGGCATCTCCTCGGTCACTTCGATCCTCCAGATCGTTCAATAGCCTCCCTTTAAGGTACCGGTGAGGGTCGAGACGACGCGTGGGCGAGTATCTGCTTGGACTCAGGCTCAGTGACACCGGTTCCGCTGCGCCGCAGACGCGACTGTCACGAGCGAGAAGCGGAGCGTCCCCTCCACACCAGTGACGACTGCGGGCTCAATTCCCGGCTGAATGGTGCGCATGCCGGCCGGAAAACCAGAGTCCGCTGTTGCGAGACCGTCGGTACGTTCCGACGAAGCCGATCGGCTTAACATGCACGTCCACACGCCAACTGCGTCCGCCCGGCAATGCGGGCAACTCGCTTCCATAATGAGTTAGTGCTGCGTACCACCCTGCGACGGTCTCGCTGACGAGCACTGCGGAGTGGGAGCTGGCGTCGACACCGAGCAGCTTCGCGTCGCTCCGCCCGGTCGACGGGCCACCGATGTGCTCGCCTCCGTGGAGGTGCATCTGATCAGGGCGAAATGAGAGGTCATCCCCGTCCGTCTCGTCCCGGGTTGTTCGGAGCCGGTCGTTCCATTGATCCGAGAGCGTGATCGGCTGGCGGTCGACGTGTGGATTGAATGCATCAAAGACGTCGATCTCCGGGTGCTGCACACACCACGACAGGTAGGACTCAAGGAGTCCGTCCGCGAGCCACACATTGCGAATCAGCGTGAACCGCGCGTCGTCAGCCGGGGCGCCCTGATCAAGCCACCAGATCAGCCCCTTGTCGTGCCGCGTCCAACCGAACGAGTAGGTGAGGAACGACTGCAATGACGCGAAGTAGCCGAGCGCATGTTCGAAGTCGCCATGAATGGTTCCGTGCTCGTCTCGCGTCAGAAGAGTCCGCGGATTCTCCGGCATCACCGCGCCGCTGAGGGGTGCGGTCATCGCGCGGTACGGGAGCCCCGTCGCCCACAACCACGGATGCTGTCCACCGAGCGAGTCATCGATCAGGCCGAAGTCGACGCGCGGTCGTGTGATCCGCTGGATCGAAACTGTAGCGCTCATCACTCAACCGCAACCACGGTGTCATAGAGTCCGTACCTTCGCAGCCCTTCGTGTGACTCGATTCCGGTATACGAGAGCGACGCATCCTCATACCGTCGAAAGGCGAACACTGCCTGGTTCATGTGGCTCGCGTTGAAGACGTCCAACGAGACGAGCAGGTTGAAGTCCGCAACCGACAAGCCCGTGACCGCCTTGAACAGATCGGGTTCAATCTTCGTGATGACGTCATAGAGCGTGTTCTCGCGATAGTCGGTGAGATACATGAACGCGGGGATCCGTGTGGCGAACTTGATCAACTTCTCCTGAATCTGCTTCCGCTTGGACTTGTACTCCTTCTCCTCCGCGGTCAGTTCTTTCTTCTCGCTCGGCGTGATGTCGTCGCCCTTCTCCTTCTTGGTCTTCGACACCGCTTCACTCTTGTTCACGACCGTCTCGAAGACGTTCGATCCCAGCGCGCGGAAGCCCTCGATTTTCATCACGGCGTCCATCGCGGCTTGTGAGCCCATGATCTTCTTCAACGTCAGGTTGTCGACGTTCACCAGCACCGCCGACTCCCATTTGCGAGCGAGCAGCGTCGCTGAGGTACCCGACATGGCGATGTCGAGAATGCCGGCTGCATCGACCTGCGTCATGTTCGAGCCGTCGTACGCGAGAACTGGAAGGAAGCTCACCAGTTCCTCGACGGCCTTCTCGGGATTCGGATTCTCGGGTGACAGCCCACGTCCGTACTCACTGATCTGCCGAAGCGCGCGCGTCGGCGCGAAGTCGAACACGAAGCAGACGGGCTTGAGGATTGCTTCCTCGTGCGGATCATCGCCGTTCGGATTGCGGATGCTCCAAGGAGACTGCACACGGAATGCCGCCTGGAAGTAGGTCTCCGGCGCCTGCAGATTGCGAAGCATCAGAATTGATGACCACTGGGGCACAGTCACACCGGTCGTGAGCTTGCCGACGGTGAGCGTGATCGTCTTGGTGTCATGCCCATTGCCGATGGCTTCGCGGACGGGTGGGAGTGCCGCCAAGCCCACGCCGACGCCGGGCGCAGAAACGTTGACGACCTCGTAGTCGTGCCAGAAGGCGTTCTGCGGCTCGGCGAGCAGGTTCGCCATTGCTGCACAGGATGCTGTGCGCGGCAGCATCCACAAGGAATGTTGCAGGTACGGCAACAGTCGCGTGTCTGAGTACGGGAACGGTGGCCGCGTTCCTGCTTTCAATGCATCGAGATTTGTGGGGAGATACGAGCCTCGGATGATGTCGAGCCACTTCTGTACGTCATCCTTGTGCACGAACTCTGTGTCGGAACCGGACCCTCTCGCTTCGAAGAATGCGTTGAGGTCGAACTCGTCGAACTCGCCCTGGCTCGCGATCGCGAGCAGCTCCTCGGGCATCTGATACGTCAGCAAGCGCATTTCGGGGAGCGATGCGTACGGGTTGGGCTTGTCAGGATGCTTCACCGCGAACTGCGCCTTTGCACGCTGCTCATCGGTGTAGGTCCAGTTGAAGATCTGCTCTTCGATGAATCGCCCCTCGTTTAGAACTTTGAAGGGAGTGCCTGAGAGGTACAGATACGCGGATGCCTTAATCGGAACGAATGCGTCCTCGTCGCTGCCGCGCTCTTCGAGTTCCTCAGCAAACGTCTCCTCTGCGGATGAGAACTCGATCTTCTCTTCCTTCTTCGCGTTGTCCTCGCCCTCGAACAACTCCTTCGCTGCATCGCGCCATGCACCGAAGTGATACTCATCAAACACGACGAGATCCCACGTGAGCTCGGTGAGCCATTTGTGCTTGGGCTTGAAGTTGCCCGCGGCGTCACGACCCATCAGATCCTGGAAGGAACCGAAAAAGACAAGCGGATTCTCCGCGTCGACCGTCGAGGGATCACCCTCATTCTTGCGGGAGAGATACTGCCATCCCTCGAAATCGACATGGGTGTGCAGATCAGTGTCCCACGCGTCCTCGACGGCCGGCTTGAACGTCACGACGAGGATGCGCTTCGCGTCGAGCTTCTTCGCCAACTGATACGTGGTGAACGTTTTACCGAAGCGCATCTTCGCGTTCCAGAGGAATTCGGGAACGGAGTCAGAATTCTCCGCCCAGATCGATTGATAGTAGTCGTAGGTCTTCTTGACCGCAGCCTTCTGCTCGTCGCGCATTCCGAAAGTGGCGTGGTGTGAGCCGCTGTAGCTCTTGTTTGCCTTGAGCTCCGCAATGGCGGTGCGCACGTCCTCGGCAGTGCAGCGAATCCACTCCTTGCTGGACTCGAAGACGATGTTCTTGAAGCCCTTAGCAATTAGACGCTCGCGCACGTCGTGGTCGGTGAAGGTGCTGCCGTCTTCGCGGTCCGCGGGTTCGTCGACTTCAAGTGTGTACTGGACGCGCGCCTGACCCTGCGACTGTTTGATGCGGTCGTTGACGTCGGGCCGCGTCGTCTGTCCGACTTTCAAGCAGTCACGCCAGCGCTCAGCGACTTCGTCGGACGACCACGCGTAGATGCGAAGGCGAGCGTCAGGTTTCACTTGCAGGAGGGACTCGATCGGTTTAGACAATACCGACCTCCATCGGACGAACCATGCTTTCAATGAACGCGATCTCCGCATCGGTGATGCCGTACTTCTCGTACAGCGCTTCGTCCGTCCACGTCCTGTCCCAGACTTGATTCGGGACAAAGCTGTACACCTGGCGGGTCGTGTTCTGCGATGGCTTGTGAAGGAGGATCAGGAACCGAGTGAAGCGACACCCCAAGTAGCTAAGAGCACTCTCGGCCTCCCTCTTCGAATCGAATGCTCCGATTGCCAGGTAGGTCTCTGTGCACACGAGACCAGGACCACCGACGAATGGGGTACTGATGACCCGGTGGGGATATGTGTCCTTGTCTCCCGTGCCTGGTGCAGCGAATCCGACTAGCACTTTCCAGGAATCAACGAGATGCAACCCGTTGGTGGCCTCGTCGCGCCCGACGTACGCGCTTTGCCCGCCCTTGCGCAGCAGTACAACATCGTCGTCGCGGCGATCGCGGTGGCCTTGGAACGAAGAGGAAAATCCGAATGGACGGCGGACGCTCACCTTGTCGATGAACCGCTTCTGTGCAGGCAACGCCAAACTATCTTCATCCGCCCCTTCGACACGCGCGACCTTCTCAAGCACCGAGACACCATCGTGATATCGAATTAGAACGCTTGACCCCGACCGAGCCAGCGGCCGCGTCTCGGCCGAGACTCCACCCTTGAAGTGCGTGACAACGCGACAGTTTCCCGACCACTCTCGATCACGCAGAAAGATGCAGACGCCACCCTTTGGTCCGTTCTGCGGAAACACCTCCGCAGAGATCGGGTAGTCATCGATATGGCGCAGGTGACGGTCTGCCAGCATCACATCACGGAAATCATCCAGTCCCTTCCCGCCGGTGAACCAACGAGACGGGATAATCATCGTCAGCATCCGAGGTTCGAGCGCCTTCGCTTGCTCAACAAACTCCTGGTAGATCGGGGAAGCACTCGCTCCACCGCCCCCGTCTCCCAACTGGTAAGGCGGGTTTCCGATGATGACGTCGAACTGCATGTCGGCTCCGAACAGCTCGTTGACTCGAGCCTTGATGTTGTCAGTGTGAATGAACGCGTACGCGTGGGTCTCGAGGAACTCGTCTCGGGCGTACTCGCCCTCAGATGCCCCGCAGAAGCGACACTTCCCCGTGCCAAGCTGCTCGACGAGCTCCTCATCGCCGGTGAGCGGATTCGCGCGTCGCACCTTCTTGCGACCGGCCCAGGTGTGCTCGGTCCGTTCGAACCAGATGTTGCCCCAGTCGCGTTCGAACGACTGGGCGATGGAGTGCGCACCGGTGGCATCCTTCGAGCAGTAGACGCTCCGTCGGGCGAGCAGCGATGTGAGCCTGGTGATCCCGATACCGAAGACCTGCTTCGTGAGGATGTGGTCGACACGCTCCTCAAGGTCAGGGATCTGCGACTCCAGCCCGTCAGTCAGACGCCGGGTGATCTCGCGGAGGAAGACGCCCGATTTCGTGAACGGGTCGAGAAACGTCACCGTCAAGTCTGCCCAGATCAACGCGCTGTCATTGGACTCCGCCCACGCCTGTTCGAGGGTGTCGAGCATCTGGTTCACAAACTCCGGCGGCGTGAACACCTCATCGTTCGATAGGTTCGCGATGCACGTGAGCACATCTGGGTTGTGGCCCTGCAGAGTGAAGGAAGCCTGGAGACTCATGCCGCGATCTCCATCACGTTCATCGGTGGATACGTCCGCACTGGAGTGAAGATCTCGTGCTCCTCGAAATGCGCGAACAGGCCCTCCGATGCGGCAGAGCGCTGCGTGAGGCTGTCGTAGCGGAAGTCGCGCCGCTGGAACTTTCCGCGTCCGAGGTATCCCCACTCCGGGAACGTGATCGGCTCACCGACAGTGGTCGTCATCTTCAGCGCATCGCCCTGCACGATGTTGACCGCGAGTACAGCCCTGGCCGCGCGAGCCCACTCATCGTCGGCTTCGCACTTGAGATACCGGGTGAAAGTACCTCCAAGATTCCCCCGGCATTCTTCAGCGTTGTCCTGCAGCAGTTCGATGCCGTAAACGCACATCAGCGCGAACAGCGCGTAGTGCCGCTTCTCGAAGTCACTGCGACCGTGTCGGCTCTGTACGGCCGCAAGCTTTCGCTCCAGCACGGGCACGAGGAAGTTGCCCGACCCGCAAGCCGGCTCAAGGAATCGTGAGTCAATCCGTTCGGTCTCCGATTTGACGAGATCCAGCATGTCGTCGACCAACCAGCGCGGTGTGAACACCTCGCCGTGATCGGCTACGCGTTGCTTCGACTTGACCAAGCGCTCGCCGGACATCCGCACCTCCCAGGGGAATCCCCGGATCGGTACAAGTACCCGGGTGCGTTAACCCTGGCACAACCCACCGTCATTCATGACGCTTGAGAGGTGCCCCGAGTCCCCTCCCCTGCCGCTGCACGCATCGGCGAGTTGATCTCGGACGCACGCAAGCACCGCGGCATCACCCAGGACGAACTCGCCGTGCTCACGCAGATCGACTCGTCGAACATCCGCGGCTACGAGAAGGGCCGCGCGATGATGGGAATCCCGACACTCATCCGCATCGCGGACGCGCTGAAGGTGGAGCCCGGAGAGCTGCTGGACGGCGTCACGCCGGAGATGTTCGTACCCTCAGCATCCGATCGGCGCCGCACCGGCTGACGAGACCGATCGCGGCCACGAATGTCGGAGGTATGTTCGACACTTCAAGCATGAAGACACCACTCGTCACTGAAGCCGAACAGCTCGTTCACTCGCTGGCCACTGCCCTGACAGAGCCTCAGCCCGCAGAGTGTCTGCCCTGCTACCTCGATCGGATGCTGCGCACGGCACCGTGCGACGGCACTCTGCGCCTCGCCAAGCGGTATCGGGATGCCGTCGCGCCACGCGCGACGGCACTGGAGCGCCGCATGCACGACCGCGGCGGATGCTGCGACTGCGAGATCCTCTGGAACGTGTACAACTCGAGATCGGATGAGGTCTTCCCGTGCCGGGGAGTGCGTCGCGGCAGCACCGAGCCCTGCACCCTGTGGGAGCGTCCGCGGCGTTGGTGAAGTGCCGTCATCCTTCGTCACAACGCTCCCGGACTCCCCGTTCTCTCCTACCGTTGTCTCTCATGGCGCGCACCGTGCGCGCGTAGACATGGAGTCCCCGTGAGCAGCACAGCCCGCGCCCAGAAGGCGCCCGACACCCGAGGACCGGTCCGGAAGCTCCTGACCTCCTTCGGGTTCCAGATCCTCGTATCCCTCGTCCTCGGCATCGCCGTCGGCCTCATCGGCGTCTCCCTCGGCGCCAGCGGCACCAATCCGACTGTGCTGTCGGACACGCTGGACCGCATCGGCAGCTCGTACGTCACGCTGCTGCGCGCCGCCGTCGTGCCACTGATCTTCACGGCCATCGTCGCCAGCATCTCGAACCTGCGCCGCGTGCAGAACGCCGCCCGCCTGGCCGGTCAGACCCTCCTCTGGTTCGCGATCACCGCCTTCATCGCGGTGTCGATCGGCATCGTGCTGGGCCTCGTGATCCAGCCCGGCGCCAAGGCCGGCGCCGACCTCGAGACCGGTGCGCCGTACACGGTCGGCACCTGGTGGAACTTCCTCCTCGGCCTCATCCCGCAGAACTTCCTCGGCCTCACCGTCAACAGCTCATTCGACGCCGACGCGCAGATCGTGACATCGGGAGTCGGATTCAACATCCTGCAGGTGATCGTCGTCGCCGCCGTCGTCGGCATCGCCGCGCTCAAGGCCGGCAAGAAGGCCGAGCCGTTCCTGGCCTTCACCGAGTCGCTGCTGAAGATCATCCAGCGCGTGCTGTGGTGGATCATCCGCATCGCCCCGATCGGCACCTTCGGCCTGATCGGCTCCGCCGTCATCAAGTACGGCTGGGACAAGCTCACCTCGCTCGCCTGGTTCGCCGGCGCCGTCTACATCGGCCTCGCCCTGGTGCTGTTCGTCGTCTACCCGATCCTCGTGCGCACTCACGGCCTGTCGGTCAAGCAGTACTTCTCGGGCGTGTGGCCGGCCGTGCAGCTCGGCTTCGTCAGCCGCTCCTCGATCGGCACGCTGCCCCTCACCGAGCGCGTCACCGAGCGCAACCTCGGCGTGCCCGGTGGCTACGCTTCGTTCGCCGTGCCGCTCGGCGCGACCACCAAGATGGACGGCTGCGCCGCGATCTACCCGGCCATCGCTGCGATTTTCGTCGCGCAGTTCTTCGGCATCGAGCTGAACTTCGTGCAGTACCTGCTGATCGTCATCGTCTCGGTCGTCGGCTCCGCCGCCACCGCGGGCACCACCGGCGCGATCGTCATGCTCACGCTCACCCTGTCGACCCTGGGCCTTCCCCTCGAGGGCGTCGGCCTGCTGCTGGCGATCGACCCGATCCTCGACATGGGCCGCACCGCGCTCAACGTCGCGGGTCAGGCGCTGGTCCCGACCATCGTCGCCAAGCGCGAAGGCATCCTCGATGAGGAGCTCTACAACGCTCCCCGCAACGGCCTGCCGTTCGCCGAGGACCTGGACGACGCAGATGCTGCCGAGCCGGAGCACGGCAAGGAGCCGGCAGCCACCCGCTGACAGCATCCTCCCCAGCCTGAGCGCTTCGCCCCACCCGGGCGAGGCGCTCTCGCATTGTCGGCTGCGCCGCTTCCCGCCCCCGCTGGGCTACCTCGCCCCTGCTGAATCACGTGAATGAGCAGGGGCGAGGTAGTTGAGCAGGGGCGAGAACGCTCGAACCACGAGAACGCTCAGGCCACGAGAACGCTCGAACCACGAGAACGCTCGGGCCACGCAGGCAGCGGGAGCCTCAGGGGCGGGACTGGCTCCGCGTCGCCACACGGGTGTCGAGCGCCAGTTCCTCGGCATCCATCGCCGTGATCAGCTCGTGCATGACCTCTTCGCTGAGATTGCCCGCATCGCGCTCCTCCAGCAGCAGCTGACGCCGCACGTTCAGCCATCCCTTGGACATCTCCAGGAACTGCTCGTACGTCGGGCGGGGCTCCAGATCGATCTGCGATGTCTCGGCATCGGCCTCCACCTGCACCAGTCGCCGGGCGAACGCGTCGAACACCGCCAGCTGCGCCTCGCCATGCGTCTCGGCCCACGTCTGCCGCATGTCGCGCAGATACGCCTTGCCGGCATCCCGACTGCGCTCGCGGACGGCTGCGATCTGCTTGGCATCCTCCTGCGCCTCGCTGTCATCGACCACGCCGAGCGCCTTGATCAGCCAGGGCAGCGTCAGCCCCTGCAGCAACAGCGTTCCGACCGTCACGACGAACGCGATCACGACGATCGCATGCGCCGCCTCGTCGTCGAGTCCGGCGAGGTCGGATGCCGCGAGCGCGGTCGCCAAGGTGACGACGCCGCGCATTCCCGCCCATGAGATCACTGCATTGTCGCGCCAGGACAGCTTGTTCTCCACGAGCCGCATACGCAGCTGCTGCTCGGTCAGCGGCTGCCGACCGCGTCTCGACACGTCGACGGGAACACGTACCTGCCGCCGTTTCGCAGCCTCCCATCGACGCAGGCGCATCTTCGCCCACCACTGCCCCCATGCGTTGGCGGGGTAGACGAACAGCGGTCGCACGACGAGCACGACCAGCAGAACCACCGCCGACAGGCCGATCACCGGCCACACATCGCCGTCGCTGAGGTCGGCGACGACACGCGGCAGCTGCAGGCCGATGTACGCGAACACGAACGCCTCGAGAAGGAAGTCGGCCGACAGCCACAGCGGCGCCTCCTGCTGCCGGGTCAGGTAGCTCGTGCGTGGCGCATTGAAGCCGACGAAGAGCCCCATCGCGACGACCGCGATCACACCGGAGCCGCTCAGCTGCTCGGCGATCGCATAGGCGCCGAACGGCGCGAGCAGGCCGACCGTGCCATTGATGACCGTGTCCTGGCTGCGCATCCGCAACTGGTGCATACCGGCACCGAACACGACACCGACGACCACACCGACCACCACCGCGAGCAGGAACTGCCCGATGGTCCCCCAGATGTTGAACGTCGCGGCCCCGGCGACCACCGCTGCCGCCATCACGCGGTACAGCGTCAGCGAGGTGGCATCGTTGATCAGGCTCTCACCCGACAGCACCGTCATCACGCGTCGTGGCAAGCCGAGCTTGCGGCCGATGGCCGCCGCCGACACGGCATCCGGCGGCGCGACGATCGCGCCGAGCAGGAGGGCACCGAACAGCCCCAGATCAGGGAACAGCCACCAGGCGATCAGCCCGACCACGACCGTCGTGACGACGACCAGTCCGATGCCCAACCGCCGGATCTGCGTCATCGCCCGGGTGAAGCTGATGAACGACACATCCAGCGCTGCGGAGTAGAGCAGCGGCGGCAGCACGATGTTCAGGAGCACGTGCCCGTCCATCGAGGGGTTCGGCACGAACTCCAGGAAGGATGCCGCGAGCGCGACCATCGTGACCAGCAGCGGTGCCGGCCACCCCTTCCATCGGGCGATCGCGGCGACCGCGACCGCGCAGACGATGACGAAGAAGATGCTGGCATCCATCTGAAAATGCTACTGCCCGCATTCCCCGGGAAAACGGATGCCGTTCCGCCGGCGCCGGGATGCGAGGGTCCTGCGCCCACCCGCGAAGATGGACGCCGCCCCTGCTGGGCTAGGCCGCCCCTGCTGATATACGTGAATCAGCAGGGGCGGGGTAGCTGAACAGGGGCGACGACCGCGATCACTTGTCAACGCGGGCGATCAGCCTCCGTCAGGCTTGGCCGTGCTGCGCCCGAGACCTGCGCGACAGCGAGTCGATGATCACGGCAAGCAGCAGCACCGCACCGGTGACCATGAACCGCACCGACGAGTCGAGGCTGAGCAGCGTCAGCCCGTTATCGATGGACTGGATGACGAAGATTCCCAGCAGCGCCGACCAGGCCGAACCGCGCCCGCCGAACAGGCTGGTCCCGCCGATCACCGCCGCGGCGATGGCGACGAGGTTCGTCGTCCCACCACCGGTCGAGATGCTCGCCGCCGTCAGGCGTGCCGCCAGCATCAGACCGCCGAGAGTCGCCAGCACGGTGCCGACCATCAGCGCCGAGATGTAGATCGCCTTCACGTTGATGCCCGCGCGACGCGCCGCCTCTTCGTTCCCGCCGACGGCGTAGACCCAGCGCCCCCAGCGGGTGCGGGTCAGCAGCATCGCCATGACGGCGACCAGGACGATGAACAGCAGGAACGACACCGCGACGCCACGGTTCGTGGCCAGCCACGCGATCGCTGCGAAGGCGACGACCGCGATGACTACCGCCTTGATCACGATGAGCGAGGTCGGCCCGGTGGACAGCCCCGCCTTCGTGCGGCGTCGCACCCTGGCGACGTCGTTGAAGACGATCGCGAGCACGACGAGCCCTGCGATCGTGTACGCCAGCCACGGCGGAAGGAACCATGTCGTCGCGAACTGCACGATCCACGAGTTGTACGGCAGGTTGATGGTTCCCGTCGCGCCCAGCACCCACAGCTGCAGGCCGAGGAAGCCCATGAGCCCCGCCAGGGTCACCACGAACGTGGGCACTCCGAACCGGGTGAAGAGGAATCCGTACAGGTAGCCGATCGCGGCGCCGATGACCAGCGCGAAGACGATCGACAGCCAGATCGGCCACTGCCAGCTGATGAACGCCACGCCCAGGATCGCCGACGACAGGCCCGCGAGCGATCCGATGGACAGGTCGATCTGCGCGACCAGCAGCACGACCACGACGCCGAGGGCGATGACACCCAGCGCTGCGCACTGCAGGGTCAGGTCGACGAGGTTGGTCGCCGACAGGAACCGCGGATTGAGCACCTGGAACACGATCCAGATGACGACCAGTCCCAGGAACACCGGCAGCGAGCCGAGGTCGCCGGTGCGCACGCGCATGCCGAATCCGCTCACCACACCGCGCAGGCCCACGCCGCGCATCACCCGCTCGTCCTGCAGGTCGGTCGCGATCGTGGTGGGCGCGGAGTTGTCCTTCGTCTGCTCGCTCATTCTGCGTCCTTCTCGCTCGCGTGCGCGGCACTGCGGTTGCTCACGGGGTTGTCGGTGGCGCCGGTGATGGCGGCGACGATGTCCTCGTAGCTGACGTCGGCGGTGCGGAACACGCCGTTGTTGCGGCCGAGCCTCAGCACCACGACGCGGTCGGCGACCGCCTGCACGTCGGCCATGTTGTGACTGATCAGGATGACGCCGAGTCCGCGCTCGCGCAAGCGCTCGATGAGGTTGAGCACCTCGGCCGTCTGCGCGACGCCCAGTGCCGCGGTGGGCTCGTCGAGGATGACCACGCGCGGCTCGCCGATCAGCGAGCGCGCGATCGCGACCGTCTGACGCTGGCCTCCGGAAAGGGAGGCCACGGCGATGCGGACGGAGGGGATCTTGGCCGAGAGCTGGCGCAGCAGCGCCCAGGCCTGCTCCTCCATGAGCTCCTCGTCGACGAGGACGCCGCCGCGCTCACGCCCCAGGAAGAGGTTGGCGACGACATCGAGGTTGTCGCAGAGCGCCAGATCCTGGAACACCGTGGCGATGCCCAGCTCCCGCGACTCGGTCGGGGAAGGGATGGAGACCTGCGCGCCGTTGAACGTGATGACCCCGCTGTCGGCGGGGTGCACGCCGGCGAGGATCTTCACCAGCGTCGACTTTCCGGCGCCGTTGTCGCCGACCAGGGCGACGACCTCTCCCGGGTAGACGTCGAGGTCGATGTCGGTCAGCGCCCTGACGGCGCCGAAGCCTTTCGAGATGCCTCGGATCGACAGAACGGGCTCACGCACCGCATCAGGCTGCTCGTCGAGGTCGGATGCTAAAGCCACTGCGGCTCCTTCGCTGTGTGGCCGCGGTGCCGGCGGCCGGCCGGCACCGCGGGGTGATCACTTGAGACCGGCTGCGGCGCACGCGTCGGCGTACGCGGCGGTGCAGATCTGGTCGATCGTGTACAGGCCGTCGGCGACGACCGTGTCCTTGATGTTGTCGACGGTCACGGCGACCGGCTTCAGCAGGAACGACGGGATCGACGATCCGCTGGCGGTGTCGGCGGTGGTGTCGGCCTTGGGCGACTCGCCATTGGCCAGCGCGACGGCCAGCTCTGCGGCCTGGTATGCCTCCGGCTTGAACGCCTTGTAGACGGTCATGAACTGGTCGCCGGCGAGGATGCGCTGGATGCCGGCGAGCGAGGCGTCCTGACCCGTGACGGGGGGAAGCGGCGAGATGCCACCCGCCTTCAGCGCGGCGATCGCACCGGCTGCGGTGTCATCGTTGGCGTCGTAGACGCCGGTGATCTTGTCGCCGAACTGCGTCACCTGACCGGAGACCCAGTCCTGGGCCTTCGGGGGCTCCCATCCGGGTGTGTCGAACTCGCTGAGCACGGTCAGGCCGGACGCGTCGATGACGCTGTGCGCACCCTTCTTGAACTGCGCGGCGTTCGGATCGGTGGGCGAGCCGTTGACCATGATGATGCCGGAGTCGGCCGGCAGGCCGAGCGTCTTCATCTGATCCACGAGAGCCTGCGCCTGCAGCTCGCCGACCTTCTCGTTGTCGAAGGAGACGTAGTACGAGACATCGGCGCTGTCGATCAGACGGTCATAGGAGATGACCGGAACGTTCTTGGCCTTGGCCTGGTTCACCACGGCCGCGGCGGCCTTGCCGTCGAACGGGTCGAGGACGAGCACGTCGACACCCTGGGTGAGCATCGACTCGGCCTGCTGCTGCTGCTTGGCGGCATCGCCGTCGGCGTTGGCGAACAGAACCGTGCAGTCCGCGCAGAGCTCCTTCACGCGCTCTTCGAAGTACGGCTTGTCAGCGGCCGCGTAGCGCTCGGTGACGTTGTCGGGAAGAAGCAGTCCGATCGTCGCCGCTCCGTCCTTGCCCGAGTCGGCCGGCTCGTCGCCGGTCGACGTGCCGTTGGAACATGCACTGAGCATGCCCACGGAAAGAGCGAGCGCGGCACCGACCGCCAGCGCTCGCTTGGTCATGTTCTTCATCGAAACCTCCATAGCTGTGCCGACCACCTTGGCGACTTCCTGAGTGTTGCAGTCTTCACGCCTTGGCGTCAAGACTTGAACTCAATCCGTTACTTCTCTCATTCGCGGACGTTCATCTCATCGATCGCGCGCGCCGCCGCGCCCCGCGCGGAGACCCCGGGGCCGAGCTGCCCCTGCACGACATCCGGCACGGCATCCCCCTCGACGATCACGGCGTTCTCCATCGCCAGGCGGATCGGGCCGAGCAGCAGCTCCCCCGCCCGCGCGAGGTCGCCGCCCACGACGATCCGCTCGGGGTCGAAGAGGTTGCAGAGGTTTCCCGCGGCCAGGCCGATATGCCGGCCGGCCTCGGCCAGCGCGCGGATGCAGTCCCCGTCGTTGGCCATCGCCCGCAGCACCACGTCGCCGACCTTCGTGATGCCCCCGGCATCTCCCAGGCGCTCCAGGATCGCGGGGCCGCCGGCGATCGCCTCCAGGCATCCGCGATTTCCGCACCGGCAGAGCGGGCCGTCCTCGATGATCACGGTGTGCCCGAGCTCGCCTGCGG
>JBARWR010000240.1:0-9814 GCA_049646915.1 Microbacterium sp.
CCGTCCGCACGATCGTCCGGTGGGCGCTCGCGACGCTGCTGGTGCTGTCGGGGCTCGGGCACTTGTCCTGGGCGCGCCGAGGCTACTGCGTGGCCGTGCCCGACTGGGTCGTCGAGATGGCGCACACGGACAAGGATGCCGTGGTCGTCGCGTCCGGCGCCGTCGAGGTGATGCTGGGCGCGGCGCTGGTCGCGCTTCCCCGCGAGAGGCGGACGGTCGGCGCTGCGGTCGCGGCATTCTTCATCGCCGTGTTCCCCGGGAACGTGCACCAATGGCAGACGGGCAGATCTGCCCCGCTTCTGCGCACGGATCGTGCGCGCTTCATCCGACTGTTCCTGCAGCCCGTGCTCATCGTCGCGGCGCTGTGGAGCACGACGGCGGGTGCGCGATCAAGGATGTGACTGCAGACCACCCAGCGCCACGGTGAGGATCTCATCGCACAGCAGATCGGGGTCGACGGGCCCGTCGGGGCGGTACCACTCGACGACGGAGTTGATCATCCCGAAGATCAGCCGTGTCGCGACACCGGCATCCAGATCCGCCCGCACGAGACCTTCGGACTGCGCTTCGCGCACCAGCTCGGTGACGGTGTGGTCGAAGCTCCGGCGCCGAGCGAGCGCAGCCGACTCGATCTCGCTGTTGCCGCGCAGCCGCAGTAGCAGGGTCACCTGGGGCTGGCGCTCGGTGAGAACGCGCACGGCGCCCAGGATGATCCCGGTCAGCCGTTCGGACGCCGTGGGATGCGTCAGCGCATCCGTCAGCGCCTGCTCGAGCCCGCCCAGCGCATCCTCCAGCGCGATCTGGAGGATCTGCTCCTTCGAATCCACGTGGTGGTACAGCGCGGATTTGGTCAGACCGAGCCGCCCGGTCAGGTCCGATACGGAGGTCGCGTCGTATCCCTGCTCGTTGAAGAGCAGGACGCCGGCGCGGATGATGTCGGCGCGATCATGGCCGGGTCGTCCGCGCCGCGCGGGCCCGGCAGCACTCGTCATGCTCGGCATGCCTTCAATCTAGTCGGGAACACGCCGCTCTCTAGTCGGGAAGACGCCGCTCTCCTCGTCAACGGGGTGAGTCGAACACCAGTAAGCTGGAGTGGTTATCCGACGATCGGGAGGCTTTCGACGTGGTCGACTTCATTGTGTTCATGGTCATGTTCCTGGGCGGGTTCTACCTGTTCGGCATCTCCTGGAGCCTGCCGACCGCGCAGGGCGTCGTGTTCTCGGCCGGCATCCTGCTGGTGAGCCTCGCGCTCGCCTATATCATGCGTCAGCGCGGTTCCGACACGCGCCGCACCGACAACTGGAACCAGCGCGACAAGTGACCTCGGGGCGCCGCGCAGTCCGCGGCGCCACCGCATTCGGGGGCTGCGTCACTCATCCCGTTCGATGAGCAGCAGCCCCTGTTTCGTGTCCGCGAACTTGACCCAGCCGTCGCCGAACTCGTAGGTCATCCCGAATCCCTCATCGTCCTGCGCGATCGCGTAGGCGGGATCCTCGGTGAGATAGGTCCGGCCGTCCGCGCTGGAGCGCAGCCACCCGTCGCGTTCGAGACCCGATTCGGCCGTGCGCGCCAGCTGCTCGCTGATCGGTGCCCAACCGTACATCTGGCCGTGATCGGATGCCGTCGTGTAATCGGCCCACGAGCAGAGGAGGCCGCCGTCGACAGGCGTCTCGCCGATCCGGAGCTCCTGCTGCTGGAAGGTCCAGCCCTGGGAGGTGAGCGCGTCGACCGTGGCCGCGGAGATCATGTTCTCGCAGGTCAGCGGCTCGCCTGCCGTGGGGGTCGGCGTCTGCTCGACCGGCCCGGTCGTCACCGTCGCCTGCGGCGTCTGCGTCGAGGGGGCGGACGTCGGCGACGGGGTGGCCGTGCGGGGGGAGGTGCCGCTGCACGCGGCGAGGGAGAGGGCTGCCGCAAGCGCGCAGACAGCCAGAAGGGTGCGGTTTTTCATGTGATCCGTGGGGGAGGGGTGCGTGCCGCGCTCAGGAGCGCTGCACGTCGCGGAACAGGGAGAGGAGCGGGTCGTGCAGGATGCCGTTGGTGGCGAGAGCTGAGAGGGCGGACAGGGTCTCGGTGCCGTCGAACGCGGTCATGCGACCGCCGGCCTCGCGGACGATCGGCACGGCGGCCGCGATGTCGTACTCCTTGACGTCGAACTCCGCGACCATGTCGATGCGTCCTTCGGCCAGGAGCATGTAGCTGAAGATGTCGCCGTACGCGCGATCGCGCCACACGCGATCGGCCAGCGCGAGCAGTTCGGGCAGCTTTCCGGCATCCGACCACTGCGCGATGCTCTGGAAGCTCACGCTGGCATCGTCGAGGGAGTCGACGCCCGACACGGTGAGGCGTCGTGGGCCGGCATCCGTCGCCGTCCAGGAGCCCTGGCCTGCCGACGCCCACCAGCGCCGTCCCAGCGCGGGCATGCTCACGACCCCGACCTGCGGTACGCCATCCACGGCCAGGGCGATCATGGTTCCCCACAGGGGCACGCCGCGCAGGAAGTTCGCGGTGCCGTCGATGGGATCGATGATCCACTGACGGCGCGCGTCACCCTCCGTGCCGTACTCCTCGCCGAGGATGCCGTCCTCAGGACGCTCGGCGCTGAGGATCTCGCGGATCGCTCGCTCGGTGGCGAGATCGGCGTCGGTGACATGCGTCCGGTCCGCTTTGCGGGACACTTGGAGATCGGGCGCGTCGAACCGCGGAAGGGACTGCGAATCGGCGGCGTCGGCGAGCCGAAGAGCGAGTGCGAGGTCGGTGCTGAAGTCCGTGGCGGTGGGGGAGACGGTCACCTTCCCAGGCTAGTCCGGGGGTGTCACGGGAACAGGCTCCGCGTATATCGGTCGTGAAACGATACGCAACGCGCCCGAGATCCGGAAGCGATTTGGCGCACCCCCATGCCGCTGGTAATGTAATTCCTCGGTCGGGGTTCGCCACGACCACGCACCTCTAGCTCAATCGGCAGAGCAATTGACTCTTAATCAATGGGTTCAGGGTTCAAGTCCCTGGGGGTGCACGGATCAGCCTCGGAACACTCTCGCCAGTGCTCCGAGGCTTTTCTGCTTTCATCAGCACTTTTCGCGAAGCAACAGGGCCGTTCGCCGGGTGATCTCGGCGAACGGCCCTGTTCTGTTTGCGGCTGGCAGTCATGATTCAGTCATGATCGCTTCGGCTTCATCGCCTTGCGCCGAGCCTTCTCGAGCCGGTCGGATACCTCATCCAGACGATCCGGGAAGAGGTGCCCATACGTGTTCAGCGTCTCGGATGCATCGGCGTGGCCGAGCATCGTCTGCACCACCTTGACGTCAGCGCCGGCAGCGATCGCCAGGCTCGCCGCCGTGTGGCGCAGCTTGTGAGGCGTCAGCCCGAGATCGCCGAGCCCGGCGCCCTCCACAGCATCCGCCCACGCCCGCGTACGCCAGTTGTGCGGGTCGATCCGTGCTCCGCGGATGCTGCGAAACACCCAGTCTTCCAGCGCCCGGCCCGCCAGCAGCAGTTTCACGTCGCCGACAAGGAACTTCGGAATCGGGACCGACCGCGCCCGGCCTGTCTTCGTGGTCCCGGTCGTGGCGCGGCCCTTCTCATCGAGCGTGACGGTCGCGTGGATGCGCGCCCGCCGGGCGGTCAGGTCGATGTCCTCGACACGAAGCGCTACTGCTTCGCCGATCCGAGCGCCGACGTAACCGAGGAACAAGATCAGAACACGGTCTGTATCGCGCTGTGCGGCCTCGGCGAGTGCTTCTAGCTCCGGGATACTCAGGAAGACCTGTTCGGCTCTCACAGCGCGTTTCAGCTCGACGCCGTGCGCGGGATTGCTTGGGATCCATCCGTGATCGACGGCGTGCGCGAGGCTCGCCGACACGATCGAGTACAGCCGTCGCACACGTGATGCACCCAGACCGTCCCGTTCACCACTGATTTCCACCGCATACGCGCGCGGTGCGCTGCCGTCATGCAGGGCGTTCACCCACGATTCGATGTCCTGCCGAGTGATGCTGCTGATGGTCACGCCCTGCCACTGTGGCCGGATCCACACTCGTATGTCCTGCTCGTAGGCATGCTTCGTGGCGCCCTTCGCGCGCCGCTTGCCCTCAAGCCATGCATCGACCACCGCGCCGAGGGTGCGCTTGCCGTCGCCGAGCGGACGATAGGTTCCCGACCGGATATCGTGCTCGATCTTCGTCAGGAAGTCTTCGGCGAGCGGCTTCGTCCGGAACGATTTCGCTCGCAGCTTCTTTGACCCGTCGCGCTGCTGCTCGTACCAGTCGACACGCCACCGCGACCCCTTGCCGTGGTCCTTCGTCTTCGGATCCTGTGGGGCGCCGTGCTTGTCGACGGGGGAGCGGGTCCACCTGTCGGTAATCCATGCCCTAGCCATCGGTGGAGAACCCTCGACGTCGGGCCTCGGCAACGATACGAGTCGCGGTCGGCCGACTCACTGAGTACGCCGAAGCCACGCGCTCGAGCGGCGGATCTCCGAGAATCCGAGCCGCGACGTACTCGCGAGCAGCGTCGCGGTACTCAGCGTCGGTTTGCGGCCGAGCGCGCGGAGTCGTCGCGGGGCGCCATCCGTCATCGGCGCCTCGGACGTTCGAACGAACGAGCGATCGCACAGCGTCGTGCACCCGGACTTGCCGCATTCCGGCAGACGAGATCGTGCCACCGAGGGATGCAGGGATCACGGTCATCTTCAGTACTTCGTATTTCTGTGTGCGTGGGTCGTAGTAGCAGAACAGGTGCATGTCGTACGGGGCGAAGCCGCGCTCGGCGGGAACCCTCTCCTCGAATGACTTCGTAATCACGAGGTCGGGAGCGATGAAGACTTCTTCTTCCGGCATTCCAACAGTTTCTCATGAGTCGGGCTTGACACGGCTAGATCGGTCGGGCACTATGGAATCTGATCCAGTCATGACACAATCGGATCACGCGGGCTTCAGGACGTAGCGAGAGAAGCTCACCCCGCAGGAGTAACAGCCCGTCAAGGCCCGAGAGGGAACCGGGGACAGCCCGTAATCGGCTACGAGGACTGCGGTGGATCACCTCAATAGCTCGACAGAGCGGCCGAGGTGGGCTGAGGGTCGATTCAAAGGCGAGTCGACGAGCGCAGATCAAAACTTACGTCTCATCCCAAAGGGGGAAGCATGCCCGAACCGACAACGCAGCGAACGCTGCTCACACCGAAGCAAGTCGCCGAATGGCTCGGCGTATCCGTCGCCACACTCTCAGACTGGCGGTACAAGCAAACTGGCCCGACGTTCACGACGCTCGGCCGGATGATCCGCTACGAGCACGACCGCATTCAAGAGTTCATCGATGCGGGTCGAGTGAGCACCGCAGCATGAGGACCATCGAGAAATGGCGGATGCTGTCCGGCCGCGTCGCATCGGTCGACCTGTCCGGCCACCCTGACGCCGTACAGGGCGCGCGGGAGCTGCTGCGAATGAACGCCGCTACCCGGATCGACTACGCGGAGCCCGTTCAGGCATTCGCTGGCGACGAGTACGACGAGCCGCGGCGACGGCGTACCGAGTTGACCGCGGTGCAGCTGGACGGCATCGCGTGTGTCGTGTGCGGTGCTGAGCGTGCACCTCAGGTGCCCGCCGGGCACGGTCCACGCGGCCAACTGTTCCGCTGCGTATCGCACAGCGACCATGAAGAAGCCCCCGGCGCTGGCGGCAACCAGCCCGAGGGCGAGAAGACCGAACCAACCAACCAGATTCAGAAGGAACGATCGTGACTAATGCTAAGGCACAGTGCGCTGCCGGATTTGCCGTACAGGTATTGCGTGAACACCATGCGCTGAGCCGAGAGGATGTAGCTCTCTACTGGACGCGCCTCTATGGCGCCACATGCTGCACAGCAGATGCCATCTGCAAGAAGCACACTGCGGCAGTCGCGCAGACAGCGCGTGAGATCCAACGTATGGAGCGCTGCAGTCAGCTCGTCTTCGATCGCGCACAGGCCGAGCACACCGAGCGAGACTGGATCTTCCGCGTGCATCGCTATGCGGAACTCACGAAGGTGTTGAACCTCGCTAGCGAGTGCAAGGGGCTGGATGAGTTCGACGCTCGAATACTGAGGGAGAAGGAAGAAGCCCGGACAGCGAAGCTACGCGAGCGACGCGAGACGGAACAGCACGTCGGCGAACAACTCGCCAAGAAACTTCGGTACATCACCTCGGCTCGTGAGGGCGAGACGCTCATGCGGAACGCGATGCACGCCGTCGACAAGGCACACGGAAACACCGACCTGATGTTTTTGCACCTCGGGGCCGCACTCGGCCGCATCCGCGCTGAGCAGATCCGCGAGGCGGTTGACGCCGGGCTCATCGACGCCGCAACGATCAGTCGAGTTCCAGAGGTGCGATGCCATGACGATGACTCCAGATGAACGGCTTGCGGCCGCAGCAATCATCATCCGCGACTCCATCGAAGATCTGCTTACGGAGCGGGAGCTAGAAAAGGCCGAGCGGAACCAGGAACAGGCGGCGCGATCATGAGCATTGAATCAGTGGCGACAGCCCTCCATCATTCGAAGGCCAAGGGCACGACGAAGATCGTGCTCGTCGGTATCGCGAATCACGACGGAGATGGCGGCGCGTGGCCATCGATCGCAACCCTGATGAAGTACGCCAATGCAAGCAGGAGCACGGTGCAGCGGGCGATCTCGGAGCTGATCGAACTGCGGGAGATCCGACGCCACTTTCAAGATGGCGGGCGGGCATCGACACCGGATCACCTGCGCCCTAACCGGTACGAGTTCTTGCTTCGGTGTCCAACGGGATGCGATCGAAGCTCGGCGCATAACGTCCTCGAACCACTCGGAGTGAGGTTCGAGGGGGAGATGATCGACGGCCCTTGGGTGCGCAGAGGGGGTAGCACCAGCGACACCCCTAGGGGTAGCACCAGTGACACCCCACCGGGTCGCACCAGTGACACCCAAACCGTCCTTACGGAACCGTCCAAGAAAAGTCCGGTAGATCGCCGGCCAGCGGCGATGGCAACTGACCGTCAGAAGAACTACATCAGGCACATGCAGTCGGTCATCGGTGAATGGGCCGAAGAGGCCGATCCCGAGCTGATGACGTGTGAAGAGGCTGACGGGTGGATCGGTGCGTGGATGGGAACTTACCGAGAATCGGGTGGCGGACGCGACAGAAGAACGGAGGTGTGGAGCGATGACGACCAGCGAGACGCCGCGTTCTGACACTCTCGACCTTGGAGAACTGCAGATCGACGAATTCGCGCTGTGGTTCTCCGCATACCCCCGCCACAGGGACAGGCAGCGCGCTGCGGCATCGTTCGTTCGTGCGCGTCGCGTGGCGAGTTTGGACGAGATCATGGCCGCGACGAGAGCTTACGCAGCATCCGTGGAGGGTAAGCCGGCGAAGGACATCCTCTGGCCCGTGCGCTTCCTGAGAGACGAGCCCTGGCGCCTCCCGGTGCCGCCGGTCACACCCCGCCAAGCGGCGCGGCCTCGACGTCGATCGTCGAAGCCGCGCCGTGCACCGCACCGGACATCCCGCCTGCGGGACGCTGAGTCACCACGTGAGCGCTGGTGTCGCCGGCACGGAATCACCGTTGAAGAGTACGAGGCCAGGAAGGGTGACAAGGAATGGCTCGAGAGGATCCAGCGCCGCGGAATCGCTTAGCCGTCCGTCTACCAGCGGTGCGGCGCCAACAAAACCAGACACCAAGGAGAACCCATGGATAGCAACCACTCAACACCGATCGCGTCGCGCGCGCTGATCCCTCTCGGCAGCGGGCCATTCCGTGCCCGCGCAGAGTTCTACGAACGGAACGTGAAGGACGGTCACATGCTGACCGCCGGGCGTGCCGTTCTGAGCACCCCGGGCGGGCGCGTCGAGCCGGGCGTACTCATCTACGGCATCGGCCAGGGGCATGTCGTCGTGCCGCGCGCCGAGGCGATCCGGCTCGCAACCGAAATCGCCGACGCCGCGCGTACGAACATGCCGGCATCATGACCGGCCCCGATCGCACCACGAACGCCGACGTCGAGGAATGGGGAGAGCGCACCTTCTACGACTTCAAGGGTGCCGCGGCGCGCGCAGGGCGCTCACTGCAGACGATCTACAGGTGGAAGGATCGTGGGTTGATTCACCCGGTCGAGGGATTCATTCAGACTGCCGAACTGATCGAAGCGGATCGCATCACACGTCAGCGCGGCGGGGATCAGACCCGAGGCCGGGAAAGCACCGATCGAATCCTGACTCGTGAGGATGCGGCCGAACGGGTCGGTCGATCGGTGAGAACGATCCGTGACTGGGAGCGTCACCGCGGACTCGTCGTGGTGAACGGCATGATCGGAGTGAGTCAGCTTCTCGAGGTCGCGCGGCAGATGAAGCACCGTGTCGGGCGCCCCCGCAAGGATCGACGTCAGCGGGATGAAACGCAGCCAGGGTAAGAAAAAGTGTGGTACGCTAGTCGCGTACGGCGTGTAGTGGATCAGCATCCATTTCACGCCTTTCGTGATTTCAGCGGGTGCTGACAGGCGCCACGCAAGACGAAGACCCCCATCGGACAAGCAACCCATGGGGGTCTTTCCATGCCCACCGGTAACCCGGATCGTCCGGGAAACCTCTTTGGAGAGGACCAAACCTCGTGACACTGTTCCAGTTCAACCGCGCCGCAGAACTCGTCGAGAGCATCGCCGACGACCTGCGGGACATCGCTCGTCAGAGCTTCGATGCCGTGACCGCACGCCGTGAGGCCGAGCGACGCTTTGACCACATGATTGACCGTACGCGGCCGTACACCTCCGAGATTCAGCGAATCCTCGACACGGAAGTGACGCGCAGTCAGAAGGAGAGCGAAACCGCCCTTCAGAATCAGGCGTTCGCGCTCGTCCAGCAGCTCCCAGATGCCGAGGCGGAGTTGTCGCGCACGTTCGAAGAGATTCGGCCGCGTCGCGACACATCCACGCAGGTAGCCGTGTCACTCTCGCAGGAGCGCTGGGCTGCCGCCAAGGAAATCCTCGATTCCGGTCGGCCGCTCGCCTCGGCGATTGCAGTGGCGGACCTCGACGGCCTTCTGGCGATCGAGGCCTTCGCGCCCGAACACCTGTTCGCCGAGTCCACTCGAGGCACTCTCGAAGCCCCCGGCGGCGATTTCAAGCAGATCAAGCGTTCCGTGGAACTCAATGTGCGTGCCCGGCTTCCGGAACTGGTCGACGCTTCGACTGCAGAAGTTCTGAAGAAGGCCCATCGCGCCAACGGGTTCGTCGAGATCGCGTGGGAGTGGGCGGAGCACCTCAACCGCCGCTTCTCTGGGTTCGCGACGGATGCGATGGGAGCCTCGGTCGCGATCACGTACATCCGTCGCGAATACGGCATCGATCAGACCCCCCAGCAGGTGCGCGACGCGCGCAACGCGGACGTCAGCACCGAGGCATCTCGGAGTCTGCGTCGCGTTGAGGCGTGGGCTAAGCGCGTCCAGCAGGCCTGAGCCGGCGCGAACTAGACGAAAGGAAGGCCCGACATGGCAGATCCAACAGAAACATGGGCGCAGCGGAAGGCTCGACTCGAGAGCGAGTCGTACGATTCCTGGCGAGCCCGCGAGGTCGCCGAATACGACCACAACCACGACAAGACCGGGCACTATCTGCGGCGGGACGACTACACACCGGACGCCTCCCTTCCCCGCGATCCGTTCTCCGGTGTGTACATCGGGCCCGATACGAAGCCCTGGCACCATTTCGTCGGGCACCCGCAGTACCAGCCGCACCCCGACTCGATCGCGGCCGGCGCGTAGCAACCTCCCGAAGCGGGGTCGTCGGGGCGAAGCGGCATGTCTTCGCC
>JBARWR010000241.1:0-9273 GCA_049646915.1 Microbacterium sp.
GCGCGTGCGGCCGACGGCCGCCACGGCCTCCGCCAGCCGAGTGATCGCGTTCTGCTCGTGGTACCGGCTGCCGTGGCCGGCGCGGCCCTTGGCGACCAGACGCAGCCACATCAGCGCCTTCTCCCCCACCTGCAGCAGATAGGCGCGGTGCTCATCGACGGTGATGGAATACCCGCCGACCTCGCTGATCGCCTCGGTGGCGCCGGCGAACCACTCCGGTCGGTCGCGCACGACCAGCGCGGACCCCTCCACGCCGCCGTTCTCCTCATCGGCGAAGAAGACGAGGATCAGATCGCGATCGGGCTGCTCCCCGGCGCGCAGCATGTCCGCGACGGCGGTGAGGATCATCGCATCCATGTTCTTCATGTCCACCGCACCGCGCCCCCACAGCATCCCGTCCCGGACGACGCCTTCGAACGGATCGACGCTCCAGTCCTCCGCCATGGCGGGAACCACGTCGAGGTGGCCGTGCACCACCAGTGCGGGCCGCTCGGGGTTGCGACCGCGCACACGGGCCATGACGTTGGTGCGCCGCGGGATCGGCTCGTAGTACTCGGGTGTCAGGCCCAGGGATGCCAGGTACGCGCCGACGTACTCGGCCGCCTCGCGTTCGCCGTTGGCCTTCCCGCCGCCGTAGTTGGACGTGTCGATGCGGATCAGGTCCTGCGCGATCTCGGCGACCTCGGGCAAAGGGGTGGCGGACATGACCTCAGGCTATCGAAGAGCCGGGGCGCGCCCGGGCCGCGTCTTGTTTCGGAGCGGTCCGGGAAACCTGGTAGTGTTTCTCTTCGGTCGGCAACGGCCCTTCACCACCTGCGCGGGTGGCGGAATGGTAGACGCGCTGCGTTGAGGTCGCAGTGCCCGCAAGGGCGTGGGGGTTCAAGTCCCCCTCCGCGCACAGCAGAATGCTTCGGACAATTGGATCGAAGCGTTCAGAGAATTGGGCCGGCAGCCAGATTTATCTGGTTGCCGGCCTTTTTTGCGCGCCACAGCCGCGTTTGGATATGGGTAAGCCTGACATTTGTGACGAGTGTGACAACGATGGCTATTCGTTCAAGAACAAAAACAAAGCAAGAACTGCGCAGTCCATAGCTACCCAGTGTTACACCAGGAGTATCCGAATCGTGGGTGACATAGGCCCGCTAGCCTGTCTTCATGCGCAGCACGTCGGCACGGACTCCTAAGACCGCTGGAGGCGAGCGCGTACTCATCCTGTCGGCCGGGGTGGGATCGGGTCACAATAGCGCCGCGGCGGCGGTGCAGCAGGCGTGCGCCGCACGCACGGACGTCGCCGACGTGCAGGTGCTGGACGTGCTGCAGGTGAGCAGTGCTCTTTACCGCGCGTTGCTGGGGAAGGGTTACTTCGTCCTGGTCGAGGGATTGCCATGGCTGGTGGATTGGGGCTACGACGTCAGCGACCCGCCGTTCCGGCGCCGTGGCCCGATCGACCCCTGGACACGGGCGAACGCCATTCCGGTGATCGATGCGATCAAGCGATTCCGACCGACCGCGATCGTCTGCACTCACTTCCTCCCAGCGCAGCTGCTGGCCACACTGCTCCTACGGGGCGTCACTGACGCGAGGACAGCGGTCGTCACGACGGACTACGACTTCCAGGGTCTGTGGCTTACTGGCGCGTTCCACTCCCTCTTCCTGGCAAGGGAAGAAGGGAGGGTGGGGCTGACGGCGCTCGGCCTCCCTTCCGACAGAGTCGCGGCGACGGGCATCCCGATCGCCACACCGCCGAACGTCGCGCCCTCGCGCGATGCCGACGGGCCCCCGATGCTGCTGATCTCAGCTGGCGCGAGCGGCGGTGACGACGCGGTCTCGGTTGTGCGGCAGACCCTGCACATGCGCTCACCTTTCACGGCCACGGTCGTGTGCGGGAGAAACGACGCGCTGCGGCAGCGCATTGAGCAACTGGTCGCACCTTTCGGCGACCGCTACAGCGTGCTCGGCTTCACGGAGGAGATGCCGCAGCTGTTGCGCCGCGCCGATCTGTTTGTAGGTAAGCCGGGCGGGCTGTCGGCGGCGGAGTGCATGGCCGCAGGACTGCCAATGGTGCTGGTGAACCCCATCCCGGGGCAGGAGGTTCGCAACGGCGACTACCTGATGGAGCAGGGCGCAGCCGTCCGCTGCAACATTGCCGCGACCATCGGCTGGAAGATCGACGAGGTGCTGCGCGAGCCTGGCCGCCTACAGCGGATGCAGGCGGCCGCGCTGAGAACCGGTCGCCCTGACGCCGCAGCGGACGTGCTGACCGGTCTGCTGGACGGGCCGTTACGCCCGCTGGTCGTGACACGCTCGGCGCAGCGGACGATTCTCGCCGCGAGCGAGCAGCGCGTCGTCGCGAGCGATCTGACAGGCCCCTCCTCGCTGGTTCGGCTCATCGACTCCGCTGCAGGTAGCACCGTTGCGCTGCTGCGAGCCGAGGAACTGGGTGATCTGCAGAAACGGTACTCGACACCGAACGGCGGTCTGGTGTTGCGGCGCGACAAAGCACGCGTGTCAGTGCGGTGGGAGGCGCGGCGTTTGCTCCGCACCATGCTGTGGGGTGACGACACGCTGCGCGTCCGCGTCGAGGGGCTTTCCGCGCCCCTTCCCAATCTTCCCGGGTGACCGGTCGGACGTGAAGGACGAGTAGGGATCATCCTGCGCATCCACCACGCGATCGCCGGTGGAATGGCGGCCGTCGCAATCGTTCAGCAGTTGTTCGAACCGGCAGAAGAGCACGCACCGTCTACAGTGCCGCCGGTTGGGGTGCTCGCTGGCAATGTCCGGCTCGGTGTCGCGGGGTGTCCTACGCCGGCATGCTCCGGTGCGGCATCCATTTCGACGAAGGGGCCGTCCCGGGCGCCGTTTTCGCCCAAGCGATGAGGGAGGAGCTGAGGCGCTTATCTGGGCTCTCGCAGAAGGCGTAGGAAATGTCGGTGCCGGGTGCGTCCTAGCAGCTTGACGATCCGGATCCTCGGGCGGGGATGCCACTAAAGTCGCCATGCCTTCTTGCTCGAAGTCCCGGACCAGGCAAGAACGCAGCCTAGGCAGGCACGCGATCGACCAGCGCCCACACGGTGAATGCGACGACCGCGATCACTTGGACGGCGATGATGATCAACCCGGCTTGACCGAGACGCCGGCCCGGACGTCGACGCGTGGCGACAATCCCCAGCCCCGTCGCTGCGACGAGCAGAACTGAGTACACGAGGTTGTACGGGATCACGTAGACAAGGAGCACTGGCAGCCAAGCCAAGGTTGTGAGACCACCGGCGATCGTCGCGATTAGCGCCCAAGCGGGCACGATCGACGCGCCAACGACAGATGCGACGCCAAACGCCCGGCCGCCAGAGGTTGTCCGACCGGTATCCACAGTTCGCGTGTTGGAAGACGGCCGCGTCATCGCTCGCGCCGGTGGGAGTGAATCGCCTAGCTCGCTCATGGGCTCAGCATGGCACACTCATGGGCTTGAACGCGGGCCTGCATCCATACCTGGCTTCCTCGCATCCTGGATGCGGCTGACGCGGGATGGGCGACAACCCGGGGCGGCCGGGCTGGAGCCGGTGGTACCGGCACCGATCTTGCCATGGATGCCCGAAGCACAGATGACCATCACATGGGTTCGCGCCACGACCGCAGGAGGAGAGGAACTCATTTTCCACAACGGGCTCACTGGGTCGCACCACTCCTACGTCGGTTACTGCCCGCGGACTGGCCGCGGTCTTGCCTATGTGGTCAACTCGGTCCCCACCGGCGCGCAGCTTCTGACGCTCCAGGGCGATCTTGTTTCGACCCTGCTGGACGAAGGCCTGTGAACATGAGTGACACCGTCGTCATGGTTCTTACCGCGCTGATCGCTCTGAGCGTTCTCGGATGGGCGGTGTGGGGAATCTGGCACATCGCCCGGCACACTCCCACACGCCAGCGTGCTTTAACGCATGTGCTGGGCGTTACCGCCGGAACTGTACTGCTCGGGGTAGTTCTTCCCGCCGGCCTGATGGGCATGCTCGACCCGTTCCCCGTTTGGCTTGTCTACGCGGTCCTGGCGGCCGGGTCAGCCACTGTGCTCGGATGGCGCTGGCTTTCATTGAAATCCGGGAAGGGATGGCACCCCAGCTTGCTGATCACCGCCTGCGTATTGCTGGCGGTGCTCGTGATGGCAGGCATCGCAGTGACGTGAACCTACGGATCATGGGTGCCGCTCATTGCCGCAGATCGAGCCTGCGTTGCCGCACGGAGGCTGACTAAGCTGGAATGAGACCACCGAGCACTCCAACGGAGCGCGAACCGGCTTTCGAAGTGCAAGAGCAGAGGAAGAAGGTACGGATGAGTCCGACTGGCCTCCCCATCACCGCAGCCTCGGATGGCGGCGCTGCTGCGTTCGTTCACCGGGATCTGGCAGAACTCGATGATGGAACTCTGGGCGCGATCGACGCGTGGTGGCGCGCGGCTAACTACCTGTCCGTGGGACAGATCTACCTTCTCGATAACCCGCTGCTGCGTCGGCCGCTCGAACGGGACCAGCTCAAACCGCGGCTGCTTGGCCATTGGGGCACCACACCGGGGCTGAACTTCATCTACGCACATCTGAACCGGGTCATCCGAGAGCGGCAGCTGAGCACCATTTTCATCACCGGCCCCGGTCATGGGGGTCCAGGCATGGTCGCGAATGCCTACCTCGATGGAACGTACTCCGAGCTCTACCCCCGTGTCGCTCAGACCGAGGACGGTGTCCGCGAACTCTTCAGGCAGTTTTCGTTCCCCGGGGGTGTTCCGAGCCACGCCTCCCCCGAGACGCCGGGTTCCATCCACGAGGGCGGTGAACTCGGGTACGCCCTTTCTCATGCCTACGGTGCGGCGTTCGACAACCCGGCACTACTTGTCGCAGCCGTCGTAGGCGACGGCGAAGCCGAAACCGGACCACTTGCCACAAGTTGGCATTCAAACAAGTTCCTCGACCCGGTCGCCGACGGCGTGGTGCTGCCCATCTTGCATCTGAACGGCTACAAAATCGCGAACCCAACGGTGCTGGCACGGATCCCGGAACATGAGCTCCTCAGCCTGATGCGCGGCTACGGCCACACTCCATATCTGGTGTCCGGTGGCTTCGATGGGGAAGACCCGGCGGCCGTGCACCGCAGGTTCGCGGAGACACTCGACGCCGTGTTGAATCAGATCGCCGAGATCAAGTCTTCGGCCGCGGCCGGAACTCTCGAAGGGCGGCCTGCGTGGCCCATGATCATCCTGCGTACCCCGAAGGGCTGGACCTGCCCGACCGAAATCGACGGGCTCCCTGCCGAGGACAGCTGGCGGTCGCATCAGGTGCCGCTGGCGAGCGCTCGGGACACGCGAGAGCACCTTGCTGTGCTCGACGGGTGGCTGCGCTCTTACCGCCCGCAGGAACTGTTCGATACCACCGGCGCCCCGATGCCGGTCGCCACGGCACTCGCCCCGAACGGCGAGCTGCGGATGAGCGCGAACCCGGTGGCGAACGGCGGCATCCTGAAACGTGATCTCGTGCTCCCGGATTTCCGCGACTACGCCGTCGACGTGCCGGATCCCGGGGCCACCGTGAACGAGGCCACCCGCGTACTTGGCGAATGGCTGGCGGATGTGATCCGTGCGAACCCGGACAACTTCCGCATCTTCGGGCCGGATGAAACCGCCTCAAACCGACTCGGCGCGGTATACCAAGCGACCGACAAGCAGTGGAATGCCGAGATCCTGCCAACCGACGAGCATCTCGCCCGCAGCGGGCGTGTCATGGAGATGCTCAGCGAGCACCAGTGCCAGGGCTGGCTGGAGGGCTACCTCCTGACCGGGCGACACGGGCTTTTCAACACGTACGAAGCGTTCGTGCACATCGTCGACTCCATGTTCAACCAGCACGCGAAGTGGCTCAGCGTCAGCAAGGACATCCCGTGGCGCCGCCCCATCGCCTCTCTCAACTACTTGCTGTCGTCTCATGTGTGGAGGCAGGATCACAACGGCTTGTCCCATCAAGATCCCGGGTTCATCGACCATGTCATGAACAAGAAGTCGGATGTTGTGCGGGTCTACCTTCCGTTCGATGCCAACACACTGCTGTCTGCTTACGACCATTGCCTGCGAAGCGTCGACTACGTCAACGTTGTGGTGGCGGGTAAACAACCGACATTCAACTGGTTGAGCATGGATCAGGCGATCGCGCACATGACCCGCGGGCTCGGCATCTTTGACTGGGCAGGCACAGAGGTGGAGGGCCAGGAGCCGGATGTCGTGCTTGCCTGCGCAGGCGATGTTCCCACACTGGAGGTGCTGGCGGCTGCCTCCATCCTGCGTGAGTCGATCCCCGATCTCAGGTTGCGGGTCGTCAACGTGGTCGACCTCATGCGCCTGATGAACGAAGGCCAACACCCGCACGGGATGAGCGACCGCGAGTACGACGCCGTATTCACGAAGGATCGCCCGGTCATTTTCGCCTATCACGGCTACCCCTGGCTCATTCACCGCCTCACCTACCGTCGAAGCGGGCACGAGAACCTGCACGTGCGCGGCTACAAGGAAGAAGGCACCACGACGACTCCGTTCGACATGGTGATGCTCAACGACCTCGACCGCTATCACCTGGTCGTCGACGTACTCGATCGCGTCCCTGGCCTTGGTGAACGCTTTGCGGGCCTTCGCCAGCGGATGCTGGACGCGCGACTGCGCGCCCGCGCGTACACGCGAGAGCACGGCGAAGACATCCCAGAGGTCGCCGACTGGACGTGGGCGGCGGGCCCGGAGGCGCAGGCGCGTGAGGTGAATACGGGGGTGGGGCAGGTCAATACAGGCGCCTCCGCGACAGGTGGGGACAACGAACCCTGACGCGACGTGAATCATGCATCCGTGTCAAAGCTGAGTTTCGGCGAGACTGATCTCATGTCACAGGTTCTCGGCCTTGCTCGCCGGTATTGGTTGGTCACGCTCACGATCGCTGCCGGTCTCGCTGGGGCTCTCCTCGCGCTCATCGGCGCGGGCTGGCTCGTGCAGTGGTTGTTCAGTGCATATGCCCTGACGCTCGCCGCGTGGGAGGCCGTGGGGATGGTGCGGGCAATGCTTCGGCGGGAATTCGGACTCGACATCCTTGCCGTGACAGCCATCGTCGCCACGGTCGTGGTCGGTGAGTATGTTGCAGCGCTGCTCGTTGTTCTCATGTTGACCGGCGGTGAAGCATTGGAGGACTACGCGAACCGTCGAGCCAAACGCGAGTTGGACGCTCTGCTCTCACGCGCACCACAACTCGCGCACCGAGCGGTGGAAGGTGGTTATCGCGACCTGCCGGTCGATGAGGTGCGGGTGGGTGATGTGCTGCTCGTGAGACCGTCGGAGATTGTCCCGGTCGACGGTGTGCTGCTCTCCGGTGAGACCGCTCTCGACCAGTCCTCAATCACCGGTGAGAGCATCCCGGTGGAGAAGCGCGTCGGAGACGCCGTGCTCAGCGGTGCCGTGAACGGTCAACAGGCGGTGCAGATACGAGCCACGAACTCCGCGTCAGACAGCCAATATCAGCAGATCGTCGCCCTGGTCGCTCAGGCGGCTGAAAGCAAGGCTCCAGTAGTTCGACTTGCCGACAGGTACGCCGTACCGTTCACGATCTTCGCGCTGGCGCTCGCCGCGGTCGCCTGGTGGCTGAGCGGCGATCCCGTGCGCTTCGCCGAGGTGCTGGTGCTGGCCACCCCGTGCCCATTGCTAATCGCGGCGCCGGTGGCGTTCATAGGCGGCATGAGCCGGGCAGCCCGCAACGGTGTCATCGTAAAGAGCGGCGGTGTGCTCGAAAAGCTGGCATCGGCACAGACCGTCGTCTTCGACAAGACCGGCACACTCACCCACGGAACCCCTACCCTCACTCAGGTGCGCGCCGAACATCCGTTCACCGCCGACGAAGTCCTGGCCCACGTGGCAAGTGCCGAGCAGTACTCCTCGCACGTCCTCGCGGCGTCGATGATCGCCGCAGCCACAGACCGGGGCCTCACCCTCCTTGAAGCAGATTCGGCACATGAGGCCGCGACCAATGGCGTGGTCGCTCAGATCCACGGTCGCGAGGTCGTGGTCGGCAAGTTCGCGTTCGTAGCAAATCATGCTGCGGATGCGCGGCGCACCCATATCGCCCCCGGTGAACTGGCCATCTACGTTGCGATCGATGGAGTCTACGCCGGAGCGTTGCTGGCAAGCGACCGCTTACGGGGCAACGCGAAAACCACGCTGCAACGCCTGGAAAACCTGGGCGTCATGCAGTCGATGATGCTCACCGGAGATGCCACAGAAACGGCCCGGCACATCGCTTCGGAGCTGGGCATTGCCCGGGTGCGCGCGGAATGTCTGCCGGCAGACAAAGTGGCGGAGATCAAGGCAATTGCCGAGCGACCGGTCATCATGGTCGGCGACGGGGTGAATGACGCGCCTGTGCTGGCGGCGGCCGACGTGGGCATCGCCATGGGCGCCAAGGGCGCAACAGCGGCCAGCGAGTCGGCGGATGCGGTGATCCTCGTGGACGACATCTTCCGCGTTGCCCTTGCCGTGAATATCGGTCGTGACACCGTGCGGATTGCTCTGCAAAGCATCTGGCTGGGCATTGCGATCTCGGCCGGCCTGATGCTGATCGCCGCATTCGGGCTGATTCCCGCTACCGCGGGAGCGCTCATTCAGGAACTGGTGGACCTGGCGACGATCCTCGCTGCCCTACGCGCTGTGGGAGGTCGACTCGACCGGCGAGAAGCGGCGAGGAACGCAGCACATGTTGGTGGAAGTCGTCGTGCCCGTGTCGATATCAAGAACTAAGACACACAATTGGTTCCTTCCCGTTCACAGCTCGTCTATACCACGGGCGCGGTGCCGAGCCGACTTCTCTGGCGTGGTGATCGCTATCAAGTCTCGGCCCTGAGGGCCGGGGCTCTCTGGCGTCTGCGCTCCGGGTGCCGCGTCGACGGATGCCGGGCGGCCGGGTCAGGCCACGCCGACCCCGAACAGCAGGCCGAGGCCGTAGGTGATCGCCGCAGCCCCGAAGCCGATCGCCAGCTGGCGCAGTGCACGGCGCAGCGGCGGTCCTCCCGAGAGCACGCCGACCATCGCGCCGGTGACGAGCAGGGCGATTCCGACCAGCAGCAGCGCGACGAGGATCGCCGGGAATCCGCTCAATCCGAAGATCCAGGGCAGTACGGGGACGATGGCTCCGGACGCGAAAAGCAGGAAGCTCGAGATCGCCACCGTCCAGTCGCTGCCGATGATGTCGTGGTCGCTGTGCGCGATGTGCGTGCC
>JBARWR010000242.1:0-2983 GCA_049646915.1 Microbacterium sp.
GTGCAGCATCCCGATCGACACCACCGCCCACACGATGACGGCGACGATGAGCGCCACGCCTCCCACCGCGCCCGCCGCGGGCAGCGCGTCCGCCTCGCCGAGCGACAGCGACGCGACAGCGAACATGCCCAGCGGGAACACCATCGACCACAGCGACGGCACGTAGCGCAACGGCACGCGGTGCAGCGCATGCCGCCACACGCCTGCACCGACCAGCAGCGGGATCAGCCACAGGCAGAACACCCAGAAGACGACCACGGTCGCCGCGATCAGCGGGCGTACCGCATCGACCAGTGGCGTGTGCTCCATCTGCACGATGGCCGCACCCGCGACCACGGCGATCGCCAGCGCGCCCATCGAGACCCAGTACGCCGGGTCGAACTGCTGCGGCGTGACGCCGTGGTGCACGACGCGCAGCAGCACGAGCATGGCCATCGCGGCATACAGGATGACGCCCACCGACCAGGCGAGCACGGCCAGCAGACCGACCCACGGGGCGAAGGCGGCGTCCACCTGCGGACGCAGCTGCGCCATGCCGATCGCGAGCGACTGGCTCGCGACGGCCCAGATGAACCAGGTGCCGTCGGCTCGGGCGAGGATCGGCTTGCCGTCTCTGGTCATCAGCACCTGCCAGGGCAGCACATAGCCGAAGACGAACCAGATGAGCGCAGCGAACAGGAACAGCGGCACAGCGACCGCGACGAGCCCCTCCTCGGCCAGGCGCACGCCGAGCACGTCGGTCGCGGCGACCACGGTGAAGTAGGCGAAGGCGATCTCCGGGTCGCGCAGATCGTCGACGACGCGGTTCCAGTGCGCGACGGCACGCCAGATGTAGAGCGCCCACAGGCTGACGTACAGCACGGCCGCCGCCCAAAGGAGCGCGATGGAGAGTGAGCGGATGCCGGCGGCGTGCAGTCCGATGGACACGATTCCCGTGCCCATCACCGCGGCGAAGTATCCGGGTGACAGGTGAGCGACCGCATGACGCACCGGGGAGGTCGGCTCCCGCTCCGTCGCCTCGATCGCACTCATCGCCCGCTCCTCCTGATCATGGCTCGGCGGCGTCGCCGTCCGCTCCAGTATCTCGCGTGCGTGCCCGACCGCTCGAGCATCAGCCAGGTCAATCCCAGTCGAGGTACTCCTCGATCACGACGGCGGTCTCGATGGGATGCGTGGCCGGGAAGTAGTGATCGGCGTGCGGGATGCGCGTGATGCTGGCGCGCTCGGGCGCCGTGGCCTGCAGACGCTCGGCGTGGGCGGCGGGCGTCACCTCATCGTCGGATGCCTGGATGATGAGCACCGGGATGCCGGGTGCCAACGCGATCTCAGCATCCTCGACGCCCAGCAGCAGCAGACCGTTCACGCGCTCGTGATGCTCCGCCGCGAACACCCGCGCGATGGTGCCGCCGGTGCCGTGACCGCCGATCCACGTATCGGTGATGCCGAGGTGATCGAGCACGGCGAGCGCATCAGCCGCGCGAACGCTCTCGGAGAGGGCATCCGCCTGCGCCCGCGCACCGATCCGCACGACGCGGAAGCCGGCCTCTTCGGCGAGGTAGTGCGAGACCACGCCGAGACCGTCGGCCTGAAGATCGCGGTTCGTGACCAGAGTCAGAGTGACCGGTCCCTCGCCCTCATCGGCGAACGGCACGGCGCGGCCATCGGACTCGAAAGTGCTGATCTGCGTCACTGGGGCCTGCTCTCCTGCGTGTCTCACGGTGATCGGCCGTCGCACCGACTGTGCGATCCGCCTTGATCACCGTATTCACGCAGTCGCCCGCAGACAAGTTCGCGTCGTGTCGAGACGTGTCTGCGGGCGGTTCGAGATCGGCGAGAGGGTCAGCGTCCGGCGGGTGTGCGGCTTTCGGCGCTGACCATCCAGGCGAACTGCTCGAGCTTCTCGATGATCGCGTGCAGGATGTCGGCCGAGGTCGGGTCCTCCTCATCGACCTGGTCGTGCACATCGCGCATGGTGGCGACCGTGCTTTCCAGTCGCTCGGTGATCAGCCCGACGGTCTCCTCGGTCGACACCTCTCCGGCAGGGAACTGCGGCAGCGACGTCGTCTGCGCGACAGTCGCGCTGCGTCCGTCGGCGGTCGCGTGCAGGGCCCGCATACGCTCGGCGACCGTGTCACTGAACGTGCGGGCCGCCTCGATGATCTCGTCGAGCTGACGGTGCATGTCGCGGAAGTTGCGGCCCACGACGTTCCAGTGCGCCTGCTTGCCCTGCAGCGACAGCTCGATCAGGTCGGCCAGCACCGCCTGCAGGTTCGTCGTGAGCGTCGGCGATGCCGTGAATCCCTTCTCGGCGTTCTGGCGCCGCGTGGGCTTGGCGGCCGGCTTGGTCGCGGTGCTCTTGGTCGCAGTCTTCTTCTTCTTCGTGTCGGCCATGCTGTCTCCTCACTCCTCGCCGCGGACAGCGGCGATCGAACATGTCCGTCAAGCTACCCGCGGGGTGTCAGCGCGATCGAGGGGGTTGACATCGTCTGCCGCCGGACACCTCACCCCTGGTGTGTCAGCGCTGCGAGTTTGTCCGCATCGGGGGTGCCGGCATCGGCATGCAGAGTGACCAGGAGCAGCCCGTGCGTGCCATCGATCGCCATCCGCTCCCGGTTGACGGTGAGCGTGCCGACCCGTGGATGATCCAGCGTGATCCGGTCGCCGTACTGGCCCTGCACGTCATGCCGGGCCCATGCCGCTCGAAATCCGGGACTGGACTCCGACAGCTCGGAGACGAGCCTGATGAGGTCGGAGTCCGCGATGTCCTCTCCCATGGTCTGGCGCAGGTTCCCGACCAGGCACTCGGTCGCCCGCTTCCACGCCGGCATCAGCGCTCGCTCCTCGTCGTCCAGGAGGAGGTCGCGCAGACGGTTGCGGCCCACGGTCAACCGCGGTGAGAGGGCTCGCGCGGCGGCGTTGACCGCGACCACGTCGAATCGCTCGGTCTCGACGAAGGCCGGCACCTGCAGGGCGTGCAGCAGAC
>JBARWR010000243.1:0-2997 GCA_049646915.1 Microbacterium sp.
GTGCGCCGGGTGCACGCGGGTCTGCGCGTGGTGGATCCGGCGCTCGCCGAGGCCAGCCTGTTCGAGGGGACCAATCCGCTCAGCGAGCGCGAGCGGCAGGTGCTGAGGCTCGCAGCCGACGGACGCAGCGCCGCGGCGATCGCCTCCGAGGTCTTCCTCTCGGCCGGAACCGTGCGCAACAACCTGTCTGCGGCGATCAGTAAAGTCGGGGCCTCGAATCGTGCGCAGGCCGTGCGGATCGCACAGGACAAGGGCTGGATCTGATTCGGCTCTGTCTCTGTTCATTCTGTGCTTTCTGTTCTTTCTGCGATGTCGGAGCCCCCGCGTAGCGTCGGAAGCGGTCGGGCGCCGATGCCCGCCAGGAGGAGTGCACGATGGATTGGAAGATCGAACTCATCTTCGTGCCGGTCGCAGACGTCGACCGCGCGAAGGACTTCTACGTGAAGATCGGTTTCAACGCCGATCATGATCAGACGCCGTTCGAGGGGTTGCGCTTCGTGCAGATGACTCCGCCCGGGTCGGCGTGCTCGATCGCCTTCGGCACGGGTCTCGGCATCGATCTCGAGCCGGGGCAGCAGAACACCATCCAGGTCGTCGTACCCGACGCGGACGGCGCTCTGGCGCAGCTGCGGGCGGCCGGTGTCGACGCGGACGGTGTCGACGAGCAGGCCTGGGGACGCTTCGTCACCTTCGACGACCCCGACGGCAACACCTGGACCCTCCAGGAGCTGCCGGATTACAGTGCGAGCAGCTGACCTGCGCATGATCCCCTTTCGCCGTCGACCTGGCGGGAATACCGTTTCCTTGTCGGGCGCTGTGCTCTGAGCACGTTGCGCGCACGCCCGCGACGGCAGAGGGGTGATGCGCATGGAAGGTCTGGAGATCACGGTCCTGTTGGGACTGACGATTCTGGCGGGAACGCTGCTGGCGCCCCGTGTGCGGCTGGCGCTGCCCCTGGTGCTGGTCGTGTTCGGACTGCTGCTGGGATTCGTTCCTGCGCTGCGCGAGGTGCAGCTGCCGCCCGAGACCGTGCTGCTGCTGTTCCTGCCGGTGATGCTGTTCTGGGAGAGTCTCACCACCTCGCTGCGTTCGATCCGGCGCGACTTCCGCCACATCCTGCCGATGAGCACGCTGCTGGTCGTCGCGTCGGCGTTCGCGGTCGCGGGAGTAGCGGTGCTGTTCGGGATGCCCTGGGAGATCGCGCTGATCCTCGGCGCTGCGGTCGCCCCGCCGGACGCCACGGCCGTCGCGGCGCTCGGAAGACTGCTGCCGCGGCGCACGTTCATGAAGCTCAAGGCGGAGAGCCTGACGAACGACGGCACAGCGCTCGTGCTGTACGCGATCGCGGTGTCGATCGCGGTCGGCGGGCAGGTCACCCCGCTGGTGGTCACGTGGACGATCCTCGTCTCGTACCTGGGCGGCATCGCGGTCGGCGTCGTCACGGCTACCGCCGCATGGCTGCTGCTGCGCCGGGTGCGCACCACGATAGCGATCAACGTGACGATGCTGCTGCTGCCGTTCACGGCGTTCATGCTCGCCGAGCTCATCCATGCCTCCGGGGTGCTCTCCGTGGTCGTCGCCGGGCTCATCGCCGCGTACCTCAGCCCGCAGGTCACCAGCGCCGCTTCTCGCCGTCAGGCCCAGGCGGCCTGGCCGTTCGGGGTCTTCATGCTCAACGGTGCGCTCTTCGTGCTGATCGGCCTCGAGGTGCAGTGGGTCGTGCACCAGACATCCCTGCAGACCATCGGCTGGCTCAGTCTCGCCACGATCGCAGTCTGGGCGGTGCTGCTCGTCGTGCGGTTCCTGTTCCAGCTGCTCGCCGTCCCGTTCCAGATGATGGGCGCCACCTCGGCGCACCCGCGGGGGCTGAGGACCCGGATGCAGATCGTCAGCACTGTCGCAGGGATGCGTGGAGCCGTCTCGCTGGCGATCGCCCTCTCGGTCCCGCTCGTTGCGCCGGACGGCACCGCACTCGTCGGCCGTGATGACGTCGTCTTCGTCACGGCGGGCGTGATCCTGCTCAGCCTTCTCGTGCAGGGCCCGCTGCTTCCGGCCGTCGTCCGCTGGGCGAGGTACCCCGCCGATCACGGCGAGGATGAGGAGTTCGAACTCGCCGAGCGCTCGATCACCGGTGCGGCGATGGCGGCGCTCGATTCACTGGCCGCCGAGCACGGGATCAGCGATGAGGTGCGCGATCGGGTGCGCCGCGACGGCTATGAGATGCTCGAACTCGCCAATGCCCGATCCATGGCCCGGGAACGGGCGCTCATCGACGCCGAGGTCGGAGCCATGGAGGATCTGCTGGACTCGCCGGACCCGCTGGCGGACGGCCAGGCGGAGCCGAGCACCTCTGCCACCGCGGTCGAGGGCACGACGCTGCAGATGGTCGCGACGTCGACGGATGTCGACCTCGAGCAGCGTTCCCCGCTCATCCGTCACGACGAGTACTCCCGGCTGAAGCTCGCGATGCTCGAGCAGAAGCGCGAGGTGCTCCGCGGCCTGCGCCGCTCCGGCGCGATCGACGACCTCGTGGTGCACCGGATCTCGGCGCGCCTCGATCTCGATCAGATCCGGCTGGAGGGCATCGAGGAGCTCGACTGAGGGCGCTTCTGCGCGGACCCGCCGCACCTGAGGCTCAGGCCCCGGAGGTGCGGCGTTCGCTGATGAGCATCCGGATGCCGTCGAGGATGCGATCGATGCCGAAGCGGAGCGCATCGTCCTGTGCTCCCTGCTCGGCGCTCTCGGAGAAGGCGGCGGCCGTCTGCGGGTAGGAGTCCGCGTGCGCACGGAGGATCGGTGCGAGTCCGTGGGCGAGGTCCGCTTCGGATGCCGAGCCCTGCCCCTGCCGCCGTGCGAGCGACATCACGTGACCGACCAGCAGCGTGAGCGCGTCGAGCTTCTCGCCCCCGCGCAGCGGAAGTTCTGACATGACTGCCAGCGCAGCCTCGAACCAGGCGAGTTCTGCCGGGCCGGGGATGCGCGGACGCTGGCTGACCT
>JBARWR010000244.1:0-2884 GCA_049646915.1 Microbacterium sp.
GTGCCCGACTCGCTGCGCGACTTCGCCCCCGAGGTGATCATCGCGTCGCCCGGGTTCTCGCCCTCGCATCCGGTGATCGTCTGGGCGCAGCAGAGCGGCATCCCGCTCTGGGGCGACGTCGAGCTCGCCTGGCGCGTGCGCGACAAGGTCGTCCGCGCCGACGGCACGCCTGCGGACTGGGTGCTCATCACCGGCACCAACGGCAAGACGACGACCACTCAGATCACGGCCACCCTGCTGAACGCAGGCGGTCTGCGGGCCGCCCCCTGCGGAAACATCGGCGTCCCCGTACTGGACGCCGTGCGCGACCCGGGCGGGTTCGACGTGCTCGTGGTGGAGCTCTCCAGTCATCAGCTCTGGTACATCGGCCAGTCCGCTCCCGCCGGCCAGCTCGTGCCCTACGCGACCACCTGCCTCAACCTGGCCGACGATCACCTCGTCTGGCACGGCAGCGCCGATGCGTACCGCGCGGCCAAAGCCTTCGTGTATCGGCACACGAAGGTCGCGTGCGTCTACAACAAGTCCGACCTCGCCACCCAGCGGATGGTGGAGGAGGCGGATGTCATCGAAGGCGCTCGTGCCATCGGATTCGATCTCGGAACACCGGGTCCGAGCGATGTGGGCGTTGTCGACGGCATCCTCGTCGACCGCGCCTTCCACGACGATCGACGGCACAGCGCGCTGGAGCTGACCACGGTCGACGAGCTGCGCGCCGCGGGGCTCGCCGCGCCCCACGTCGTGCAGAACATCCTCGCCGCGTCCGCGCTCGCGCGCTCGCTCGGCGTGGAGCCCGAGGCGATCCACGATGCCCTGCAGACGTTCACGATGGACGCGCACCGCATCCAGATCGTCGCCGAGCATCGCGGCATCCGATGGGTCGATGATTCCAAGGCCACCAACCCGCACGCCGCGGCTTCGTCGTTGCGCGCGTACCCCGGTGCCATCTGGGTCGTCGGGGGAGACCTGAAGGGCGTCGACCTCGGCGAAGTGGTCTCGGGTGCCGGCGGCACGGCAGGCGGCGCGATCGTCATCGGCGTCGACCGTGAACCGGTGCTGACGGCATTCCAGCGACACGCGCCGCACGTGCCGGTCTACGAGGCGGTCCCTGGCGACACTGGAGGGGTCATGGATCGCGTCGTGGAGCTGGCGACGAGGATGCTCGACGGCGAGGGCACGGTTCTGCTGGCCCCCGCAGCGGCATCCTTCGACCAGTTCTCCAGTTACGCGGACAGGGGAGAGCGCTTCGCCCAGGCGGTGCGCGACTGGATCGGACGGGGGAGCGCAGATGACGCAGACGGCTCACCCGCCGCGCACTGACGCTCGCGGTCTCGCGGCACGCGTCTCGCTCGGCAGGCTCTTCGCCCCGCCGTCCACCGAGTTCGTGATGATCGCGTCGACTGCGGTGCTGCTCACTATCTTCGGCGTGGTCATGGTGCTCTCCGCCACCAGCGCGAACCCGACGGCACCGCTGGAGGCGGGACTGAAACAGAGCGTGTTCGCGGTCATCGGCATCCCACTGATGCTCGTCGTGAGCCGGCTGCCGATCCCGTTCTTCGGCAAGATCGCCTGGCCGGCGCTGATCGTGGCCGTCATGTTCCAGCTTCTCGTGTTCGTACCGGGGCTGGGCGTGACCTCATACGGCAACCGGAACTGGGTGAACATCCCCGGCCTCGGTCAGCTGCAGCCCTCCGAGTTCCTCAAACTCGTGCTGGCGATCTGGATCGCGTTCGTTCTGCTGCGCAAGCAGAACAAGCTCGGCACGTGGCACCAGGTGTTCATCCCGGTGGTCCCGGTCTCCGTCCTCGCGATCGGCACGGTGATCGCCGGAGACGACCTGGGCACGGTGATGGTTCTCGTGCTCGTCGTGCTCGGATGCCTGTTCTTCTCCGGGGCGAAGCTGAGGCTGTTCATCCTGCCGCTGCTCGGCGGATTGGTGGCGGTGCTGGGCTTCGCGCTGACCAGTGACAACCGGATGAAGCGCATCCTCGCGGCATTCGACCCCAGCGCCTGCGACCCGACCAACGAGTGCTACCAGGCCGTGCACGGCATGTGGGGGCTCGCCAATGGCGGCTTCTTCGGGGTGGGGCTGGGCAACTCGCAGGAGAAGTACTGGCTGCCGGCCGCCTCGAACGACTACATCTTCGCCATCATCGGCGAGGAGCTGGGCATGCTCGGCTGCCTGCTGGTGCTCGCGCTGTTCGGCGTGTTCGCCGTCGGAGCGTTCCACATCATCCGCAAGACCGACGATCCCTTCATCCGCATCGCCTCGGGTGGAATCGTGGTCTGGATCATCGGGCAGGCGCTCTTCAACATCGGCGTCGTGCTGCGCATCCTGCCCGTGATGGGCGTGCCGCTGCCGTTCATGTCGCAGGGCGGCACATCGCTGCTGTCGGTGATGATCGCATGCGGCGTGCTGCTGGCGTTCGCGCGCACGATCCCGGCCGCCGAGAAGGCGACCGCTGGACGCGGGAGCGCAGGTCGCAAGGGTAAGGTCACTCGGTGACCACCTATCTTCTGGCCGGTGGGGGAACCGCCGGCCATGTCAATCCTCTGCTCGCCGTCGCCGATCGTCTTCGCGAGCGCGACGACGCCGACGTGCTCGTGCTCGGCACGAAGGAGGGTCTCGAGTCCCGGCTCGTGCCCGCCCGCGGCTATGAGCTGCTCGTCGTGGACAAGGTGCCGTTCCCACGACGCCCGAATCGCGCGGCCGTGGCCTTTCCCATCCGCTTCCGCCGCGCCGTGGCCCAGGTGCGCGCGCACATCCGCACCCACGGCGTCGATGTCGTCGTCGGCTTCGGCGGATACGCCGCAGCTCCCGCCTACGTCGCCGCTCGCCGCGAGAAGGTGCCGTTCGTCGTGCACGAGGCCAACGCCAAGCCAGGAC
>JBARWR010000245.1:0-4158 GCA_049646915.1 Microbacterium sp.
CCGCGCGTCCGGCTTCGCCCATGATCCCCTGGCCGCGGTGTGCGGCCGTGCCCCAGTAGCCGATCTCGGCCTCGCCGCCGTGCGGGTGCGAAGTGATCCTGTGCAGGCCGATCATCCCCGCCAACGCGCCGTCGCGCCGGATCGCCCAGACGGTCTCGACGCCGTCCGCCCACCAGCCGGCGACGAGCTCGACGAAATCCTCGCCATCCTTGCGCGTGTACGGGCTCGGCACGGTGGTCCAGCGCGGCACCTCGGGGTCTTGGCAGGCGGCGGTGATCGCGTCGACGTCGTCGACGGTGGGGATGCTGAGAACGAGCCGCTCGGTGCGCAGGGTGACGGGTTCCATCGCACCAGCGTAGAGGCGCGCTCGGTAGGCTTCTGAACGTGGCGGTTCCGCCGCGTGACCGACGAGGACGGCAGGGGCCGATGCAGCGTTCATCGCCGAAGGGCATCGCCGCGTCACTGCTCGCCTCCGTGCTCTTCGCCGGCATCTTCTATATCGCCGGTGCGCTGAGCTCATCCCCCGAGGTCGTGTTCTCGTGGCGCGTGCTCCTGACCCTCGCCCTCTATGTGTTCGCCCTGTGGCATCCCGCGACCCGGGGGGCGCTGCGGCTGTACTTCCGGCGGCTGCGCTCACGCTGGTGGATGCCTCTGCTCGCCCTTCTGCTGACGGCGATCGTCGGTGTGCAGCTGTGGCTGTTCATGTGGGCCCCGATGAACGGAGACGGGCTCGGCGCCGCACTCGGCTACCTGCTGCTGCCGATCAGTCTGGTGCTGTGCGGTCGCTTCATCATGCGTGCGCACGTCAGCCGGATGCAGTGGTGGGTCGTGAGCCTGGCTGCGATCGCCGTTGCCGTGAAGCTTCTCGCGACACCGCAGCTGTCGTGGGTGACGTGGGTGATCTGCATCTTCTACGCGGTCTACTTCGTGCTGCGGCAGCGTTTCGGACTCGACGGTCCGATCGTGTTCGGCGTCGAGCTGGCCGTGCTGTCCCCGGTCGCGGTGGCGATCCTGCTGATGGCAGGGCCGGGGTCCCCGATGGTGCGCGAGCTGGCGGGCCTGGCGGCGGTCGGCTTCTTCGGCGGGATCGCGATGGTGCTGTACCTCGGGGCGTCGAGCATGCTGACGATGCCGGTGTTCGGTCTGCTCAGCTACGTCGAGCCGGTGATGCTGGTCGCCGTGGCGTTCGTACTCGGAGAGCGGATGCAGGGTGCGGACGCCCTTGTCTACGCGATCCTCGCCGTCGCGCTGACGTTGCTGGCCGTCGAGGGATTCCGTGCCGCGCGGAACCGAGACGCTGCCGGGGACTAGCGCAGCGCGTCACTGGGCGGCACCCGTCCACCGCTCTTCAGGCATGGCAGGGCCGCGCGACGCTGCGACTGCACGCGGTCGGGCGCCGCACCTGTCGCAGGAGAGTTCGCTGTGCACCGCACCTTCGCAGCTGTCGTGACGGTAGATGATCGGCGGGCCGTCGGGCGCGGCCCAGCGGTCGCCCCAGTCCGTGAGCGCGACGAGCACCCCGCTGAGGTCACGGCCCTTCGCTGTCAGCAGGTACTCCGCACTCGTCGCGGTGGAGGACTTCTCCATGACTCCGGCGGCGATCAGGCTGTCGAGTCGCGAGGTGAGGACATTAGTCGCGATGCCGAGACGCCGCTGGAAATCTCCGAATCTCGTGACCCCCGTGAAGAGGGCGTTGCGGATGATCAAGAGGGTCCAGCGCTCGCCGATGACCTCCAGCGATCGAGCGATGGAGCACACCTCGCCGTCATACGTTCTGCCCAACATGATCCTGATTCTAGCGAATCGCTTGCATCATGAAAGGGAGTCATGTCAAAGTAGGTGCACTTGCTTGATGCAAGCAGGGCAGAGAAGCCGACGAAAGGATCGACGAACCATGACCGGAACCGACTACACCTTCTCCTACGATGTGCCGCGCTCTCCGGGCGAGGTGTACGACGCGGTCATCGACGTGCGCGGCTGGTGGTCGCAGCGCATCTCGGGCGACACGGATCGACGGGGCGAGTTCATCTACGAGGTGCCGGGGATCCACCGCACGCATGCGCGGATCACCGAGCTGACGCCGCACAGGCGCATCGTCTGGCATGTCATCGAGAACTGGTTCGCCTCCTCGCCGGAGACCGACGAGTGGGCCGGCAGCGACATCACCTTCGACATCGAGCCGACGGATGACGGATCGCGACTGACCTTCACCCACGTCGGCCTCACCCCGGAGCTGGACTGCTACGAAGGCTGCTCGGTGGGCTGGTCGCGTCACGCGCTCGAAAGCCTGCGCACGCTCATCACCACAGGAACCGGAACGCCGATCACTCCAGCCGACGAGGTCGCGCTCCAGAGCGCGTAGACGCAGCGATGGCGACGTTCATTCTCGTCCCCGGAGCGTGGCACGGCTCCTGGGCATTCGAGGCCGTGACTCCGCTGCTGGAGGCCGCAGGCCACACCGTGCACGCCCTGACCCTGACCGGCTTGGGGTCTGATCATGACGACGAGACGGTGGCACGTGCGAACCTCGACACGCACGCGGACGACGTCGTCCGGGTCCTGGAGACGCGCGGGATCACCGAGGCGACGCTCGTCGGACACAGCTACGGCGGGATGGTGATCTCGGCAGCCGCGGATCGGGTGGCCGAGCGAGTCTCCCGCCTGGTGCATCTCGACGCGTACGTCCCCCGCGACGGCGACTCCTGCTGGTCGTCGACGACGGACGCCTATCGGCGGGCCTTCATCGACGGGGCGGCCGAAACGGGCTATGCCGTTCGCCCGCCGTTTCGAGCCCCGGACGGCGGGGAGGCTCGGCGCCGCCCTCATCCGCTGGCCTCGCTCGTGCAGCGCATCCGACTGACCGGAGCTGTCGAGAGCATTCCCCGGCGCGAGTTCATCTACTGCTCCGGATGGGAGAGCGGCACCCCGTTCGCGGGCCTGCGCGCGCGACTCGAAGTCGACCCGGGCTGGCGTGTGCACGAGATCCCGACCGGCCACAACGCGATGCGCGAAGCTCCGGAGGCGGTCGCCGAGCTGCTGCTCGACGGTGTCCGACCCCAGGCGTAGACTGCGGCGGATGATGCCAGGATTGTCCTTCTCCGCCCTCATGGTGTTCTGCCTCGCCGCCTTCGGTCTGGCGCTGATGCCGGGGCCGAACGTCGTGTTCCTCGTCACGACGGCACTCACGCGAGGCCCCCGGACGGCATGGCGCTCGGCGCTCGGGGTGGAGACGGCGACGCTCCTGTTCGGCGTTGCGACCGCCGCCGGCCTCGGAGTCGTCATCGCCACGAGCGCCGTCCTCTTCCAGCTGCTGAAGTGGCTCGGCGTCGCCTACCTGATCTGGCTGGGGATCCAGAGTCTTCGGCACCGTCCGGATGCCGAAGCCCCCGCCGCCGCACCGCAGGAATCATGGCAGCGCGCCTATGCGCGGGGATTCCTTCTCGGAGTGGCGAATCCGAAGGTGATCCTGTTCTTCCTCGCGTTCCTGCCGCAGTTCGTGGACCCTGCCGGCACGGTATGGGTGCAGCTGCTTGCGCTCGGGGTGATCTTCGCCGTCATCGGCCTGCTCTGCGACCTGTTCTACTGCCTGGCGGCCGGCGGCGTCAGCCGTCTGGTGGGCGCGCGCGTCTCGTCGCGTGGACTGCTCAGGCGCGCTCCGGCACTGGCGTATTTCGGACTCGCGGCCTGGGCGGCCACCGCCGACCGGCGTCCTGCGTGACGGCGCGCTGGGCCCACCCGTCGACCCTGGTGTCGGCGCGCACGACTAGACTTCTCCGGTGACTGTTCCGGGGATTCTGCGCGCCTTGGAAGAGGCGAACCTGTACCGCGATGCCCTCACCTGGGCGAAGACGGATGCCGAGATCGCGGTGGTGGACGGGCTGGATGCTCCGGTCATCGCAGGTCTCCTCGACAGACGCGCGCAGGCTGGCCGTCCGGCATCCGTTCTCGTCGTGACGCCGACCGGGCGACGGGCCGAGTCGGTCGCCGCCGCGCTCGGCTCCTATCTGGCCGATGCCGAGATCCTCGCGTTCCCGGCCTGGGAGACGCTGCCGCACGAACGGCTGAGCCCCAGCCCTGACACCGTCGGTCGCCGCCTGGAGGCGCTGCGCCGCATCACCACGTGGGACGGCAGCAGGCCGCTGGTGGTCGTCGCCTCGG
>JBARWR010000246.1:0-10232 GCA_049646915.1 Microbacterium sp.
GTGCACCGGCGGCCCTCGCCTTGGCCATCGGCATCTGGCCGTCGATCGCCCGCGACTGGTTCGTGATCTGGGGTATGTGGACGCTGATGATCTGCTGGCTGCTCGTCATGCTGCGCGCCGCGGCTGCGGTCACGACCGACGATTCGCGCTCGGAACGGCATCCGGCCCTCGCGCTGCCACCGGTATGGCTGCTGTTCGGCATCGCGTTCGTGACGGCGGTGGTGGCGTGGAGTCCGCGCGAGCTGCGCGTGGAGATGTTCTCGCTGCCGCTCGGGGCGTTCCTGCTCGTCGCCGGCGCCCTCGAGCTGCGGAGAGGCGCGGGTGCCGACGGCGTCTCGAGCATGGATTCCTGGCCGCACGGCTGGCGCGGCTCCTGGCCGCTGCTCGCCCCCGGACTGATCGTGATGATGTCGGCCTCCATCGTCTCGACGTTCACCGACCCGCTCACCTGGCGCGCGATCCTCGTGATGGCGCTCGCCCTCGCGGCCATTCTGCTCGGCGCCGCCCGCCGTCTGGCCGCGCCGTTCATCATCGGACTCGTCGTGCTGCCGGTCGAGAACGTGTTCGTCTTCTCGGTGCAGCTCGGCCGTGGCATCGAGTCCATGCCCTGGTGGATCACCCTCGCCACCGTCGGCGCGGTGCTGCTGATCATCGCCGTCGCAGGGGAGCGACGCGAGGGCGCCGAGAGGGGAGTGGTCGCCCGCGTGCGCGATCTGAGATGATCGGCGTGGCTCCTTGCGGCATTTGACCGGGAAGGTTACGCGGGATTACACTTGATCGGGTGTGCGCGCAGCTGTGCGCACACGCAGGGCGTCGGCACCGCCGATTCGCCTCCACGGCATACCCATCACATCAAAAGCAGGGCGATTCCGCTCTGCCGGTGGGTCATGATGTGACACCCATCACGCTGTCACCGTGCAGCACTATTAGGAGAGAACGTGCCAACTATTCAGCAGTTGGTTCGCAAGGGACGTTCGCCCAAGGTCTCGAAGACCAAGGCGCCCGCTCTGAAGTCGAACCCGCAGCAGGCCGGCGTGTGCACCCGCGTGTACACCACCACACCGAAGAAGCCGAACTCGGCGATGCGCAAGGTCGCTCGTGTGAAGCTCCGCAACGGCACCGAGGTGACCGCCTACATCCCCGGTGAGGGCCACAACCTGCAGGAGCACTCGCTCGTGCTCGTCCGCGGTGGTCGTGTGAAGGACCTCCCCGGTGTCCGCTACAAGATCGTCCGCGGTGCACTCGACACCCAGGCCGTCAAGAACCGTAAGCAGGCTCGTTCCCGCTACGGCGCGAAGAAGGGTTGAGTCAGAATGCCTCGTAAGGGACCTGCACCCAAGCGCCCCGTCGTCAACGACCCGGTATACGGCGCGCCCATCGTCACCTCGCTGGTGAACAAGATCCTCGTCGACGGCAAGAAGTCGCTCGCTGAGTCGATCGTCTACGGCGCCCTCCGCGGCGTCGAGGCGAAGAACAGCCAGGACGCCGTCGCCACACTCAAGAAGGCGCTCGACAACGTGCGCCCGACCCTCGAGGTCCGCAGCCGCCGCGTCGGCGGCTCGACCTACCAGGTGCCGGTCGAGGTCAAGCCGCATCGCGCGAACACCCTCGCGCTGCGCTGGCTGGTCAGCTACGCGAAGGGTCGTCGTGAGAAGACGATGACCGAGCGTCTGCAGAACGAGATCCTCGACGCATCGAACGGCCTGGGTGCCGCGGTCAAGCGCCGCGAAGACACTCACAAGATGGCCGAGTCGAACCGCGCATTCGCTCACTACCGCTGGTAATGGGCTGAGCGGATGCCGCCGCCGCGGCATCCGCTCCCACTCTCTGTTCGTTCCTGAACCATCCCGGAGGAACCCCCGTGGCACAAGAAGTGCTCACAGACCTGAGCAAGGTCCGCAACATCGGCATCATGGCGCACATCGATGCCGGCAAGACCACCACCACCGAGCGCATCCTGTTCTACACGGGTGTCAACCACAAGCTCGGCGAGACCCACGACGGCGCTTCGACGACCGACTGGATGGAGCAGGAGAAGGAGCGCGGCATCACGATCACGTCTGCCGCCGTGACCTGCTTCTGGAACAAGAACCAGATCAACATCATCGACACGCCCGGACACGTGGACTTCACGGTCGAGGTGGAGCGCTCGCTCCGCGTCCTCGACGGTGCCGTCGCCGTCTTCGACGGCAAGGAGGGCGTCGAGCCCCAGTCCGAGACGGTGTGGCGTCAGGCCGACAAGTACGACGTGCCCCGCATCTGCTTCGTCAACAAGATGGACAAGCTGGGCGCCGACTTCTACTACACCGTCGACACCATCGTGAACCGTCTCGGTGCCAAGCCGCTGGTCATCCAGCTGCCCATCGGTGCCGAGAACGACTTCGTGGGCGTCATCGATCTGGTCGAGATGCGTGCGCTGGTCTGGCCCGGTGACTCCAAGGGTGATGTGACCATGGGCGCCTCGTACGAGGTCCAGGAGATCCCCGCCGACCTCAAGGAGAAGGCCGACGACTACCGTCAGCAGCTCCTCGAGACCGTCGCCGAGACCGACGACGCGCTGCTGGAGAAGTTCTTCGGCGGCGAGGAGCTCACGGTCGCCGAGATCAAGGGCGCCATCCGCAAGCTGGTCGTCGCGAACGAGATCTACCCGGTCCTGTGCGGCTCGGCGTTCAAGAACCGCGGCGTGCAGCCGATGCTCGACGCGGTCGTCGACTACCTTCCGAACCCCCTCGACGTGGGTGCCATCGAGGCCCACGACCCGAAGGACGAAGAGAAGGTCGTCGAGCGTCACCCCGACGCCAACGACCCGTTCTCGGCTCTCGCGTTCAAGGTCGCGGTGCACCCGTTCTTCGGACGCCTCACCTACGTGCGCGTGTACTCGGGTCACCTGGACTCCGGCTCTGCGGTCATCAACTCGACCAAGGGCAAGAAGGAGCGCATCGGGAAGATCTTCCAGATGCACGCCAACAAGGAGAACCCGGTCGACTCGCTCACCGCGGGCAACATCTACGCCGTCATCGGTCTGAAGGACACCACCCCCGGTGACACCCTGGCCGACCCGGCGAACCCGGTGATCCTCGAGTCGATGACCTTCCCGGAGCCCGTGATCGAGGTCGCGATCGAGCCGAAGACCAAGGCCGATCAGGAGAAGCTGGGTCTCGCGATCCAGAAGCTCGCTGAAGAGGACCCGACCTTCCGCACGGAGCTCAACCCCGAGACCGGTCAGACGACCATCAAAGGCATGGGCGAGCTGCACCTGGACATCCTCGTCGACCGCATGAAGCGCGAGTTCCGCGTCGAGGCGAACGTCGGAAAGCCTCAGGTGGCCTACCGCGAGACGATCAAGAAGATCGTCGAGAAGCACGACTACACCCACAAGAAGCAGACGGGTGGATCGGGTCAGTTCGCGAAGATCCAGTTCAACATCGAGCCTCTCGACCTCGACGGCGAGAAGACGTACGAGTTCGTGAACGCCGTCACCGGCGGTCGCATCCCGCGCGAGTACATCGGCTCGATCGATTCCGGTTTCCAGGACGCGATGAACGTCGGTGTCCTGGCGGGCTACCCGATGGTGGGCGTCAAGGCGACCATCGTCGACGGTGCCGCGCACGACGTCGACTCCTCGGAGATGGCGTTCAAGATCGCCGGTTCCATGGGCTTCAAGGAAGCCGCACGTCGTGCCAACCCGGTGCTGCTCGAGCCGCTCATGGCGGTCGAGGTGCGCACGCCCGAGGAGTACATGGGTGACGTCATCGGCGATCTGAACTCGCGTCGCGGACAGATCCAGTCGATGGAGGATGCCCAGGGCGTCAAGGTCGTGCGTGCGTCGGTCCCGCTGTCGGAGATGTTCGGCTACATCGGTGACCTGCGCTCGAAGACCTCGGGTCGCGCCGTCTACTCGATGGAGTTCGACAGCTACGCTGAGGTTCCGCGCGCCGTTGCGGATGAGATCATCCAGAAGACCAAGGGCGAGTAGGCCCTTTCGCTCCCCCGGGCTCCGCGCGGAGCCCGGGGAGTACCCCACAACTTCACATTCACTCTCCACTAAACTGAGAAACCGAAACCAGTAGGGAACCGGTCACAATCCAGTGCCCGGCAATCTCTACACGAACGTCCTGAGGAGGACCCAGTGGCCAAGGCCAAGTTCGAGCGGACCAAGCCGCACGTCAACATCGGAACGATCGGTCACGTCGACCACGGCAAGACCACCCTGTCTGCCGCGATCTCGAAGGTGCTCGCCGACAAGTACCCGTCGGACACGAACGTCCAGCGTGACTTCGCGACGATCGACTCCGCTCCCGAGGAGCGTCAGCGCGGTATCACCATCAACATCTCGCACATCGAGTACGAGACCCCCAAGCGTCACTACGCGCACGTCGATGCGCCCGGCCACGCCGACTACGTCAAGAACATGATCACCGGTGCTGCGCAGATGGACGGCGCGATCCTCGTGGTCGCCGCCACCGATGGCCCCATGGCTCAGACTCGCGAGCACGTGCTGCTCGCCAAGCAGGTCGGCGTGCCGTACCTGCTGGTCGCCCTGAACAAGAGCGACATGGTCGACGACGAGGAGATCCTGGAGCTCGTCGAGCTCGAGGTTCGCGAGCTGCTCTCCTCGCAGGGCTTCGACGGCGACAACGCTCCCGTCATCCAGGTCTCGGCGCTGAAGGCGCTCGAGGGCGAGCAGAAGTGGGTCGACTCGATCCTCGAGCTCATGCAGGCCGTCGACGACAGCGTTCCGGACCCGGAGCGCGACCGTGACAAGCCCTTCCTGATGCCGATCGAGGACGTCTTCACGATCACCGGTCGTGGCACGGTCGTCACGGGCCGCGCCGAGCGCGGCACGCTGGCCATCAACTCCGAGGTCGAGATCGTCGGCATCCGCCCGACGCAGAAGACCACGGTCACCGGAATCGAGATGTTCCACAAGCAGCTCGACGAGGCATGGGCCGGCGAGAACTGCGGTCTTCTCCTCCGTGGCACCAAGCGCGAGGACGTCGAGCGCGGTCAGGTCGTCGTGAAGCCGGGCTCGATCACCCCGCACACGAACTTCGAGGGCACTGCCTACATCCTCTCGAAGGACGAGGGTGGCCGTCACAACCCGTTCTACACGAACTACCGCCCGCAGTTCTACTTCCGCACCACCGACGTCACCGGCGTCATCACGCTGCCCGAGGGCACCGAGATGGTCATGCCCGGCGACACCACCGACATGGCCGTCGAGCTGATCCAGCCGATCGCCATGGAGGACGGTCTCGGCTTCGCGATTCGTGAGGGTGGCCGCACCGTCGGCGCCGGCACGGTGACCAAGGTCGTCTCCTAAGCATCTGCTTCAGTCGATGGGGTCGAGCCTTCGGGCTCGGCCCCATTGTCGTATCCGGTCCGGATCGCGTAGAACTGTAGTTGCGCAGATGACTGCGTCAATCGACAGGGGAGGAAACCCATGGGACTCGATGACATCGTGAACAAGGGCAAGGATCTGTACGAGCAGAACAAGGACAAGGTCGACGCAGCCGTCCACAGCGAGCAGGCCGAGGACATCAGCGACAAGGTGCTCGACGGCGTGGCGGACTTCGCCAAGAAGCTCGCGCCCGGCGCATCCGAGAAGATCGACGACATCCGCGACGCCGCGGACAAGTCCCTCGGGAACGAGTGACAGGACTCGATCCCTCACTGAAGGCGACGCACCCCGATGGGTGCGTCGCCTTCAGTTTGTCGGCGCCTGTATCCGCGGAGCCGAATCTCCTCTAGACTGTGATCGCCGCCTGGGGATCTGTGCGGCACGGGGCTGTGGGGGCACAGCATCCGGAATGACTGGGGATTCATCATGGGGAACACTGTGCTGAGCGCGTGGACCGACCACGGATGCATCGTCATGTCTGCGCGAGCTTCGATTCGCGTCCATGAACGAGGCAGTCGGCATCCCTTCTCGTCGACTCCTCCTGCCCGGTGCGTCCCCTCCCACCGGGCCTCACATGACGCTGGACGGAGCATGGGGATGCTCCGTCCAGCGTCTTGAACAGCCCTCGCGCAGAGCGCGACACGCCCGGGTTTGCAGTACACGAATCCGTCATGGCAGAATAGACAGGTTCCACATTCCTGCGCTCTTCGTGATGCGCGGGATCACTGCCACGAAAGTGCATAGGCGGTGCCCCTCCCAGCGAGCAGGCACAGGGTTCTAGGCCACGGGCAGCAGAACGACTCCCACCTGAATGACATGCGGCATCCGTGCTGCTGTCGGCGGGGTGAAAAGAGAACAGCGGTGCGCAAGTGCCGAGGCGCGAACAGCGCCGACGCGCGTCCAATGCCCCAGGGTCACCCGGTCCCGGACGGTACGACGCCTATTGAGAGAGAGCAGACAATGGCGGGACAGAAGATCCGCATTCGCCTGAAGTCGTATGATCACGAGGTCATCGACACGTCGGCGCGCAAGATCGTCGACACCGTGACCCGTGCGGGCGCGACTGTCGTCGGCCCGGTGCCGCTTCCGACGGAGAAGAACGTGATCGCAGTGATCCGTTCGCCGCACAAGTACAAGGACAGCCGCGAGCACTTCGAGATGCGCACGCACAAGCGTCTGATCGACATCGTCGACCCGACGCCCAAGGCCGTCGACTCGCTGATGCGTCTCGACCTGCCGGCTGACGTCAACATCGAGATCAAGCTGTAAGGATCGACATGGGTGACATCAACGCAAAGATTTCCAAGGGCATGCTCGGCACCAAGCTCGGCATGACCCAGGTGTGGAACGAGAGCGGCAAGCTCGTTCCCGTCACCGTGATCGAACTGGCGCCCAACGTGGTGACCCAGCTTCGCACGCCCGAGAAGGACGGCTACAACGGCGTCCAGATCGCCTACGGCCAGATCGACCCCCGCAAGGTCAACAAGCCCCTCACCGCTCACTTCGAGGCAGCCGGCGTCACGCCGCGTCGTCACGTCACCGAGATCCGCACCGCGGATGCCGCTGACTACACCCTGGGCCAGGAGCTCACGGTCGACGGCACCTTCGAGGCGGGCCAGCTGGTCGACGTCGTCGGCACCAGCAAGGGCAAGGGCACCGCGGGTGTCATGAAGCGCCACAACTTCAAGGGCGTCTCGGCATCTCACGGTGCACACCGCAACCACCGCAAGCCCGGCTCCATCGGCGCATCGTCGACCCCGAGCCGCGTCTTCAAGGGCATGCGCATGGCCGGCCGTATGGGTGGCGAGCGCGTGACCGTCCTCAACCTCACGGTGCACGCCATCGACGTCGAGAAGGGACTCATGCTCGTCAAGGGCGCCGTCCCCGGCGCGCGTGGCCGCATCGTCTTCGTCCGCAACGCAGTGAAGGGTGCCTGAACATGGCTGACTCGACTCTCGCGCTCGAGGTCTTCGCGGTCGACGGCAAGAAGGCAGGCTCCGTCGAGCTGCCCGCCTCGATCTTCGACGTCAAGACCAACGTTCCGCTGATCCACCAGGTCGTCGTCGCGCAGCTCGCTGCCGCACGACAGGGCACCCACGCGACCAAGACCCGCGGCGATGTCGCGGGCTCCGGACGCAAGCCCTTCAAGCAGAAGGGCACGGGTAACGCCCGTCAGGGCTCGGTTCGCATGCCGCAGCACCGCGGTGGCGGCACCGTCCACGGCCCGCAGCCGCGCGACTACTCGCAGCGCACGCCCAAGAAGATGATCGCCGCCGCCCTCCGGGGTGCGCTCAGTGACCGCTTCCGCGGTGAGCGCCTGCACGCAGTCGAGGCGTTCGTCGCCGACAGCGCTCCTTCGACCAAGACCGCAGCGAGCCTGCTCGCCGCCGTCGCCGGTCCGAAGAACGTGCTCGTCGTCATCGAGCGCAACGACGAGCTGACCGTGAAGAGCGTCCGCAACCTGCCGAACGTGCACGTGCTCAGCTTCGACCAGCTGAACGCCTACGACGTGATCGTCTCCGACGACATCGTCTTCACCAAGCCCGCACTCGAGGCCTTCATCGCCTCGAAGACCGGCTCAACCGAGGAGGTCTCGGCATGACTGAGCAGAACACCCTCGCAACGGCTCTGAACAAGGACCCGCGCGACATCATCCTGGGCCCGGTCGTCTCCGAGAAGAGCTACGGACTCATCGACGAGGGCAAGTACACCTTCCTCGTCGACCCGCGCGCTTCGAAGACCGAGATCAAGCTCGCCATCGAGAAGATCTTCGGTGTCAAGGTGGCTTCGGTCAACACGATCAACCGCGTCGGCAAGGCCCGCCGCACCCGTTTCGGCACCGGCAAGCGCAAGGACACCAAGCGCGCCATCGTCGCGTTGAAGTCGGGATCCATCGACATCTTCACGGCCGTCGGCTGACCGGGGGATAAGGACAGATAATGGCTATTCGCAAGTACAAGCCCACGACCCCGGGTCGCCGCGGCTCGTCGGTGGCCGACTTCGCTGAGATCACTCGATCGACGCCGGAGAAGTCGCTGCTGCGTCCGCTCTCGAAGACCGGTGGTCGCAACAACCAGGGCCGCATCACCACCCGTCACATCGGTGGTGGCCACAAGCGTCAGTACCGTCTCATCGACTTCCGTCGCAATGACAAGGACGGCATCGACGCCAAGGTCGCTCACATCGAGTACGACCCCAACCGCACCGCGCGCATCGCGCTGCTGCACTACTTCGACGGCGAGAAGCGCTACATCCTCGCGCCGAACAAGCTGAAGCAGGGCGACGTCGTCGAGTCGGGTTCCAGCGCTGACATCAAGCCGGGCAACAACCTGCCGCTGAAGAACATCCCCACCGGTACCGTGATCCACGCGATCGAGCTGCGCCCCGGTGGCGGAGCGAAGTTGGCGCGTTCGGCCGGCGCCTCGGTGCGTCTGGTCGCGAAGGACGGTCCGTACGCTCAGCTGCGTCTGCCCTCGGGCGAGATCCGCAACGTCGACGCACGCTGCCGCGCAACGATCGGCGAGGTCGGCAACGCCGAGCAGTCGAACATCAACTGGGGCAAGGCAGGCCGCAACCGGTGGAAGGGCATCCGCCCGACCGTCCGTGGCGTCGCCATGAACCCGGTCGACCACCCGCACGGTGGTGGCGAGGGCAAGACGTCCGGTGGACGTCACCCCGTCTCCCCGTGGGGCCAGGCTGAGGGACGAACCCGTCACGCCAACAAGGAAAGCGACAAGTACATCGTGCGTCGCCGCAACGCCGGCAAGAAGCGCAAGTAGGAGTAGAGGAAGATGCCACGCAGTCTTAAGAAGGGCCCCTTCGTCGACGAGCACCTGCTTCGCAAGGTGGTCGGTCAGAACGAAGCCGGTTCCAAGAACGTCATCAAGACCTGGTCCCGCCGGTCGATGATCATCCCGTCCATGCTGGGTCACACGATCGCCGTCCACGACGGCCGCAAGCACATTCCTGTGTTCGTGACCGAGGCCATGGTCGGCCACAAACTGGGCGAGTTCGCGCCCACCCGCACCTTCCGCGGCCATGTGAAGGACGACAAGAAGGGCCGTCGCCGCTGACGCGGTGACGCTCTGGACAGAAACAGAGGAGGAGAACAATGGTGGATTCCATCGCACGCGTCAAGCACATTCGCGTGACCCCTCAGAAGGCTCGTCGTGTCGTCGCGCTCATCAAGGGCAAGCAGGCGCAGGAAGCACTGGCCATTCTGAAGTTCGCCCCGCAGGGCGCAAGCGAGCCGATCTACAAGCTCGTGCACGCTGCGATCGCGAACGCACAGGTCAAGGCCGATCGCGACGGCGAGTTCCTGGATGAGCAGGACCTGTACGTGAAGAACGCGTACGTCGACGAGGGCACGACGCTCAAGCGTTTCCAGCCCCGTGCTCAGGGTCGCGCGTTCCAGATCAAGAAGCGCACGAGCCACATCACGGTCGTGCTGGGCACGCCCGAGGTCGCTGAAGCGGCCGCGGCGGCCAAGACGAAGAAGGCGAGCAAGTAATGGGCCAGAAGGTCAACCCGTACGGCTTCCGCCTCGGCATCACCACGGACCACGTGTCGCGTTGGTTCTCGGACTCGACGAAGCCGGGCCAGCGTTACGCCGACTACGTCGCCGAGGACATCAAGATCCGTCGTCTGCTGCAGACGCAGCTCGACCGCGCCGGCGTCTCGAACATCGAGATCGAGCGCACCCGCGACCGCGTCCGCGTCGACATCCACACCGCCCGTCCGGGCATCGTGATCGGTCGTCGTGGAGCCGAGGCCGAGCGCATCCGCGGCGACCTCGAGAAGCTCTCGGGCAAGCAGATCCAGCTGAACATCC
>JBARWR010000247.1:0-7726 GCA_049646915.1 Microbacterium sp.
GCCGCAGCCCCCGCCAAGGCGCGCACCGGGCTTGCGTCGACCCTGTCGCTGCTGGGCGCGGTGGATGCCACCATGGCCGTCGTCGACGTGGTCGAAGCCTGCCGTGGGGCGGTCGACCCGCTGCTGCGCGCACACTATCCGGACTGGCAGCGCCGCGTCACGGATGTCGACGGGATCGCCCAGGCCGCCGCGCGACAGTCCGATCTGCGCACCTTCGTCAGCGAGCAGGCGATCGACCCGGTGAATGTGGCCGGCGACTGGGCGAAGAAGCCGCACCTCGACGAGGACTGGGTGACGCTCTCCACGATCCACTCGGCCAAGGGCCTGGAATGGGATGCCGTGCATGTGCTGCGCGCCTGCGACGGCGCGATGCCGTCGGACATGGCGCTGTCGTCGTCGGCAGGGCTCGACGAGGAGCAGCGGCTGTTCTACGTGGCGCTGACCCGGGCGCGCGACACGCTCGACGTGTACGCGCCCGCACGGCTGCCCACGCATCCGACCTCGTTCCTCGCCAAGCACGTCATCGCCAAGCCGAGCCGGTTCCTCACTGCGACGGCGCGTGAAGTGATGGAGGTCGTCGACACCGCGGCCTCCGACGCGGCCGCTGCTCCGGTGCCTGCGGGAGGTGCTGCCGTGGCTGCCGTGCCGCGCATCCGGCTGGACGCGTTCGATGACCTGTTCGCCTGAGACCGGGGAGTCATTGCACCAGTGGCACAATTCTTCCACTTGCCTCAGAAGATCAGCGTTTCGTAGAAGTCGCGCTTACGCGTCTGGAGGGCAGGAATCGCCATCCCCGTTGCCCACTGTTTGAAGTGCTGGGACGAGGTATGCGCGCTGAAGGCAGCCTCGTCGGCGTACACCTCGAAGATGCGAAACACCGTCGGCTCCTCCGCGCGCTGATACACCTGGTAGTAAAGATTACCGCGCTCCTCGCGGGATGCTTCGGACAGTCGCGCGAGTGCGGCGACGACAGTCTCAATCTCCCCAGGTTTCGCGATCCAGGTAGCGCTGCAGACAAATGCCATCGGGTCTCCTTAGACTTCGCCGGAGTGCTACTACTGGATCGTCATGTTACGGGTGTAGCGTGCCGCCGGTCGTGCACCGCACGGTGCAACCGCTCTGGAGGGGGGGCTGACATCCTCGAGTGCACATGCCGGGCTTCGCAACTGCTACTTTGTAGCTAAAGTAACATCATATGTTGATATAGCAACGCATTGATCCTCCGGACAAGAACGTCCTCCGGATCTGAGGTGCGGAGGACTCGTCGTAGAGAGAGGATGCCATGCGTGACAGACACGGGATGCGGGCACGGATCCACAGCGTCGTTCCGTGCCGGTTCGTGGAGCGGCAGAATGACTGACGTCGCCGTTGATCTCGCCGCAGAGTTGCGCAGTGAGAGGATTTCGGACGTCTCGGTCAAAGACATCGATCGAGCGATGTACTCATCCGACGCTTCGCTGTACCGGGTCGTGCCGCAGGCCGTGGTACGTGCGCAGCACGTGGATGAGCTGTACGCCGTCCATGAGGTCTCACGTCGACTCGGAGTGCCGCTGACCATTCGCGGGTCTGGGACTTCGATCGCAGGGAATGCGATAGGTGCGGGGATCGTCGTCGACACACGTGGGCTCGACCGAGTGCTCGCAGTGGATCCTGAGTCGCGGACGGCCATCGTCGAACCGGGTGTGATCCACTCCGACCTGCAGCGAGCCGCTGCCCCGCACGGGTTGCGGTTCGGGCCAGACCCGTCTTCGCGCACGCGCGCCACGATCGGCGGCATGATAGGAAACAATGCCTGCGGGTCGAGGGCGCTCGGCTACGGCCGCACGGTCGACAACGTCGAGGACCTTGAGGTGATCTGGGGCTCCGAGCGAGCGACTGCCGAGATCACCGCTGACCTCTCCGCGCTCGCCGAGCGCAATCTCGGCGTGATCCGGACCCAGTTCGGACGCTTCGGACGGCAGGTGTCGGGATATTCACTGGAACACCTGCTTCCTGAGCGGCGCAGCATCCCAAGATTCCTCGTCGGCACGGAGGGCACGCTGGCGACCGTCACACGGGCAACGGTGCGCCTGGTGACCGAGCCTGAGTCTCGGGTGCTCGTCGCTCTCGGATATCCCGACATGGCGCATGCCGCGGATGCCGTCCAGCAGATCCGCATCGGTATCGCGACCTACGAGAGCCCGGACATGCGACTGACCGCACTGGAGGGCATGGACGCGAGGATCATCAATCTGGTTCGCAGTCGGGGAGTCGTAGTCCCCGATCTGCCGAGAGGTACCGGCTGGTTGTTCGCCGAACTCGGCGGCGACTCCGCGGCGGTGGCTGATGCCGCCAGGAAGGTCATCTCGTTCTCCGGAAGCCTCGCTTCGCGCGTCGTCACCACGGCATCCGAGCAGAACGCACTCTGGCGGATTCGCGAGGATGGTGGCGGGCTCGCCGGACGTTCGTTGCCGACACCCGCATACTCGGGGTGGGAGGACTCGGCGGTGCCCCCCGAGCACCTGGGCGCCTGGCTGCGGGACTTCGAGGCACTCCTCGTCGATCACGGTCTGCAGGGCATCCCCTACGGGCACTTCGGCGACGGCTGCATCCACGTGCGGATCGACTTCCCATTCCAGCCCGGCGAGCCGGCATCCGCGACCGTGTTCCACGACTTCATGCACGCCGCGGCATCCGCCCTGCAGAAGTACGGCGGCACCATCTCCGGCGAGCACGGCGACGGGCGCACTCGCTCGGAGCTGCTGCCGTACATGTATGAGCCCGACGCCCTGCGCCTGTTCGACGACGTCAAGCGGATCTGCGATCCGCGCGGGCTGATGAATCCTGGCGTGATCGCCGATCCTTTCGGGAGCGGGGTGGCGGACATCACCGAGGACCTCCGTCCGGTGCGCCCGCGAGCCCGGCCGCGCACCGCGCTGACCCTGCTGCACGATGGCGGCGATCTGGGCGCGGCCGTGAACCGCTGCACGGGAGTCGGCAAGTGCGTGGCCCCGCACGCCGCCGGTGTGATGTGCCCGTCGTACCAGGCGACCAAGAATGAGAAGGACTCCACCCGTGGGCGGGCGCGGGTGCTGCAGGAAGCGCTCGACGGTGGGCTGCTGCGCGACGGTCTCGCCAGTGCGGCGGTCGATGAGGCGCTGGACCTGTGCCTGGCCTGCAAGGGGTGTCTGACCGACTGTCCGACCGGCGTCGACATGGCGACCTACAAGTCAGAGGTGCTGCATCAGAAGCACGATGTCGGTGGCATCCGTCGTCCGCGCTCGCATCTCACCCTCGGTCGCCTTCCGCTGTGGGCGCGGCTGGTCGCGCCACTGGCGACGGCCGCGAATCTGGCGGCGCGGATCCCGCCGCTGGCGGCCGTCGGCAAGTGGATGGTCGGCATCGATCAGCGCCGTTCCATCCCGCGGTTCGCGCCGCGGACCCTGCGGCGATCTGACCGGGCTGCGACCGCAAGTGAGCGGCAGCCGGATGTCTGGATCTGGGCTGACTCGTTCACCGATCACTTCTTCCCGAGCTCCGGCGTCGCCGCCCTCGGGTACCTGCGTGCGAACGGGATCGACGCGCGCGTGATCCAGGACGACGCCTGCTGCGGCCTGACCTGGATCACCACCGGCCAGCTGGACAAGGCCAAGCCGATGGTCACCCGCACGGTCGAACGCCTCGCCGCCTATGTCGACTCCGGCGTTCCGGTCCTGGGCCTGGAGCCTTCGTGCACGGCGACGCTGCGCTCCGACGTGCTGGAGCTGGTCGATTCGCCCGATGCGAAGCGCGTGGCCGACGGCGTGCTGACCTTCGCCGAGCTCGTCGCCAAGCTGAAGCTGCCCGTGCCGGACCTCACTGGCGTCGAAGTGGTCGCGCAGCCGCACTGCCACCAGAACGCCGTGCTCGGCTGGGCAGTGGATGAAGCGCTGCTGCGCCGAGCCGGTGCGACCGTCACGCGAGTGGACGGATGCTGCGGACTGGCCGGCAACTTCGGCGTCGAGAAGGGCCACTACGAGGTCAGCGTCGCGGTGGCCGAGACGCACCTGCTGCCCAGTCTGCGCGAGCATCCCGACGCGGTCGTGCTGGCCGACGGCATGAGCTGCCGCATCCAGGTCGATGACCTGACCGCCCGCCCGACGATGCACCTCGCGGAGCTGCTGGCCTCGAGGCTTTGACAGATGCGGGGGCCGGGGGAGTAAGATGTCCGCAAGATTAGATTTAAAATCTAAAACGATGGAGGCTCTACGATGTCGGCACGGTTCAGCTATCTCACCTCTCTGACGAGCAGTCGAACAGGTGAGGTCTATGACCCCGCGGTGCCGCAGAATCTCGCGGCCGACGGGTCGACGCTGTTCGCGCGTTATGACCTCGATGCCGTCCGCGAGGTCGTGAACCCGGATGTCATCGCCGGCCGTGCGCAGGACCTGTGGCGCTATCACGAGCTGCTCCCCGTGCAGGAGCCGGATGCAGTGCGCGGCTTCGGCGAGGGGATGACCCCGCTCATCGATCTGCCGGCCCTGGGTCGACGCCTCGGGTTGAACCGGCTGAAGTTCAAGGACGAATCCGCCCTGCCGACCGGCACCTTCAAGGCGCGCGGCGCGGCGGTCGGCGTCGCCCGAGCGGCGGAGCTGGGCATCACCCGCATCGCGATGCCGACGAACGGCAACGCGGGAGCCGCCTGGGCGAGCTACAGTGCGCGTTACGGCATCGACCTGACCGCCATCCAGCCCGTGGATGCACCGCGGATCAACCGCTCTGAGTCGTCGTTCGCCGGCGCCGACATCTCGCTCATCGACGGGCTGATCTCGGACGCGGGCAAGGCCATCGCGTCGCTCGTCGCGAAGGGCGAGCACTTCGACGTCTCCACGCTGAAGGAGCCCTACCGTGTGGAGGGCAAGAAGACCATGGGCCTGGAGATCGCCGAGCAGCTCGGCTGGCGCGTGCCCGACGTCATCCTCTACCCGACCGGCGGTGGTGTCGGCCTGATCGGCATCCACAAGGCACTGCTCGAGCTGCAGGAGCTGGGGTGGATCGAGAAGGGGCGGATGCCGCGACTGGTCAGCGTGCAGGCAGAGGGCTGCGATCCGATCGTGCGCGCATTCGAGTCGGGCGCTGAGAACGTGGAGCCGCTGATCGACACCTCAACGATCGCGTTCGGCGTCAACGTGCCCTCGCCGATGCTGGGTGCCCCGAGTGTGCTGAACGCCGTGCGCAGCACCCACGGCATCGCGGTGCGCATCAGCGATGCCGACACGATGGCGGCCCTGCACATGATCGCCGAGGACGAGGGCATCCTGCCTTGCCCGGAAGGTGCGACGACCATCGCCGCGGCCGGTGCGCTGAGGCGCTCGGGCTGGATCGCCGAGGACGACGAGGTGGTGCTGCTGAACACCGGCGCCGGCAACAAGTACGGCGACGTGCTCGGCGTGACGCTGCCGCTGCTCGACCGCTCGGGTGCGCCGACGGGCGAGTCGTTGTAGTCGCCGCGTCTAGAATCGGGACGGATGAGCGAGCACCCGGAGCACACAGACCCTGAGGACGCCCCGCTTGCGCGCTCGAGCCTTGCGGATGCCGCGTACACGGACATCCGCGCGCGCATCCTCGATGGCCGGATCGCGCCCGGCGAGCGCGTGACCGTGCGCCCGATCGCCGATCGGCTGGCGCTGTCGGCGACACCGATCAAAGCCGCCCTCGTGCGCCTCGAACGCGAGGGGCTGATCGCCTCGCAGCTGCATCGTGGCTTCTTCGTGCCCGACCTCGGCGACGCGGATGCGGCTGAGATATATCAGCTCCGCGAAGCGCTGGATGCTCTGGCAGCCGGACTCGCAGCGAGCGGGTCCCAGTCGACCGATCGGGCCGCGTTGCTCGCGCGCCTGTGCGATGAGCAGGAAGCGCGTCTCGCGGCCGATGACATCGACGGCTACCGCCGGCTCGACGTCGAGTTCCATCGCGCCCTCTGGCAGGCCAGTGGCAACTCCCGCATCCTCAGGGCGGGGGAGCCGATGCTGGATCAGATGCTGCTGGGCAACGCGCGCTCCGCGCGTCAGCCCGGGCGGGGCGACGAGTCGCTGCGGGAGCATCGCGGGATCATCGAAGCCATCCGGAGTGCGGACGCTGGAGCTGCGACCGACCTCGCCCGCGCGCACATCCGCAGCTCTCATCGCAGCTTCTCGAAAGTCAACGCCCAGTAGCCCAGGGCCGAGCGACTACGTGTCTTGACCGTATGACTCGACGGCGCTACTATTGTGGGTAATTCGACAAGAGATGTTGGATTACCGACATTCTACGAAGAACGGGCGACAGATGGGGCACTCTCCCTGCTAGTGCTTGGCAGATCGTGGCGGAGCTTTCCTCGCTCCGACCAGCGACGGACAGGAAAGATCGAATGAAGTGGCTCAACACCCCCGCCCACGCCCGCTGGCTCGAAGCCGAGGCCGATCGCACCTTCGAGTTCGGTCGTGCGGCGAAGGTGCCGACCGGCTTCGGTTGGCTGAGCAATCAGGGTGTGGTGCGTCAGGACAAGAACACCGAGCTCTGGATCACCAGTCGCATGGTGCACGTCTATTCGCTCGCTGCGCTGATGGGTCGTCCCGGCGCCGCGTCGTACGTGGACCACGGCATCCGCGCGCTGAACGGACCGCTGCGCGACCACGTCAACGGCGGCTGGTTCGCCGAGGTGGGTTCCGACGGACCTGTCGATGAGACCAAGCCCGGGTACGCGCACTGCTTCGTGCTGCTCGGTGCCGCCAGCGCCACTGCCGCGGGCCGTCCCGGTGCGCGCGAACTGCTCGACGACGCCATCGAGCTCTTCGAGAAGCGCTTCTGGGACGAGGAGAACCAGATCAGCCTCGAGTCGTGGAACGCCGACTTCACAGAGACCGAGGCGTACCGCGGCGGCAATGTGAACATGCACACCGTCGAGGCCTTCCTCGTGGTCGCCGACGTCACCGGAGATGACAAGTGGCTCAGCCGGGCGCTCGCGATCTCCGACAAGGTGATCCACGACGTCGCCCGCAGCAACAGCTACCGCGTCGTCGAGCACTTCGACGAGAACCTCAACCCGCTGTTCGAGTACAACACCGACAACCGCGCGCACCGCTTCCGCGCGTACGGCGGCACGCCCGGCCACTGGACGGAGTGGGCCCGCCTGCTGCTTTCGCTGCGTGCGTCGCTGATCGCCCGCGGGCTGGAGGCGCCGGACTGGCTGCTGGAGGACGCGATCGGCGTGTTCCAGGCGGCGGTGCGCGATGCCTGGGAGCCCGACGGCAACCCCGGCTTCGTCTATTCGGTGGGGTGGGACGGCGAGCCGGTCGTCCGCGAGCGCATCCGTTGGGTTGTCGTCGAAGCGATGGGCGGGGCATCGGCCCTGTACAACGTCACCGGTGAGGAGCAGTACGAGCAGTGGTACCAGAAGTTCTGGGACTACGCGAAGAACTACCTGATGGACACCGCGAACGGCTCGTGGTGGCAGGAGCTGTCACCCGAGAACGTGGTGTCCACCGAGGTGTGGGACGGCAAACCCGACATCTACCATCTGATGCACTGCCTGTTGGTGCCGCGGCTTCCGCTGGCCCCGGCGATGGCTCCGGCGCTGGCCGCCGGCCTGCTGGATGCGGTGACGGCATGACCACCCCGCGCGCGGTCTTCGTCGGCGTCGCGACCGAGGACTCCATCGCGGTCGTCGACCGGCACCCGGATGCCGATGAGCGCGTCGTCGCCTCGGAAATGGTGTTCGGTGGAGGAG
>JBARWR010000248.1:0-3570 GCA_049646915.1 Microbacterium sp.
ACGCCGGCTCCGACGCGGCGGACTGGTTCGCCGGACTCACCGCCGGCGATGCCCTGCTCGCCGAAGAGCTGGTCTCCTTCACCCGCGAGCTCGCACAGCAGGTCGCACGGCGTCCCAGCGGCGAGATCGTGACGTACCCGGTCGTGGAGACCGTGCAGCGCGATGGCGTGTGCGCAGAGGTCATCGCCCCGGCACCGGAGGCGGGGACGCGGCTGGTCGAGGTGGCCGAGCAGATCGGCCGCACGATCGCCGAGGGCGTCGGGGTGACCGGGATGCTGGCGGTGGAGCTGTTCGAGACCGATGACCAGCGCGTCCTCGTGAACGAGTTGGCCATGCGGCCGCACAACAGCGGCCACTGGAGCCAGGACGGCGCCGTGACCGGCCAGTTCGAGCAGCATCTGCGGGCGGTCGCCGATCTTCCGCTCGGACGCACCGAGCCGCGCTCGCCGTGGACCGTCATGGTGAACATCCTCGGCGGTCCCGCGGACGGCGCGCTCGAGGACCGCTTCGCGCGGGCCATGACCGAGCATCCCGAGGCCAAGATCCACACCTACGGCAAGGCGCCGCGCCCCGGCCGCAAGGTGGGCCACGTGAACGTCACCGGAGATGACCTCGATGACGCGGTCTACGTCGCCCGTGCGACAGCCGCCGACTTCCTGTGACCCGCATCCGCCGCATCCGCCGCATGCGTGACAGGAGATTCGGCGGGGACAGGATGATCTCTGCGGAATCGACCTGTCTCCAGTGACTGTCCTGTCTCCGGTGAACGCCGAATCCGTGTCCAGCCGCCCACGCGTGCCGTTGCGAGGATCTCACAGGGGCGCGCCGTAGCCTGTCATGGTGACTGAGCCGCTGCATTCCTCGAGTTCGCCCCTGGTCGGCGTCGTGATGGGTTCCGACTCCGACTGGCGCGTGATGAGCGACGCCTCTCAGGCGCTCACCGATTTCGGTGTCGCCCACGAGGTCGAGGTCGTTTCGGCGCATCGCACCCCGGACAAGCTGATGAGCTACGCGCGTGAGGCCCGCGGTCGCGGCATCCGCGCGATCATCGCCGGAGCCGGAGGAGCCGCGCATCTGCCGGGCATGATCGCGTCCATGACCGCGCTGCCGGTGATCGGCGTGCCCGTGCCGCTCGCGTATCTCGACGGCATGGACTCACTGCTCTCGATCGTGCAGATGCCCGCCGGCATCCCCGTGGCCACCGTCTCGATCGGCGGTGCACGCAACGCCGGCATCCTCGCCGCTCGCATCCTGGGCACCTCCGATCCCGCGCTCGCCGATCGCGTCGAGGCCTACGCTCGCGAGCTCGAAGGTCAGGTCGAGCAGAAAAACCAGCGGCTGAAGGACTCCCTGTGACGCTTGCGGCTCCGCGCTCCTCGGAACGAGGTGCGCGACCGCTGATCGAGTCCCGGCCGCTGCGGTTCCCCGACACGCAGGACGTGGCGGGCATGGGACGGCGGACCTGGTGGCTCGTCGTGATGAACGTTCTCGTGCCCGGGTCCGCCCAGGTGCTCGCGGGCAGCAGGCGGCTGGGTCGCTTCGGGCTGGGGGCGACTCTGCTGGGCTGGTTCCTCGTGGTCGTCGGCGTCGGCCTCGCGCTGTTCGCCCAGGGAGCGGTGGTCTGGTTCGCCACAGGGCCGCTGTCATGGTTCGTGCTCACTGCGGCACAGGTGCTGCTGCTCGGCTACGCGGTGCTGTGGGCGATCCTCACGATCGACACGCTGCGGCTGGTGCGTCTGGTGAAGGTGCCGACGATCACGCGGTGGGCGGCGCCGATCGCATCCGTCCTCGTACTCGCCCTGGTCGGCTCAGGCGCTGTGTACGCGTCGAACGCGGTCGCGTCCGGTCGGGGAGCGATCAGCACGATCTTCGGCAGCAGCGGCCCGAGTCTTCCGCCCAGCGACGGCTATTACAACATCCTGCTGCTCGGCGCGGACAGCGGTGACGGGCGCGACTCGCTGCGGTTCGACAGCATCTCGGTGGTGTCGGTGAACGCCGACACCGGCGCGATGACGATCACCGGCATTCCGCGCGAACTGCCGCACGCTCCGTTCCCGGAGGACAGCCCGATGCACGAGCTGTACCCGGACGGGTTCCAGGGCCACGGCAGCAGCACATGCGGCTGGGACCCATGGATGAATCTCGTGCGGTACGCCGCCGAGGTCTGCCGTGAGGACCACGGCAAGTCGCTCTACCCGGAGGCGGCGGCTCAGGGCTCCACTCCCGGCATCGAAGCGACCAAGGATGCCGCGGAGGGCCTGCTCGGCATCGAGATCCCGTACTACGTCTTCGTCGACATGAACGGCTTCGCCAACCTCGTCGACGCGCTGGGCGGGGTCGACATCAATGTCACCGAACGGCTCCCCAAGGGTGGGCCGCCTCCGGGATCGGGTGCGCACGACGTGGACAAGTGGGCGATCGGATGGATCGAGCCCGGCCAGCAGCACATGAACGGCGACACTGCGCAGTGGTATGCGCGCTCGAGGTACACGACCAGTGACTACGACCGCATGAAGCGTCAGCGTCAGCTGCAGGAGGCGATCCTCGCGCAGTTCACGCCGCAGAACGTGCTCGCGCACTTCAGCGAGGTGATGAGTGCAGGCACGGCGCTGGCATCGACCGACCTGCCGCAGGACAAGCTGCCGGAGTTCTTCGACCTGATGATGAAGGCCAAGAAGCAGCCGGTGACGCAGGTCGAGCTGACACCCGAGAACGGCATCGAGGAGAAGGATCCGGACTTCACTCAGATCCGGGAGATGGTGAGCGCGGCCCTGCATCCGCCGAAGAAGGAGACGCCCGCGGGCTGACGTGCGCCTCGCCTCAGGGCATCCCCGGTCCGCTGTCCTAGGCTGTCTTCATGAGTGTGCAGTTGCGTGTCGTGCTGGATCAGGCGTCGCAGGTCGTGGATGCCGATCAGGCCCGTGCGGCGCTGTCGCTGACGGCGGGTCTGGTCGCCACAGCGCCCCGCGGATGCGGCGTGTCGGCCCTCGTGCCCAGGGGCACAGAGGTGACGCTGCACGGTGTGCAGGACGTGCGCACGCTGTCGCTCGCGCGGTCGGAGCTGGCGGCGGCATGGCAGATGGGAATCGCTCCGGGCGTCGGTGGCGGACTCATCCATGCGCCCAGCCTGATGGGCCCGCTGGTGCGGCACGATCGTACGCACGACAACCACCAGATCACCGTGACCCTGTGGGATCTGTGCGCTTGGGAATCGCCCGGCTCGCTGCCGAAGAAGCAGGTCGCGTGGCAGCGAGCGATGCTCAAGCGCGCGGTGAAGCATGCGGATGCCGTGGTCGTCCCCTCGCACGCGATGGGGCTGCGGCTGGGTGAGATCGCCCGGCTGGGCGATCGCATCAGGGTGATCGCCGGAGCGGCGCCGGACGGGTTCCGCGTGCCGGAGGATGCTGTGGCGCGCCGCGAGGCGCTGCAGTTGCCCGAGAGCTACGTCGTGGTGACGGGGGTTGGCGAGTCGTTGGCGGTGGGTTTCCGCGCCGCCGCACGGGCAGGAGTGGATGCCGTGGTGCTGGATGCCGCGGAGGGTGCCGAGCCGGCGCTGGCGGATGCTGCGGC
>JBARWR010000249.1:0-3857 GCA_049646915.1 Microbacterium sp.
GAACGGGTCAGTCGGGCGCGCATGCGAGTGCCGTCGGGTCAGCGACCGCCGCGGAGGACGGCCTGCTTGACCTCGGCGATGGCCTTGGTGACCTCGATGCCGCGCGGGCAGGCCTCGGTGCAGTTGAAGGTCGTGCGGCAGCGCCACACGCCCTCCTTGTCGTTGAGGATGTCCAGGCGCACGTCGGCCGCATCGTCGCGCGAATCGAAGATGAAGCGGTGCGCATTGACGATCGCGGCCGGGCCGAAGTACTGTCCGTCGGTCCAGAACACGGGGCAGGACGAGGTGCACGCGGCGCACAGGATGCACTTGGTGGTGTCGTCGAAGATCGCACGGTCGGCGATGGACTGCACGCGCTCCTTGCCCTTCTCCGGCGTGGAGTTGGCGATCAGGAACGGCTGCACCTCGCGGTACGAGGCGAAGAACGGCTCCATATCGACGATCAGGTCCTTCTCGAGCGGCAGACCCTTGATGGCCTCGACGTAGATCGGCTTGGAGATGTCGAGGTCCTTGATCAGCGTCTTGCAGGCCAGGCGGTTGCGGCCGTTGATGCGCATGGCATCCGAACCGCAGATCCCGTGCGCGCAGGAGCGGCGGAAGCTCAGCGAGCCGTCGACCTCCCACTTGATCTTGTGCAGGGCGTCGAGCACGCGGTCGGTCGAGAACAGCTCGACGTCGTAGTCCACCCAGCGCGGCTCCGTGTCCTGCTCGGGGTCGAAGCGGCGGACGATGAAGGTGACCAGGAAGGACTGCACACCCGATTCGTTGGATGGAGCTTCTGCGACGGCGTTCGACATGCTCAGTACTTCCTCTCCAGTGGCGGGTAGTTCAACTCGCCCTTGTCGTTCTTGGTGAAGACCACGGGCTTCCAATCCAGCTTGATGTGATCCGTGGCATCCGACGAGTGCGGGTCGCCGACGAGGTAGGCCATGGTGTGCACCATGTAGTTCTCGTCGTCGCGGTTCGGGTAGTCGTCGCGCATGTGACCGCCGCGGCTCTCCTTGCGGTTGCGCGCGGCGTAGACGACGACCTCGGCGATGTCGAGCAGGAAGCCCAGCTCGACGGCCTCGAGCAGGTCGGTGTTGAACCGTTTGCCCTTGTCGTCGACGTGGATGTTCTTGTAGCGCTCGCGGAGCTCTTCGATCACACCCAGCACGTGGGTGAGGGAGTCGTCCGTGCGGAAGACCTGGGCGCCCTTGTCCATCTCGTCCTGCAGCTTCTTGCGCAGCACGGCGATGCGCTCGGTGCCCTGGTTGGTGCGCAGGCCCTCGACCATGTCATTCACGAATCCGGCGGGGTTCTCGGGCATCGGCACGAACTCGGCCGTCTTGACGTACTCGACGGCGTTGCGGCCGGCGCGCTTGCCGAACACGTTGATGTCCAGGAGCGAGTTGGTGCCGAGTCGGTTCGAGCCGTGCACCGAGACGCACGCGCACTCACCGGCGGCGTACAGGCCGGGCACGGGGGTGGTGTTGTCCGCGAGCACCTGCGCGTCGTTGTTGGTCGGAATGCCGCCCATCGCATAGTGGGCGGTCGGCATCACGGGGACCGGCTCGACGACGGGGTCGACACCCAGGTACGTGCGGGCGAACTCGGTGATGTCGGGGAGCTTGGTCTCGAGGACCTCGGCGCCCAGGTGCGTGCAGTCCAGCAGCACGTAGTCCTTGTGCGGGCCGGCGCCGCGGCCCTCCTGCACCTCCTGCACCATGCTCCGCGCCACGATGTCGCGCGGAGCGAGGTCCTTGATGGTGGGAGCGTAGCGCTCCATGAAGCGCTCGCCCGAGGCGTTGCGCAGGATGGCGCCCTCGCCACGCGCGCCCTCGGTGAGGAGGATGCCGAGGCCGGCGAGGCCGGTCGGGTGGAACTGGAAGAACTCCAGGTCCTCCAGCGGCAGGCCCTTGCGCCACAGGATGCCGACGCCGTCACCGGTGAGGGTGTGGGCGTTCGAGGTGGTCTTGAAGATCTTGCCGAATCCGCCGGTGGCGAAGATGATCGCCTTCGAGTGGAAGACGTGCAATTCGGCGGTGGCCAGGTCATAGGCGACGACACCGGCGACCTGTGTGGCGCCCGACTCGTCCTTGACCGTGATCAGATCGAGCACGTAGAACTCGTTGAAGAAGTTGATGCCCAGCTTGACGCAGTTCTGGAACAGCGTCTGCAGGATCATGTGGCCGGTGCGGTCGGCGGCATAGCAGGCGCGGCGCACCGCAGCCTTGCCGTGCTCGGAGGTGTGGCCGCCGAAGCGACGCTGGTCGATCTTTCCCTCGGGCGTGCGGTTGAACGGCAGCCCCATGTTCTCGAGGTCGATGACCGCGTCGATGGCCTCCTTGGCGAGGATCTCGGCCGCATCCTGATCGACCAGGTAGTCGCCGCCCTTGACGGTGTCGTAGGTGTGCCACTCCCAGTTGTCGTCCTCGACGTTGGCGAGGGCGGCAGCCATGCCGCCCTGTGCGGCACCGGTGTGCGAGCGGGTCGGGTACAGCTTGGAGATCACCGCGGTCCGCGCGTGCGGCCCCGCCTCGATCGCCGCGCGCATCCCGGCGCCGCCGGCGCCGACGATGACGATGTCGAACTCGTGGTAGTGCACGCCGTCGCGCACGACGGAGTCGGAGGTCTGAGGAGTAGTCACTGTGTGTTCTGCCTTCTTCGTCTTACTTGCCCAGGGCCTGGCAGGTGTCCCAGAGCGCGCCGTCCTCGAAGACGCCCGCGCACGGGTCGAACGTGAACACCACGAGGGTGCCCAGGATGATCAGGAGCGCGGCTGCGAGGCCGAGCACCCAGACGAGCGCAGAGCGGGCCTTGGGGTGCGTGACGTAGTCGTTGACGATCGTGCGCATGCCGTTGGCACCGTGGATGAGTGCGAGCCAGAGCATCAGCACATCCCACCACTGCCAGAACGGGGTCGCGAACTTGCCCGCCACGAATCCGAAGTCCAGGGCGTGGATGCCCTCGCCGAGCATCAGGTTGACGAACAGGTGGCCGAAGATCAGCACGACGAGCAGGACGCCGGAACCGCGCATGAACAGCCAGCCCCACTTCTCGAGGTTGAATCCGCGCCGGCGGCGCGCGACAGGAGCTGCAGTCTGCGTCGACATCAGTTTCCCCCTCCGAGAGCGAGCATCAGGTGGCGCGGAGCGAAGCCGGCCATGATCACGACCCACACGCCGATGACGATCCAGAACAGCTGACGCTGGTACTTGGCGCCCTTGGACCAGAAGTCCACCAGGATGATGCGCAGGCCGTTCATGGCGTGGAACGCGATTCCCGCCACCAGGACGACCTCGCCGAACGCCATGATCGGGTTCTTGTACGTGCCGATGACGGCGTCGTACGCCTCGGGGGAGACGCGGATCAATGCCGTGTCGAGGATGTGCACCAGGAGGAAGAAGAAGATCGCCACCCCGGTGATGCGGTGAAGCACCCATGACCACATGCCTTCGCGACCCCGGTAGAGGGTGCCGCGTGGAGACTTAGAGGTCGTCTCCGAAACCGACGGTGTCAAGCGTGCGCTCGTGGACACGTCGTCCTCCCTGCTCGATGTGACGTCGGGTCCGTGCATCCGGGCACGCCCGACCTCGTCCATCCTATTCCTGTCAGAACGCTGGGTGCGACGAAGGGGACCCTTAGCCCTGACGGTCAGTGTGGAGCGTTGCGGATAGGTTGGGAGCCATGGGGCGAATCGATGACTTCCACGCAGTGATCCCGGCCGGCGGCATCGGCAGCAGGCTGTGGCCGCTGTCGCGTGCCGATGCGCCGAAGTTCCTGCACGACCTGACCGGCTCCGGGCACTCGCTGCTGCGCGACACGTGGGATCGGCTGGAGCCGCTCGCCGGTCCCGATCGGATCGCCGTGGTGAC
>JBARWR010000250.1:0-5703 GCA_049646915.1 Microbacterium sp.
GCCCGCGACGGCGCGAGCAGTCTGCGCGACGGACTGGGCACTCTCAGCGCCGGCATCGGCAGCCTCCGGGACGGATTGGCCGACGGCGTCGACGCGATCCCGGCGTCCACTCCCGATCTGCGCGAGCGGCAGGCCGACACGATCGCAGACCCCGTGCAGATCGCCAATGACAAGGTCACCGCGGCCAGCGACTACGGGCAGGGGCTCGCGCCGTTCTTCGCCGCTCTCGCCGGTTGGATCGGCATCTACGCATTGCTCCTCATCGTCAAGCCGATCTCCCGTCGTGCCGTCACGGCGCTGCACTCCCCCATCCGCATCACGCTGGCAGGCTGGCTCACACCTGCGGCGCTCGGCGCGCTGCAGATGACCGGCCTGATGGCCGTGCTCAGCTATCTGCTGGGCTTCGACTTCGCGCACCCGTGGGGATCGCTGGGGGTGATGGTCGCAGCGGTCGCGACATACACCGCGATCATCCTGGCGCTGAACGTCTGGCTCGGCTCGGTCGGCCAGTTCATGGGCCTGGTGCTGATGGTGCTGCAGCTCGTCACCGCCGGCGGCACGTTCCCCTGGCAGACGCTGCCCGCACCCCTGGCCGCCCTGCACCACGTGCTGCCGATGGGCTACGTCGTCGATGCGATGCGGCAGCTGATGTACGGCGGCGACCTGAGCAGGGCGTTCACCGGCCTCGGGGTGCTCGCCCTGTGGATGGTCGGTGCTCTGCTGCTGGCCGGCATCGGGGTGACGCGGATGACGCATCGGCGCACGCTGCGCGACCTGCAGCCCAGCCTGATCGGGTGATGCTCCGCGCGCACGCGCGCAGATTTTCGTACCGGGTGCACTTAGTCGAAGGTCGACAGGTGGCCCGACGATCGGCCATTCCACTGGATAGGATGCGAGGGCGTGCGCCACCCGAGACGCACATCCGGACTTCGTCATACGCAGTCCCACGTCTACCCCGAGAGACTTTTGCTGATGCAGCCAGAAGCCACCGCCGTACCCCGTCGACCGCTCGCCGGTCGAATAGGCCGGATCGCGTTCCTCGTGATCGCCATCCTCGTCGTCCTCGCGACCGCCGCCGCGTTCTTTCTGACCTGGACGATCCAGCGTTCGTTCCCTCAGACATCCGGCGAAATGGTGCTGAAGGGCCTGGCCAAGAACGTCACCGTGCAGCGCGACGACCTCGGCATCCCGACCATCACCGCCTCCTCCACCGACGATCTGTTCTTCGCGCAGGGCTTCACCCACGCGCAGGACCGGTTCTTCGAGATGGACTTCCGCCGCCACGTGACCTCGGGTCGCGTGGCGGAGATGTTCGGCGAGTCGCAGGTGGCCACGGACAAGTTCCTGCGCACCCTGGGCTGGCACAAGGTCGCCGAGCAGGAGGTCGAGGCGCTCGACGACACCACCCGCGGCTACTACGACGCGTACGCCGCCGGCGTCAATGCCTACCTGTCTTCCCGCTCCGGCGCTGAGCTCTCGCTGGAGTATGCCGTGCTCGGCATGCAGAACCCGGACTACACCCCGGAGCCGTGGAAGCCCGCGGACTCGGTCGCCTGGCTGAAGGCGATGGCCTGGGACCTGCGCACCAACATCGAAGACGAGACCGACCGTGCGCTGCTCGCGGCCGACCTCAGCGATTCCGGGCAGACGGATGCCGAGGCGCAGGCCCTCATCGAGAAGGTCTACCCGCCGTACCCGTTCGACCGGAACCCTGTCATCGTGCCGAAGATCTCCACGGTCGACCCGCTTCCCACCGAGGACACCGGCACCGCACCGGCCGCGTACACCGGTGGTTCCGCACCCGAGGTGACCGACGCCGTCACCGCCGTCGAGTGGCAGCAGGCCGACAGCGTGATCGAGGCGGCGAGCATGCTGCTCGGCCCGATCGGCGAGGGCATCGGATCCAACTCCTGGGTCGTCTCGGGCGACCTGACCGAGAGCGGCAAGCCGCTGCTGGCGAACGACCCGCATCTCGGGGCCGCACTGCCGAGCGTCTGGTACCAGGTGCAGTTGAAGTGCTCGGTCATCAGTGACGGGTGCCCGTTCGACGTGGCCGGGTTCTCGTTCTCCGGACTGCCCGGGGTGGTCATCGGCCACAACGCGCAGGTCGCCTGGGGATTCACGAACCTCACCACCGACGTCGCCGACCTGTACGTCGAGAAGGTCGAGGGCGACGGGTACTGGCGAGACGGCGTGCTTCAGCCGCTCGAGATCGAGAAGGACGTCATCAAGGTCGCAGGCGCCGAGGATGTTCCCCTCACCATCCGCCGCACCGTGCACGGCCCGATCATCTCGGGCCTGACCGACGACTTCACCGCGATCGCCGATGCGCCCGCGGTCGAGGCCGGTGGCGATGTGCTGTCGCTGACCGATGCGCCCGAGATCCCGCCAGGCGACTTCGCGGTCAGCCTGCGCTGGACGGCGCTGGATCCGGGAACCACGGCGAGCGCGATCTTCGCTCTCGACACCGCGCAGGACTTCACGGACTTCCGCCGTGCGGCATCCCTGTTCGACGTCCCGGCACAGAACCTCATCTATGCAGATCTGGATGGCAACATCGGCTACCAGGCTCCCGGTCGCCTGCCCATCCGCGGCGCGGGCGACGGGTGGCTGCCGCAGCCCGGATGGGACAGCACCTATGACTGGACCGGATTCATCCCGTTCGAAGACCTGCCCGTGTCGTACAACCCGCCGGCGGGAGTCATCGTCACGGCGAACAACGCCATCGTCACCGACGACTACGACCACTTCCTCTCCCGCGACTGGGATTACGGCTACCGCGCCGGGCGCATCAGCCACCTGATCGAGCGCAAGGCGGCGACGGGTCCACTGACCGCACAGGACCTGCGCGACATCCAGATGGATGATGAGATGTGGATCGGCAAGCAGCTGGCCGTCGCCATGGATGACGTCACCGTCGAGGGCAAGGGCCCGAAGGCGGCCGTCGACCTGCTGCGCACCTGGAATGCCCAGAACGATGCCGACTCACCCGCCGCCGCATACGCCAACGTGCTCTGGTCGAATCTCGTGCGCAACGTGTTCACCGACCGCGACGTCCCCCTGCCGGTGGGCGACCAGGGCCGCCTGTTCACCGTGGTCGGCTCGATGCTCGAAGACCCGTCCGATCCGCTCTGGGCCAACGACCGACTGAAGGTGTCGGGCATGGATGCGATGCTGGTGCTGTCGGCCGAGCAGGCGTACGACGAGCTTGCTGAGCTGCAGGGTGAGAATGTGACGGGCTGGAACTGGGGCAGACTGCACGCGCTGACGCTGACGAGCTCGACGTTCGGCACGTCGGGCATCGCACCGATCGAGATGCTGTTCAACCGCGGCCCGTACGCGGTCAGCGGCGGCTCGTCGGTGGTGAACGCCACCGGCTGGAGCATGGGCGAGTCGTACGCGACGACCACCGTGCCGTCGATGCGCATGGTGGTCGACCTGGCCGACCTTGACGCATCGAGCTGGAACCACCTCACCGGCGCGAGCGGCCACGCGTTCAACAGGCACTACACCGATCAGACCGAGGACTGGGCGAAGGGCGTGCAGCAGCCGTGGGCGTTCAGCAAGGCGGCCGTGGCGAAGGCGACCGTCGACACCCTGGTGCTGAAGCCGGCGGGCTGAGCGAACTTCCGCACCCCCGCTAAGTGGATGATCGTTCACTTGATCGAATGTGGTCGATCGTCTACATTTGATGCATGTGGATGATCGTCCACGAGAGGGGGAGAGATGTCCACCGTTCAGACCATGGCAGATGCAGGCGCGGTGCTGCGTGCACGCCGCACAGAGCAAGGACTCACCCAGGCTCAGGTCGCCGCTCGTGCGAACGTCTCACGGGAGTGGCTGAACGAGGTGGAGAACGGCAAGAGCAGATTCGACTTCCAGCTCTACCTCTCGGTCTGCATGACTCTCGACCTCGATGTGCTGGTGCAGAAGAGGGCAGCAGATGCCTGAACTCGACGCCTACCTCGATGGCTTGCCGGTCGGCCAGTTCCGGCAATCGGCTTCCGGCACGATCACCTTCCACTACGCAGCCCAGACGGCGACGCGCACGCCCATCTCTCTCTCGATGCCCCGCACGCTGCCCGACCACCGTCAGCGCGCAGCTCGCCCGTATCTCGCGGGCCTGCTGCCCGATAACCCCGGTGCACTGGAAGCCATCGCGCGGGAGTATCGGACAAGCCCCGGCTCTCTGTTCGGGATGCTGACAGGTGTCGGGCGCGATGTCCCGGGCGCACTGCAGCTCCTGGCACCCGGCGATGATCCCGACGACACCCCGCACGGCCCACCGTCGGGAGACACTGTCGACGACGAGGCGATCACCGATCTGCTCACCACCGCAATCGACGTGTACCGAGACGGCCGCTCGACCCGCGACACCGAGTTCCGGTTCAGTCTTCCCGGCGCTCAGGCGAAAATCGCGTTGACCAGGGCGTCCGACGGACAGTGGCTGGTGCCCGACCGGCGAACCCCCACGACGCACATCCTCAAGCCTTCGAGCTCCGATCAGCCTCTGCCCGACATGGACATCGCGGAATCGATCACTCTTGAGGCCGCTCGACGCCTCGAACTGCTGGTGGCGAGCACAAGCACATGGCATGCACCGGATGGTTCTCTGTCGGCTCTCGTCGTGGAACGCTACGACCGGCGGTATGACCAGACGGGTTCAATCCGCCGCCTTCATCAGGAGGATCTGACCCAGGCGCTGTCCGTCCCACCTGAGAAGAAGTACCAGGAGCAGGGTGGTCCGGGCATTGGCAAGGTCGGGGAACTGATCCGTCAACGGATCAGCGCACGAGACCAGCAGGCCGTCGCGCTTGCCTTCTTCGAAGGCTTCGTATTCAACATCGCGACGCTGGGCACTGACGCCCACGCGAAGAACTACAGCCTCCTGCTCGATCAGGATCGCGTCTCGCTCGCCCCCCTGTACGATCTCCTGTCCGCTGCTCTGTACTACGACGAGACGAAGGAGTCTCGCAGTCTTCGCCCGTCGATGTGGGTGGACGGCGAACGCTCCTTCGGGCGTGCCACCCCGGAGAATCTGACGCGAGAGGGTGTGCGTCTCGGCCTCGCTCGCGACGAGGCCCAAGCATCCGTTCAGCGGGTGCTGAGCGGGGCGATCGACGCGCTGGTGAGCGCCGCCACGGATGCCGGGCGGGCAGACATGGCTGCGGCCGCAGAACGCAATCTCTCGCGATACTCGCCGACGCGGTTTGTGAGTTGAGCCGCCCGGTACGGTGGAAGGATGCCGGAACGTCTGCTCGCACCCGAAGGGATCCACGTCGATCTCGGTGAGTTCGTGCACGGCGGGGCGTCGCTCGTTTACGAGGACTTCGGCTCGGGTGACCGGCCGATCGTGCTGCTGCATGGCATCGGCATGGGCCGCAGCGTCTACATCGACTTCGTCCAGCGGCTGAGTGGCCGAGTGATCGGCCTCGACCTGCCCGGTTTCGGCGAGGCGCCGGAACCGCAGCGCACGCTCACCATGGAGCGGCACGCCGACCTCGTCGCCGCGTTCCTGCGCACGAAGGGGATCACGGATGCCGTGGTGCTCGGCCACTCCATGGGCAGTCAGATCGCCACGGAGGTCGCCGTGCGGCATCCGGATGTCGTCTCCGCGCTGATCCTGGCCGGCCCCACGGTGAACAGCGCCGCCCGCAGCATCGGCGCGCAAGCCGGCTATCTGCTGCGCGACCTGCTCGGCGA
>JBARWR010000251.1:0-2270 GCA_049646915.1 Microbacterium sp.
GTGGATCACCGCGCGGTCGGCCGCCGCGACGGCGTCGCGCAGGGCGCGGCGCCGCACGCGCTTGACGGCCTTGAACATCTTGGCGGTGGCGCGGCGTACGGTCACGAAGTCGGGGTGGTCCTCATCGAGATCGCTCAGGGATTCGAGCACGCGGAGGGTCGTCGCGAGCTCGCCAGGGTCGATGCCGGGTCGCTCTGAGGTCACACGGCATTCTACGTGACATCCGCGGCACGCCGCCGCGGTAGGTCGGGAGCCGGGGCGTTACGCTGGGCGTCACGCATCACGATGTTCGGTCGCACGGATTTGTCGAGGAGGCAATGTTAGCCTAACCTAACTTCGCACCTGTTCCTTGACCCCGGAGTCCGCCCTTGCCTCGTGCCCGCAGTCTCGCCATGACCGTTGCCGCACTCGCCGCTGCACTCCTCGCGGGCTGCTCCGCCCCCGCTCCGATGCCACTACCGGATGAGCCCGAGCGCGATGGCGAATTCACCCTCTACTCGGGTCGCAACGAGACGCTGATTCAGCCGCTCATCGAGCGATTCGAGGCGAGCACCCAGATCAGCGTCGACGTGCGCTACGGCAACACCGCCGAACTGGGAGCGCTCCTGCTCGAAGAGGGCGACCGCACGCCCGCGCAGGTCTTTCTGTCGCAGGATGCCGGCGCGCTCGGTGCGCTCGCCAACGCCGGGCTCTTTGCGCACCTGCCGTCCGAGACCACCGAGCAAGTCGCCGCCGGCTTCACCTCCACCGACGGCACCTGGGTGGGCGTGACCGGCCGCGCTCGGGTGATCGTGTACGACGGCGAGGCGCTCGCCGCCGACCGGGTTCCCGAGAGCGTCGACGCCTTCACCGACCCCGAGTGGGCCGGGCGGTTTGGCATCGCGCCGACCAACGCGAGCTTCCAGGCGTTCGTCACCGCCTACCGCGTGCTGCGCGGGGAAGACGCCGCCGATGCGTGGGTCGCCGGCATCGCCGCCAACCGTCCGCAGATCTTCGCCAACAACGGCGCCGTGCTCACCGCGGTCAACGATGGGGTCGTGGCCACCGGCCTCATCAACCACTACTACTGGTATCAGCTCGCCGCCGAGATCGGGGCCGACACGATGCGCGCGCAGCTGGCCTACCCGCAACCCGGCGACCCAGGCTCGATCGTGAACGTGACCGGGGCGGGGCTGCTCGTCGGCGCAGTCGGCGACGCGGATGCCCTCGAGTTCATCGAGTTTCTTGTCTCCGCCGAGGCGCAGCAGTACTTTGTCGACGAGACGTTCGAGTACCCGCTCGTCGACGGCGTTGCCGCTCCGGAAGGGCTCCCGCCGCTTGCGGACCTGTCGAATCCCGACCTCGATCTGGCCGACCTCGACGACCTCGCCGTCACGCAGGACCTGCTCGCCAAGCACGGCCTCATCTGATCGACATGGGACGGCTCGAGGTCAAGCGTGTGCGGCCAGCGCGCACCACGCCGACCTCACCGCCCCTGCTGCTGGTCATCATCGCTGCGCTGTGCGCGCTCACGGCGGCGATTCCACTCGTCTACCTCGTCGTGCGGGTGGCGGATGCCGGCGCTGCAGCGCTCATCGAGACGCTCCTGCGGGAACGCGTGCTGCGGCTCACCGCCAACTCGGTGCTGCTCGCCGTCGCGGTGACCGCGAGCAGCACCGTGCTCGGCACAGCGAGCGCATGGATTCTCGTGCGGCTGCGCGTGCCCTTTCCGCGCATCGCGCTGCTGGCGGCCGCGCTGCCGCTCGCGGTGCCGTCGTACCTCGCCTCCTACGGACTGCTCGTACTCGCGCCCACCGTGCACGGCTTCTGGCCGAGCTGGCTGGTGATGACCGCGGTGTGCACGCCCTACGTGGCCCTGCCCGTCGCCGCGGCGCTGCGGGGCGCACCCGCAGACCTTGAGGCGGTGGCCCGCACGCTCGGTCGCAACTCCGCCCAGGCGTTCTGGGCGGCGACGTGGCCTCGGGTGCGACCCGCGGCCCTCGCCGGCGCGCTCCTGGTGAGCCTCTACACGCTCTCGGACTTCGGCGCCGTGTCGATGCTGCGCTACCAGACGCTCACGTGGGGTATCCACTCGGCCTACGGCGCGAGCTTCGACCGCAACCAGGCGGCCGTGCTCGCACTGCTGCTCGTAGTGCTCGCCCTCATCGTGGTGGCAGGGGAACGTCGCATCCGGGGCCGGGTCGACACGAGCACGCTTCGGGCTGTTGCACGCGTCACGCCGCGCCGCTGGTCGCTCGCGCCACTCGGGGTCGTCGTGTTCGCTTCGCCCA
>JBARWR010000252.1:0-6933 GCA_049646915.1 Microbacterium sp.
CGCACCCTCCTGGGCGCTGCGGCTGGGCCTGGGACGCGCGGCAGCCGATTCGCTGCTGCTGTCGTCCGTGGACGCCGTGCCGCAGGTGCTCTCCGACACGGGCTACTCGTTCCGGCACCACAGCGCCGTCGCAGCCATCGCGACGGCGCTGTGAGGAGCGGATTCAGGCGCGGGCGGCGCCGGCCTTCACCGAGGAGCTCTGCGGCTGCGTCTGCGAGAACAGCACGACCACGATGACTGCGGCGCCGACGACGACGTGCGGCAGCCAGACGTTCAGTGCTTCGCCGGCAAAGCCGAAGATCCACGGCGAGAGCGCAAGGAACAGGCTCGCGACGATGTCGAAGACGAGGTGGACCGGCATCGGGATGAGCCCGAAGGGGCCCCATTCGTACTTCGTGAACAGGCTGTAGACGATGAGGCCCGCACCGAGCACGATCGGGATGATGACGGCGGCTCCGCCGACACCGGCGAAGCCGAACAGCCACGGTGCGACGATCAGCGCCGCTCCCACGACGTAGTCGAGGATGCCGTGGACCTTGGTGGGGATGAAACGCATGATTCCTCCTTCGTGTCGCCGCGGATCGCGGCTCACCAGTGGTTCGGAGCCCTGCGCGGAACGGATTGACGCCCCTTTCTCGTCACCGGACTGATAGCGTCAGCCTTGTCGGCACATCGCCGACCATCAGGGAAGACTTCTTGTCGACCGACAGCTTCACGGCCCTCCGTTTCTTGTCGCCTCCTCTGTGCGACAGCTGAGGAATCCGATGAACACCGCTGCCCCGACCTACACCGACTCTCCGCGAGACGAGCGACAGCCGAGTGCCGGCCCGTCGCTCCCGGTCGGCTCCACCGCCGTGATCTACTGCGAGGGCCAGTTCGGCCGACAGGACGGCAAGACCGCCAACGGCCTCGTCCGTCACTCGGAGAAGTACGACATCCTCAGCGTGATCGACAGCGGCCACGCCGGTGCTGACGCCGGCATGGTCCTGGACGGCAGCGCGAACGGCATCCCGATCCTCGCGAGTCTCCCCGAGGCGATCGCACATGCGGGGCTCACTCCCGACTACCTGATCTGCGGTGTCGCGCCCAGCGACGGGCGGCTCTCGCCGGCGCAGCGAGTCGTACTCCTGGACGGGATCACCCGGGGGATGCACATCATCAACGGTCTGCATGAGTTTCTGGGCGACGACGCGGAATTCGTCGCAGCGAGCCTGCTGAGCGGGGTGACGATCACGGATGTCCGCCGCCCGCGCCCCATCGAGAACCTGCATCAGTTCTCGGGTCGGATCTTCGACGTCGCCTGTCCGCGCATCGTCGTTCTCGGCACGGACGGCGCGATCGGCAAGCGCACCACTGCCACACTTCTCACCCGGGCGCTGAACGCGCGCGGCATCCGCGCCGTCATGGTCGGCACCGGGCAGACGACCATCATCCAGGGCGGCAGGTACGGGGTGGCGCTGGACGCGCTCGTCCCGCAGTACTGCTCCGGTGAGGTGGAGAACCAGGTCGTCGCAGCATTCGAAGGCGAGAACCCCGATGTGATCATCGTGGAGGGGCAGGGTGCGCTCAGCCACCCTGCCTACCTCACCTCGGCATACATCCTGCGCGGGAGCCGGCCCGCCGCGGCGATCGTGCAGCACGCGCCGCGCCGGCTCACCCTGGGCGACTTCCCGCGTATGGCCATGCCCACCCTCGCCAGCGAGATCGCCCTGATCGAGGCTTTCAGCGACACCAAGGTGATCGGGATCACCGTCAATCACGAGGGCATGACCGTCGCGGAGATCCCCGAAGCCATCCGCGCGATCGCCGATCAGTCAGGTCTTCCCGCCACCGATCCGCTCACCGGCTCTGCGGACGAGCTCGTCGAGATGGTGCTTCTCGCCTTCCCGCAGCTTGCTGCGTCGATCGCGGCCTGATCGGGCACGGACGACGCACCGAGCGCGAAGCTCGTCAGGCTCGTGCCCAGCCGTACCTCCGGATGAGGGCCTGGGCGACCCGGTCGTAGCGCGTGCGATCGAGCACGGCGGCCTCGCGCCGCATCCCCTCGTGATGCACGCTGTAGAGCTGCTCGATGTCCACCCACGACTCGCGCCCCTGCGAGTCCCAGCCGCCCGATCCGATCGAGAGGAAGTCCCGATCTCCGTCGTGCGCCTTGCTCGTCATCCGCACCGCATACACCCGCTCTGCCGACTGCCGCCCGATCACCAGCACCGGACGATCCTTGCCCCGCCCGTCGTTCTCCTCGTAGGGCACCCAGGTCCAGATCACCTCGCCCGCATTGGGGATGTCGTTGCGAGACGGCGCGTATGCGACACGCACATCCTGGACGCGCTCGGGCTCGACCTGGATGGTCGCCGACACCGGATCCTGCCCCGGCGAGACCTCGTCGATGGGATGCCGCGCACTGCGCTTCGCGATGCGGGAGCCTGCACGCCCGTCCGGCTTGAGCACGGCATCCGGATGCCGGGTTCGAGAAGGCCGTTTCGGGTCTTCCTTCGCCAGCATCCGGATGATCATGTCGGCCGCAGCGGACAGGATGCGCTTCGTCGAACTCACGCACCCACCCTAGCTGCGGGTCGTCAGTTGACCAGGGCGTAGCCTTCCTCGCCGTGCACGGCCTGGTCGACTCCGGCGACCTCGGCCTCGCTGGTGACGCGGAAGCCGATCGTCTTCTCGATCACGAAGCCGATGGCGAAGGCCACGATGAACGAGTAGAGCATGACACCGCCGCAGGCGATGACCTGAACAGCGAGCAGACGCGGGTCCCCTCCGGTGAACAGTCCCTGACTTGTGGCGAAGAAGCCCAGGTAGACCGTGCCGAGCACGCCGCCGACCAGGTGCAGTCCCACGACGTCGAGGGAGTCGTCGAAGCCGAGCCGGTACTTCATCTCCACCGCCAGAGCGCAGGCGATGCCGGAGAGCGCGCCCAGCAGCAGTGCCCACCCCGGAGCCAGGTTCGCGCAGGCCGGAGTGATGGCGACCAGACCGGCGACCAGACCGGACACGGCGCCCACCGAGGTCGGCTTGCCGTCGCGGATCTTCTCGATCAGGATCCAGCCGAGGATGCCCGCGGCCGACGCGCCCAGCGTGTTGATGGCGATCAGGCCGACATTGCCCATGTCCTCCGAGAGCCATTCAGCGCCCGCGTTGAATCCGAACCATCCGAACCACAGCAGGCCGGCACCCAGCAGTGTCAGCGGCACATTGTGCGGCTTCTGGATGCCCTTCTGGAACCCGATCCGCTTGCCGAGCACCAGAGAGAGCGCCAGCGCTGCGGCACCCGCGTTGATGTGCACGGCCGTGCCACCGGCGTAGTCGATCACCGCGATGCCGCTGTCGGCGCCGAACAGGGCGGTGCCGAGGTTCATGATCCAACCGCCGCCCCATACCCAGGCGGCGATCGGGAAGTACCCGATGGTGCCGAACACGCCCACGAAGATCAGCCACGGGCCGAATCGCGCACGGTCCGCGATCGCACCCGAGATCAGGGCGATCGTGATGATGGCGAACGTCGCGCCGTACGCGATGCTCAGCAGCGCCGCGTTCGAGCCGTCGCCCTCTGCCGTCGCAGCAAGACCGAAGTCCGCGAACGGGTCACCGGCGAAGTGCGAGGGGTCCGCCACGCTACTCATCGAGTAGCCGTAGAGCACCCACAGCACGGCGATCAGGCCGATCGCGCCGAAACTCATCATCATCATGCTGATGACGCTCTTGGCCTTGACCAGCCCGCCGTAGAAGAACGCCACCCCCGGCGTCATCAGCAGCACGAGCGCTGTCGCGGTGATGGCCCAGGAGATGTTCCCCGCAGCATCCATGTCGAACCTCTTTCGTCGAAGAATGAGGTCAAGTCTGGAATCGCCGTGTTTCGCCCGTGCGCGCCGCGTGTTGCGATCGTGTTACGCCGGATGCGTCGACGTGACGATCTCGTTACGCGGAGGCTGCGGAGTGCGTCAGTGCGTTCAGACGCGAGACCGCGCGCAGGTACTTCTTGCGGTAGCCGCCGCCCAGCATCTCGTCCGCGAAGACGGAGTCCAGGGGCACGCCCGTGGCGAGGACCGGGAGCTGAGCGTCGTACACGCGGTCCACGAAGGCCACGAAGCGCAGCGCCTCGGACTGGTCGGTGAGCACGCGCACGTCCCGCAGCCCCACGCCGTCGAGCCCGTCGATCATGCGGATGTAGCGGGACGGGTGCACCTTGGCCAGGTGACGGATGACCTCGGAGAAATCGTCATCGGATGCGACGCCGTCGCCGGCGGCCTCGGCCATACGGCGCGTGTACTCGACGTCCTCCAGCACGGCGGCACTGCCGTCGATCGAGCGCTGCCGGTAGTCGACGCCGTCGATGCGCAGGGTCTCGAAGCGGTCGGACATCGCGTGGATCTCGCGCAGGAAGTCCTGGGCTGCGAAGCGCCCCTCGCCGAGTGCGTTCGGCGGGGTGTTCGAGGTGGCGGCGAGTTTCGTGCCGGATGCCACGAGCTCCCCGAGCAGACGGGTCATCACCATGGTGTCGCCGGGATCATCGAGCTCGAACTCGTCGATGCACAGCAGGTCGGCGCCGCGCAGCAGGTCCACGGTGTTGCGATAGCCGAGAGCCCCGACGAGTGCGGTGTACTCGATGAAGGACCCGAAGTACTTCCGGCGCGCGGGAAGAGCGTGGTAGACGGATGCCAGCAGGTGGGTCTTGCCGACGCCGAATCCGCCATCCAGATAGACACCCGGCTTCATCGGGGTCTCCTTCGGCGCACGCCGGAAGAACCCTGTCTTCTTCACCGGTTCGCTCCTGCCGGCGAAGCGCTGCAGCGTCTCCTTCGCGGCTTCCTGAGAGGGGTAGGCCGGGTCGGCCCGGTAAGTGTCGAAGGTGGCCGAGGCGAACTGCGGCGGTGGGGTCATGCTCGCCAGCATCTCGGGTCCGGTGACCGACGGCGTGCGCTCGGTGAGGTGCACGACACCGGTGCTGATCTGCTGGGTCATCACATTCCTGAAGTCATAGTCTTACGATCCGGATGCGGGCCCGCCCGAAGGGATCTATCGTCAAAGGAGACGGCTCAACATTACGCCGTCGAACCACCCGACCCCCGCGTCCTGAATCAAGAGGAGCAACTGTGACTGTCGAGCACGACAACTCATCCACCAAATTCTCCGAGTACTCCGAGCCCGGCCGGCTCGTCACCACAGAATGGCTGGCTGCGAACCTCGACAGCCCGGGCCTGGTCGTCGTGGAGTCGGACGAGGACGTCCTGCTGTACGAGACGGGACACATCCCGGGTGCGGTGAAGGTCGACTGGCACACCGAGCTGAACGACCCGGTCGTGCGCGACTACGTCGACGGCGAAGGCTTCGCCGAGCTGCTCAGCCGCAAGGGCATCTCGCGTGACGACACCATCGTCATCTACGGCGACAAGAACAACTGGTGGGCCGCCTACGCCCTCTGGGTGTTCTCGCTGTTCGGACACGAGGACGTGCGCCTGCTCGACGGCGGACGCGACAAGTGGATCTCCGAGGGCCGCGCCATCACGACCGACAAGACCGTGCGCCCCGCCACCGAGTACCCCGTCGTCGAGCGCGACGACTCGACGCTGCGCGCGTACAAGGAGGACGTCCTCGCCTTCATCGGCAAGGGTCCGCTGATCGATGTGCGCTCCCCCGAGGAGTACTCCGGTGAGCGCACTCACATGCCGGCCTACCCCGACGAGAGCTCGCTGCGCGGCGGTCACATCCCCACTGCGCAGAGCGTGCCGTGGAGCAAGGCCGTCGCGCCCGACGGCGGCTTCAAGCCCCGTGCGGAGCTCGAGGCGATCTATCGCGACGAGGCCGGCCTCAAGGACAGCGAGGACGTCATCGCGTACTGCCGCATCGGCGAGCGGTCCAGCCACACCTGGTTCGTGCTGCAGCACCTGCTCGGCTACGACAAGGTGCGCAACTACGACGGGTCATGGACCGAGTGGGGCAGCGCCGTGCGCGTCCCGATCGTGGCAGGCACGGAGCCCGGCTCGCTCTGAGCGTGGGAGAATCGCAGAGTGACTGACACGCACCTTCCCGCTCGTCTTGCCGAAGTCCGCGAGGAGTTCCTGGAACTTCCTGAAGCGAACCGCCTGGAGCTTCTGCTGGAGTACTCCGACGAGCTTCCGGCGGTGCCCGAGCACCTCGCCGACCGCGTCGACATGTACGAGCGGGTCGCCGAGTGCCAGTCCCCTGTGTTCATCAATGTCGAGGTCACCGACGGCGTCGTCGCCATGCATGCGACGGCGCCGCCGGAGGCCCCCACGACACGCGGATTCGCGAGCATCCTGGTGCAGGGCCTGACCGGCCTCACCGCCGACGAGGTGCTCGCGATCCCCGGTGACTACCCGCAGACGATCGGCCTGACCAGGGCCGTGTCGCCGCTGCGCATCGCAGGGATGACGGGGATGCTGATGCGCGCGAAGCGCCAGGTCGCCCAGAAGCGCTGACCCGCGCCGCGCTCAGCGCCCCGACGGCACCAGCCCCTGCGCGTCCATCCAGTCGGTGATCGCCGCCGTCCAGCCGGCCTGGTCGTAGTTCCAGAGCTTGGTGTGCCTGGCGACCGAGAATGCGGGCATCGTCACGAGGTCGGGCCGCGCCGCCGCCAGGGCGTGCGAGGCATCGGACGGGACGAACCCGTCGTCGTCGCTGTGCAGGATCAGGGTCGGCGCCTCGAGCTCGGATGCCCGAGTCACCATGTCCAGGCGATCGAACTCGATCGCCTGCTCGGCGCCGCTAAGCCGCGCCATCATCGTGTTCTCCAGCACGCCCATGGCGAGGGCGGGGATCGGCTCGCGCAGACCCTGCTCGCGCGCCTGGAATCGCAGCACGGTCCGCCAGTCCACGACGGGCGAATCCAGCACGAGGGCGGCGATCCGCGACCGGTGTCCGGAGGAGACCGCGGTCTGCAGGGCGATCGCGCCGCCCATCGAC
>JBARWR010000253.1:0-2195 GCA_049646915.1 Microbacterium sp.
CCTCCGGTCGACGCGGCTCCGGTCGTCGAGGGCGACGATGAGTCCGGCCGTGGTGGCGCTGCTGCTGATCGCGGGGCTCTCCGAGTCGGCGGGACGGATGCTGCCGCTGATCTCCCGACGCGCCGCCACCACGCGCAGCCATGTGCCCAAGCCGATCATCTTCGGGCTGCTGTTCACCGGCGGCGCGATCGATTCCGCCATCTTTCTGGTGTGGCCGGCCTGGGCCAGCGCACTTGCTTCCCGATTCGGTGCCGGATCGACTGTGAGTCCAGGCGTGTCCTGGACTGCGGAGCTCGCGGCCCCGCTGATCCTCTGCGCCATCATCGGCCTTCCGCTCATCGGCCCCGCTCTGCACGCGCTCGTCCTGCTCGGCGTCTCGCTCAGCCTGATCACCGTGCTGGCGCGAGCCACGGCGATGCCCTGGGGTGGCGCCGCCGCGAGCGTGGCGGTCGCCGGTATCGGCCTCGCCGCCTCTGTCGCCGTCCTGCGGTGGTCGGTCTCACGCCTGATCGCTGCCACTGCGAAAGCGAAGACCGCGGCATGAACATCCTGCTGGGATTGGCCCTCATCGTGGGACCGTTCGTGCTCGTCGAGGCTCTCCTGGCCCGGTTCGAGGTGATGATCTACGCTGCGGGCTGGCGAACGCCTGTCACGCACCTCCCGGTGCGGATCCCCTATGCCAGGGGTGCGGCCGCCGTTCCCGCCCCCGACAGCTATCTCGTCTACCTGGACGGGATCGGCAAACGCCGCTTCGGCGACACCCGCGACGGCGGACAGCTCGTCCGTGCCGTCCTCGACACGGCACCGGAGTTGCGTGTGCTCGGTCAGATCCAGCCCTACTCCCCTCTGGCGGTTCCGCTCGGAAGTCGACCGGTCTGGATGTGGCTGCGGCGCAGGATCGGAATCGTCCTGTTCCTGCACAACGTCGTTCAGGTGTTCGTCGCGGCCGACCGCCGGTACCGGCCGCTGTACAACCAGGCAGTCGGGGTGCAGATCGCAGGCCAGCTGCGGCAAGCCGGGTACGTGCCCGACAGCGGTGTGCCCGTCGTTCTGCTCTCGTACAGCGGAGGCGCTCAGGTCGCCACCGGTGCGGTCGCCGAGCTGCGCGCCCAGCTGCGGGCGCCGCTGATCCTGATCAGCATCGGAGGTTTCCACAACGGGGCCAACCGCCTGGACGGCGTCTACAGCGTGCACGAGCTCACAAGTCGCTTCGATCGGATCTCCCGGGTCGGTCGTTGGGTGTTCCCGCCGCGCTGGCGGATCGCCTGGTTCAGCGGCTGGAACCGAGCCCTGCGCAACGGTGACGTCCAGGTGCACGGACTGGAACCGGCGACCCACGTCGGCCCGCTGAGCTACATCAGCGCGTCGACCAGGCTGCCCGACGGTCGCACGCCGCTGGAGCGCACCACGCAGTTGGTGGTCTCCCTCATTCGCGCAGACGTGGCCGCTCTACGCACCGCGCCCGATCCGGCAGCCGCCTGAGCCGGCGCATGGTCGGAATCGCCGTCACGCTCGCGAGACCGGATGCTCTGCCAGCACCCGCTCGTACACGCTGATCATCGCGTCGGTGCGGGAGGACTGCCGGAACCGATCGGCTACGTCCGCCGGCGGCGTGGGCGCGGCGCCATCGCTGATATCCGAGACCGCACGGCTCAGCGCGGCAGCCAGCGCAGAGACGCGACCCGCTTCCGTGTCCGCACTCTCCACAAGCCATGATCCCCCGCCGAGCTCGGCGGCGATGTCGGGATCGCTGAGCACGCTGGGAACGCCGAACGACGCCGCTTCGAACACGGTCATCCCCTGTGTCTCGAACCCGATCGAGGTCTGCACGAGAGCATCGGCATCGGCGATGCGCTGCAGGGCATCCGCGTACGGGATCCGCCCACTCATCCGCACCGAGCCGGCGAGACCGAGATCCTCTGCGAGCCGCCGAGCCGGCTCCAGCTGCCCGCCGCCGCCGATCACCTCGACGTCAGCATCGAGGTCGGCGTCAGCGACCGCCCTCAGGAACGGCAGCACGCGCTTCTCACCGCTGAGCCGGCCCGCCCACACCAGGCGCGGGCGTCCCGGCCGGCGGACGGCAGACCGCCCGGCCAGCACCTGATCCAGCGCGTCATCGTCGATGCCGTTCCAGATGACATCGATCGATTCGAACACGCCGTGCTCCTCCAGCCTGTCCGCATAGTGCGCGGAAG
>JBARWR010000254.1:0-8565 GCA_049646915.1 Microbacterium sp.
CGCCCGCACCCAGTGCGCCGGCGGCGCTCGTTCCGCGGCGCACGGCGAGGCCGATGGCGAAGCCGGTCAGTGCGGTGAACATCGCGTGGGCGAACGGCGAGACGAGTCCGCGCAGGATGAAGGTCAACGTCAGCTCGCCTGCGCCGCCGGTGACCAGGCTGATGCCGAAGTACTGGATGTTCTCGGTGAAGGCGAAGCCCGCGCCCACCAGCGCCCCGTACACGACACCGTCGACGGGCCCGTCGAAGGCGCGGCGTCCGATGAGGAACACGACGAACACGCCCAGCCCCTTGGCGATCTCCTCGATGAACGGCGCCTGGATGACCCCGGTGAAGAACGGATTGCGAATGCCGGCCGTCACCGTGAGCAGCAGGTCGAACAGCAGAGAGATGCCGACCGCCGCCACGGCTCCCCAGGCCAGAGCGAACACCACCAGGCTCTTGGGCTCGGGCTCCCACCTGTCGATGAGCTGCACGCCGAACAGCACGATGGCGAGGGGCACGAGAGCGAGCACGAGCCCCACGAGTGAGGCACCGGTTCCCAGGAACCTGGCGAAGTACGCGATCAGGGCGAGCAGAGCGAACCCGAGGATGCCGAACAGCCAGACGGAGACCGAGCGACCCTTGCGCACCGGCATCACGAGTGCGGGCATGGTCAGGCCCGGCGTCGCAGACTGCTGCGTCGCCGGGGCGGAGGCGTCCGGTCGAGTCGCGGGATGATCGAACGCCGATGACTGACCGGCCACCGATGACTGACCGGCGGAGCCCTGCCGGGTGCTCGCGGTGCGCCCGGCATCGCCGTACACCGGCTGCGGCGGCTGACCGTACACCGGCTGCGGCGGCTGGCCGTACTGCGGGGGCTGTCCTCCAAAGCTCATAGGGAAAGCCTAGAGGGAGCCTCTGCTCCCGCACGCACTGCGCCCGGTACCGTAGAGGACATGCGGTTTGCCCATCTGAGCGCTCCTGACTCCGACATCCTCCGACTCGCCGTCATCGACGGCGATGAGGCGGTGCTCGTCAGCGACCTCCTCTCCCCCGGACCCCAGACACTTCAGCAGCTCATCGCCGGCGGTGACGAGCTGCTCGAGGACGTGCGCCACGCGTTCGCCGAGGGCGGGGCCCCGCGGCATCCGATCGGAGGGTTCTCCTTCGGATCCGCCATCGTCGACCCGCCGGCGATCCTGGCCGTCGGCCTCAACTACTCGGCGCACTCCAGCGAACTGGGACTGAAGACCGACACGGCACCGACCGTGTTCACGCTCTGGCCGAACTCCCTGACCGGCCACGAGCACACCACATCCTGGCCGCGGACGCTGAGCGAGTCCATCGACTACGAAGCCGAGCTGGGCGTGATCATCGGAAAGCCCGCCAAGGACATCTCCACGGAGGACGCGCTGAGCGCCGTGTGGGGATACACCGTGGTGAACGACATCACCGCCCGCGACATCCAGTTCGCCGAGGCGCAGTGGTGCCGCTGCAAGTCCTTCGACGGTTTCACTCCCACCGGACCGGTCGTCGTGACCGCCGATGAGATCCCCGACCCGCAGGCCCTGCACATCTGGACCGTCGTCGACGGGCACACGGTGCAGGACTCGACCACGGGGCACATGGTCCGCACCGTCGCCACGCTCGTCGCGCACTTGTCCACGTCTGTCACCCTCCTGCCCGGCACGCTGATCTCGACCGGGAGCCCGGGCGGCGCCGGGTACTCGCGCGATCCGCAGATCTTCCTGCGCGACCGCTCGACCGTGACCGTCGGCATCGAGGGCATCGGCGAGCTCACCACGCACTGCCGCATTCTCGACTAGAACCTCTGCACGCAGAAGGGCTCCCTCCCGCATCGACGGAAGAGAGCCCTCTGGGCACCGGTTGACGACGGTCATCTCCACCAGCAGTTTCCCCGCCAGGAGGGGCCACGCGCCCCCGAGGCTCAAGGCAGCGCGCAGCGATGCCTTGAGTGGGGCGTGGGGATCAGTTCAGCGGCAGATCCTCCGCCGCGATCACCGGGATGGCGGATGTGACCGTCTCCAGGCCCGACAGCCTGGCGGGCGAGATCTGCTTCATGACCTCGTCGCGTGACATCAGCCCCGCCTCGACCACGAGGTCGGCGATGTTGCGGTTGGTCAGCAGTGCGGCCTTGGCCAGGGCAGCGGATGCCGCGTAGCCGATGAACGGGGTCAGCGCGGTGACCACGCCGACGGAGGCGCCGACCATCGCGCCGAGGCGCTCGCGGTTGGCGGTGATGCCGTCGACGCAGTTGACGCGCAGCGTCCACATTGCCTGGCGCATCCAGGTGATCGACTGGAAGATCGAGTGCGCGATCACCGGCTCGAACGCGTTCAGCTGCAGCTGCCCGCCCTCCACCGCCATGGTGACGGTGACATCGGCACCGGCCACAGCGAAGGCGACCTGGTTCACGGCCTCGGGGATCACGGGGTTCACCTTGCCCGGCATGATGCTGGAACCGGCCTGCATCGCGGGCAGGTTGATCTCGCCGAGGCCGGCCTGCGGACCGGAGGACAGCAGGCGCAGGTCGTTGCAGATCTTGGAGAGCTTGATCGCGTTGCGCTTGAGCGAGGAGGAGAACGACATGAAGGCGCCCGTGTCGCTGGTCGCCTCCACGAGATCCGTCGCGGTGCTGAGGTCGAGGCCGCTGATCTCACGCAGGTGACGAAGCACGGTGGGCGCGTAAGCGGCGTGCGTGGTGATGCCGGTGCCGATCGCCGTGGCACCCATGTTGATCTCGGTCAGCAGCGACGCGTTCTCGGTCAGACGATGGTGATCCTCGCCCAGGGTCGTGGCGAAGCCGTGGAACTCCTGGCCGAGAGTCATCGGCACGGCGTCCTGCAGCTGGGTGCGCCCGACCTTGAGGATGTCGTGGAACTCGCCCGCCTTGCTCAGGAACGACCGGCGCAGCAGATCGAGCTCGTCGAGCAGCGAGAGCAGGTTGAGGGAGAGGCCGATCTTCACCGCGGTCGGGTAGACGTCGTTGGTGGACTGGCTGCGGTTGGTGTGATCGATCGGCGAGAGGAAGGCGTAGTCGCCCTTCTCGCGTCCCGCCATCTCGAGCGCGATATTGGTGATGACCTCGTTCGCGTTCATGTTCGTCGACGTCCCGGCACCGCCCTGGATCACGCCGACCGTGAACTGGTCGTGGAACTCCCCGTCGATGACCCGCTGCGAGGCACGGTCGATCAGGTCCGCGCGCTCGGTATCCAGCACCCCGATCTCCTTGTTGGCACGGGCGCTGGCCTGCTTGACCATCGCGAGCCCGCGGATCAGATCCGGATAGACCGAGATCGGCCGCTTGGTGATCGGGAAGTTCTGCTCGGCACGCAGCGTGTGCACGCCGTAATAGGCCTCGGCGGGAATCTCGATGCTGCCGATGGAGTCGGTCTCAGTGCGGGTCAGGGCAGGCGCGTCAGCGGCCATGTCACGTCCTCGTGGGTAGTGGCGAGTGGGATGCGGGGGATGCCATCAGTCTACGCCTACGACCTCGGCGGCTTCCGTGAGAAGGCCTCCAGCCGCTCCGCGGGAGACAACCTGGCCATCGACTGCGTCCACTCCTCGCTGAAGTAGTCGCCGGTGGGCGCTTCCACGACGGGAACGACCGTGTGGGTGATGACATCCGGGCGCACATGCACGAGTTGGAACGCCTGCGCCGCGTCCATTCCATTGACTTCGGCCGCGGGCCGGCCCAGGTTCATCGTGTAGCAGGTCGACGAGGCCACGCTCACCGGGACACCGGCGAAGGTGCCCGAGGACGAATAGTGCAGGTGCCCTGCCAGGATGCCGCGCACGTCAGTGTCGCGGATCACGTCGGCCAGCTCGTCCTGGTGGCGCAGCTCGAGGATGTCGAACAGCGGCACGTGCGCCGGCAGAGGCGGGTGGTGCATTGCGAGCAGGGTGCCGTGCGGCGCCGCGTGCTGCAGCTGCTCGGCGAGCCAGTCCAGCTGCGCCGCATCGATGTCACCGTGATGCCAGCCGGGCACGCTCGAGTCGAGCGCGATCAGCCGAAGGCCGTCCAGATCCCACCCGCCGGTGACCGGCTCCTCCGTCGCGGGCGCGTCGAGAAGTTCGGCCCGCAGCGCCGGACGCTCGTCGTGATTGCCCGCCACCCACACGATCGGACACCCCAGGTCCGTCGCGACCGGCTCGAGCATCGCTCGCAGCCGTCGGTACGCATCGGGCTCGCCGAAATCGGTCAGATCACCGGTGATCACGATCGCGGAGGGATGCGGGTGCACCCGGCGCACGGTCTCGAGTGTGCGGGCCAGATTGCCCTGGCTGTCGGACCCGCCGGAGTGCCTGATGCCGTCGGCCAGGAAGTGCGGATCGCTGAGATGGATGAGCGTGTGCGACGCGGGCTGGTGGCGTCCGAACACGGGCGGATCGATCATGCGCCCAGCCTACGACCGGCGTGCGACATGCGTCAGGATGCCGCACGCCGACAAGCTGCCGGAGTCAGACCCGATCAGTGGCCGATGACGATGATCATGATGCCGCCGAGCACGGCCGCACCGCACAGCACGAAGCATCCGATCGCCGCGAGGAAGGCGAGAGTCTTCTGACCCGCCGTGAGCGGACTCTTGCGGGCCGCCTTGGCGGCCTGCTTGCTCGCGTGCCTGATCTCCTTCTCGGAGAGCACCGTGATGGCATCCGTGAACTCCGCCGGGGTGACGACGGGCACGCGTCCGGCGCGCACCAGCATCCGCAGCCCGAGGGCGTAGAGGGAGACCACCGCGACGGCGCCGATGAGCGCGGCGACGAACACGCTGAAGAATGCGCCCCATTCGATCTCGACGATCATCGTGCACCCTCCTGATCATCGATCGCGAGATCCCATTCGGCGAGCTGGGCGCGTGCACGGCGGCTGGCGCTGAGCGCCTCCCACTCCTGGCTCGCCTCCTCGGCCTCCGCATACTTCCGGGCCGCGCGATCCGCCGCCTTGCGGGCTGCCTTGATCTCGCTCGGGGTGCCCCCCGCCTTCTTGAGCTTCTTCGCGCGACGGGCCGCGCGCTCGGCCTCGTCGGCCTTGCGCTCTGCGCGCTCGAGAGCGCGCATGAGCTCGATGCGGCTGGTGCGACGGGTCGGCCCGGGAACGTCGGGAAGATCGACGACGTGGCCCGATTCGGCGACATCGCTCATCGCGTTCGCCGAGGTCACCGCGTTCTTGCGCGAGCGCAGGAACAGCCCGACGATCACGACGAGCGCGATCACGGCGTCGATCGCGACGCCCCAGCCATCGAACCACACCACGAACAGCGCCGCGAACGCACCGACGGCACCGGCCGCGGGAAGCGTGAGCAGCCAGCCGATCGCGATGCGTCCCGCCGTGCGCCAGCGCACCACCGAGCCGCGACGGCCCAGGCCGGAGCCGATGACCGAGCCCGAGGCGACCTGCGTGGTGGACAGTGCGAACCCGAAGGCGCTGGAGGCGAGGATCGTGGCAGCCGTCGAGCTCTCCGCGGCGAAGCCCTGCGCGGGCTTGACCTCGGTGAGGCCCTTGCCGAGAGTGCGGATGATCCGCCATCCGCCGAGGTAGGTGCCCAGCGCGATCGTGAACGCGCAGGCGACGATCACCCAGAACTCCGGGTTGTGATAGTCCTCGCCGCCCGGATCTCCGGTCTGCCAGCCCACCGTGATCAGAGCGAGGGTGATGACGCCCATGGTCTTCTGCGCGTCGTTCGTGCCGTGCGCGAGGGCGACCATCGACGAGGTGAAGATCTGACCCCAGCGGAAGCCGGAGCGCCCGTCGGGCTTGCCGTCGTAGCGGCGGGTGATGCCGTAGGCCACCTTGGTGGCCGCGAAGGCGATGAGCCCGGCGGTGAGCGGGGCGATCAGCGCGGGGAGCACGACCTTGGAGAGCACGACGCCGAAGTTGATGCCCGCGACGCCGACGCCGACCAGGGTCGCGCCGATCAGTCCGCCGAAGAGCGCGTGCGACGAGCTGGAGGGCAGTCCCAGAAGCCAGGTCAGCATGTTCCAGGTGATCGCACCGATGAGGCCGGCGAAGATCAACTGCGGCAGCAGCGCGTGTGAGATGTCGCCTTCGTTCACGATGCCGCCCGACACCGTCTTGGCGACCTCCGTCGACAGGAACGCGCCGACGAGGTTCAGCACCGCCGCCAGGAGCACGGCGGTCTTGGGCTTCAGCGCGCCGGTGGCGATCGGCGTCGCCATCGCGTTCGCGGTGTCGTGGAATCCGTTGGTGAAATCGAAGAAGAGTGCCAGTGCAATGACCAGCACGACGACGAGGGCTGCGGTTTCCACCGGTCTCTTTCGTTGGGATTGCCAGGAGGGGATGCCGGGAGTCCGGCGTGACGAACGAAGAGTTCACCGTGGGTTCATTATCCGTTTACGGGCCCGCGAGAATCTTCCCACCCTCCTCCGCCGTGGTCAACTCGCCGCCGTGCGCATCGGCGCGGGTCCTCGCGCACGGCACTAGCGTGGAGGGGTGAGCGATTCCCGCATTCAGCCGCCCGTCGCGGCGCGCCGCCCCATCACCCGCACCCACCACGGAGATTCCTTCGAGGATGCCTATGAGTGGCTCCGAGCCAAGGACGAGCCCGAGGTCATCGCGCATCTCGAGGCCGAGAACGCCTACACCGAGGCGCGCACATCCGGCCTCGAGCCGCTGCGTGAGCGACTGTTCCAGGAGGTGAAGTCTCGAGTCCTGGAGACGGACCTGTCGGTCCCGACGCGACGCGGTGACTGGTGGTACTACGGGCGCACCGAGGAGGGCTCCCAGTACGGCATCCAGTGCCGCACCGCCGCAACGGGCGAGGACTGGACTCCCCCGGTGCTCGAGCCCGGCATCCCGGTTCCCGGCGAAGAGGTGCTGCTCGACGGCAACGTCGAGGCCGAGGGGCACGAGTTCTTCTCCCTCGGCGCGTTCGACATCTCGGACGACGGCACGCGGATGCTGTGGTCGGTCGATGTCGAGGGTTCGGAGGTGTACACGGTTCACGTGCGCGATCTGGTCACGGGAGAGCGCTTCGAGGATGTGATCGAGAACACCGGTCAGGCGTTCTTCACCCCCGACGCGGAATCGGTCGTCTATACGACCCGTGACGACGCCTGGCGTCCGGACACGCTCTGGATCCACCGCCTGGGCACAGAGGTCTCGCAGGACGTCCGGCTCTTCCATGAACCCGACGAGCGCTTCTGGCTCGGCGCCGGCATCACCCGCAGCAGGAGGTATCTGGTGATCGGTCTCGGATCGAAGATCACCAGCGAGGAGCTGCTGCTCGATCTGACCGATCCGACCGCCGAGCCCCGCGTGGTCTGGCCCCGTCGCGACGGGGTCGAGTACTCGGTCGACCACGCGGTCGTCGATGGCGAGGACCGGCTTCTCATCCTGCACAACGACGGCGCCCTCGACTTCGAGCTCATCTCCGTCTCGGCATCCGACCCTCAGGGCGAGCGCCAGGTGCTGCTGCCGCACACGCCGGGCCGCCGCCTGTTGGACGTGGACTGCTTCCGCGACTTCGCGACCGTGGAGTTCCGCGCCGAGGGCATGCCGCATGCGGCGCTGCTGGATCACCGCACCGGCGCCCTGGACATCGTCGAGTTCGACGAGCCGCTGTACGAGGCGTACTTCAGCGGCAACCCGGAATGGCATGCACCGTTCCTGCGCATGGGGTACACCTCGTTCGTGACGCCGTCCACGGTGCTGGAGCTCGAGCTGGCCACGGGCGAGAAGCACGTGCGCAAGCAGATGACCGTGCTGGGCGGGTACGACCCGGCCGACTACGGTCAGCAGCGCGTCTGGGCCACCGCGCCCGATGGGGTGCAGGTGCCGGTCTCGCTCGTCTGGAAACGGTCCATCGGCGATCCCGGCGCGGCAGCGCGGCCGGTGCACCTGTACGGCTACGGCTCCTACGAGCACTCGATCGATCCGGGATTCTCCGCCATGCGCCTGTCGCTGATGGACCGCGGTGTGATCTTCGCCGTGGCGCACGTACGCGGCGGCGGCGAGATGGGCCGGCACTGGTACGAGGACGGCAAGGAGCTGAGCAAGCGCAACACGTTCACAGACTTCATCGCCAGTGCGCAGCACCTGATCGACTCCGGCGTCACGACATCCGATCTCATGGTCGCCGAGGGCGGCAGCGCCGGCGGTCTGCTGATGGGCGCCGTGGCCAACCTCGCCCCCGAACTGTTCGCCGGAATCCTCGCCGGTGTGCCGTTCGTCGACGCGCTGACCTCGATCCTGGACCCGTCGCTGCCGCTGACCGTGGTCGAGTGGGACGAGTGGGGCGACCCGCTGCACGATCCCGAGGTGTACGCCTATATGAAGACGTACACGCCGTACGAGAACATCCGCACAGACGTCGCCTATCCGCGCATCCTCGCGATGACCTCGCTGAACGATACGCGCGTGCTGTACGTGGAGCCGGCGAAGTGGGTGGCGGCGCTGCGGCACTCCGGTGCGCAGGATGTGCTTCTGAAGTGCGAGATGACCGCCGGGCACGGCGGCGTCAGCGGGCGGTACAACGCCTGGCGCGACCGCGCGTTCGAGCTGGCGTGGCTGCTGGACGTGCTCGGCCTGGCCGAGTAGTCC
>JBARWR010000255.1:0-2801 GCA_049646915.1 Microbacterium sp.
CCCGCAGACGCTTCGCCGCGCACGCGGCGCGACCGGGCCACCATCTGAGTCTCGCCGAACGGGATGCCGATGCACAGCGCCGCGACCGCGAACCATGCCCAGAGCGCTGGGCCGACCACCAAGAAGACGATCCAGCATGCCAGCGCGACCGTCGCCACCACCACGTGCACGAGCACTGCTGCGAGGCCTGCACCGCGCGCATGCCGGGACCAGCCCACGAGCAGCGTGATCCCGACCACGACCTGGACGATCCACGCTGCAAGGATGATCTGCTCCATACCAGCGACGGTACTACGTTCATAGTGGTTTGTCACTACATTCATAGTGCACGTAGGCTCGTCATTCGTGAGCAGCATCCGTCAGCGAGCCCTGGAGGCCGCCGTGACCCTGGTGGGAACCGACGGAGTGCGTGCGCTCACGCACGGTCGGGTCGACGCCGCGGCATCGTTGCCGCCCGGTTCCACGTCCAATCACTTCCGCACCCGCGCCGCCCTGATCAGCGGCGTGATCACGTGGATCGCGCAGAGCGAGCGCACGGACGCCGGCATCCCCGAGATCCACTCGCCCGACGACCTGGTCGCCGCGCTCACGCAGATGATCCGGATGCAGTCCGGTCCTCTCGCCGCGCGCACCCGCGCGCGGTACGCCTTGTTTCTGGAAGCCGATGGCGCGACCGCACGCCCGTTGCGGGAGCAGCGCCTGGCCATGGAGGCGTGGGTGCGCGGCATCCTGAGCGAACTCGGCGGAGCGTCTGCTGAAGCTCAGACCTCGTTCCTGATGGCGGCCGCCGAGGGGCTTCTGCTGCACCGGCTCACGGTCGATCCGGATGCTCCGATAGCCGACGTGATCGCTCGGGCGGTCCGTTCGGCGCTCACTGCGTGAAACCGCCGCTCCGGCAGACAATCAGCCACGGCATGGCTCAGGTCCCCATAATGGGGACATGACTGATGCGCGCATCCTGGTCGTCGACGACGAGCCGAACATCCGCGACCTGCTCTCCCGGGGTCTCAGCTTCGCCGGGTTCAAGGTGAAGACCGTCGCCAATGGGGCGGCGACCATCTCGGCTGTCCTCGAGGAGGAGCCGGACCTCATCATCCTCGACGTCATGCTTCCCGACATGAACGGGTTCAGTGTGACCAAGCGCCTCCGGGGCGCGGGATTCACCGCCCCGATCCTCTTCCTCACGGCGAAGGACGACACGCAGGACAAGATCGAAGGCCTCAACGCCGGTGGCGACGACTACGTGACCAAACCCTTCGCGCTCGACGAGATCGTCGCACGCGCACAGGCGATCCTGCGCCGCACGATGCAGACCGACGAGGAGTCGCTGATCCGCGCCGGTGAGCTGTCGATGGACCAGGACACCCACGACGTGTTCGTGGGCAAGGAGCCGATCGAGCTGAGCCCGACGGAGTTCAAGCTCCTCAAGTACCTCATGCTCAACCCGAACCGGGTGCTGTCGAAGGCCCAGATCCTCGACCACGTCTGGGAGTACGACTTCAATGGTGACGCGGGCATCGTGGAGAGCTACATCTCCTACCTGCGTCGCAAGATCGACCCGCACACCGAGGAATCGCTCATCCAGACCAAGCGCGGCTTCGGGTACATGCTGAAGGTCGGCAAGTCCGCCTAGGCGCGGACCCGACCATGGCCGAGGACTCCGACTCCGTCACGCGCTGGTGGCGTCGGATCAGCCTGCGCGCGAAGGTGACCGGCGTCACCGTCGCCGTGCTCGCGCTCGGTCTCGTGATGGCGGGCATCGGCACCGTACCGATCCTGCGCGGTGCCATGATCAACAACATCGACTCCCAGCTGCCCGCGCTGGCGACGACCGGACAGGCGGAGCGCTTCTTCGACGTGTCCACGAACAGCGCCGGCGAGCTGGTCTTCCAGCAGGCGGCGGATGCCCCCCGCTCCACTGATTTCGTGGTGGCCTTCTACCGCGCCGACGGCACGCTGCTCGCCGAGTCCGGCGGTCAGTCCGCAGACCGTCGCCCGGTCTTTCCCGAGACCTTCACTCTGCTGCAGGCGAAGGCCAAGGAGGATCAGGTCATCCCGATGAGCGGGCCCGAGGGGCTGGAATTCCACGCCGCGGTGTCACCGCAGCCGGCGCAGACCTCCCAGAGCCTGCTCTACGTGCAGGTCGTGGCCCTCCCCCTCGAAGAGGCCGATCGCATCGTCGGGACCTACATCGCTGTGTACACGGCCGTCGCACTGGTGACGATCCTGCTGGCGGCGCTGCTGATCCGAGGGCTGGTGACACTGACCTTCCGCCGGCTGAGCCTGGTGGAGTCCACGGCCATGGCGATCGCCGCCGGCGACATCAGCCAGCGTCTGACCGACCTGGAGCCGACCACGGAGGTGGGGCGGCTCAACGCCGCCATCAACACGATGCTCGACCGCGTGGATCGCTCGCTCGCCCAGCGAGATCGCACCGTGCAGAACATGCGACGCTTCATCGGCGACGCGAGTCACGAGCTGCGCACACCCCTGGTGAGCGTGCGCGGGTATGCGGAGCTGTACCGGATGGGCGCGATCAGCGGTGATGAGGACACCGCCAGGGCGATGGAGCGCATCGAGAAGGAGGCGATCCGGATGGGCGTGCTCGTCGAGGACCTGCTCGCGCTGGCGCGCTTGGACGAGGAGCGCGAGCGAGAGCTGGAGATCACCTCGATCGACCTGCGTCCGGTGGCGCGCGACGCCGCCCTCGACCTGCGCGTCGCCTCGCCCGGTCGCACCATCACGGTGATCGACACCACCGCGCAGGATGCCGAGCCATCGCGCGTGCGACCGGCTCCTCC
>JBARWR010000256.1:0-2417 GCA_049646915.1 Microbacterium sp.
CGACGCGAACGCGTCCCCGACGAACTCATCCAGCTCCGCACGCACCCGCTCAATCTCACCCTGATCCACGCCGCGAGGTTAACAGTTCCAGAAACGATTAACAAGAACCTAACCAAGTACTACTAGACCCCTCCCACCGTCGGAGCATGCACGCGGTTCCGCGTGTCTCCACCAGCTCGAGATGATCGGGTTCGGACGGGGCGGCGACAGTAGACCCTAGGCTTGCGCTCATGCCGAAGAAGGTTCAGGCGTCAGCGAAACAGGATCGCAAAGGCGTCGCTGCCACACAGCAGATCGTGACGACCGAGCTGGAGTCGATTTTCCGCGAACGGCCCACAGACGACTACGGGATCGACGCGCAAATCGAGATCGTCGAGACAGGCACGGCGACCGGCCGACTTCTCGCTGTGCAGATCAAGTCGGGGCTGAGCTATTTCAACTAGGCAGATGACGCGGGATGGTGGTTTCCGCTCGCCAAAGACGACCTTGAGTATTGGCTCGGCCACGCATTGCCCGTGATTGTCGTCCTGTGCGACACGGCTTCTGGTACCGCCTACTGGGAGCTTGTGACGCCCCCGAAAGTAGTGACCGGGAAGCGCGGGGGGCTGAAGACCTTGGTACCCCGTGCGCGGCAGCTGGGGAACGGGTCGCGTAGGGAGTTGGCCCGAGCGACTGAGGGGCGCCCCTACGACTTGCGCGTGCGGCAACTGCGTCTCGCTCTGCCGTGGATGCATCTGCTGCAGAGCGGGCGTCGGATCTTGCTCGAAGCCGATGAGTGGGTAAACAAGTCGTCCGGCCGCGGCGACATCAAGATCGTGTCGGTCGACGATGCGAATGAAGATCGAGTCGAGCTGGGTTCCTGGTTCATCATGGCCGGACTGCGCCCGTACGCCGATGTGCTCACTCAGCTGGTGCCTTGGGCGGACATTTCGCACCACGAAGAAACCTATGACGAGGCGGACTACGAAGCTTGGGAAAACGAGTCCGTGTATTGCGACAACGAAGGCGACCGGATTGTGTCCGTGTCGTACGAGGATTGGTTGGGCGGTCGCAACTACGACGGGCTGCGCCCGTATGCGAATTCGATCGGCGAAGTTGACCACTGGCGCCTCGAGCTGACTCTAAACGAACTGGGCAGGGGCTTCCTGGCCCTCAATGAATTCGCCAAAAGCGACGGGTGGATCCTGACCCCCTCCAGAAACTACGAGGGTCGGTGCCCGATCGCGGCTCAGCGCGCGAGCGTCATCCGCAGCGCCGACTCGGTGATCGCCCGGCCGTTCTCGCCGAGCACGGCATCCCCGGTCGCCGCGACGAGCTGCTGCAGCCCGAGCACGGCCGCGAGCGCGATGGTGCTGCGATTGACGGCCTCGTCCCGCGCGAAGCCGAGCTCGGTGAGGATGTCGGCGATGTACCCGATGCGGCGTCGCGAGACGCGCGCGACCGCATCGGCCACCCCCTCCGACTCCGCCTCGACGTAGAGCGTCGCCTCCCCACTGCGGTGCTCTACCCTCGTCGCGACGATCGAGTACAGCCGGGTCATCCGCTCCTCCGGGCTCCCGCCGAGGTCGGCGAGCGCGATGATCTCGTCGGTCTGCTCGCGCTCCCAGCGCGCCATCACGGCGTCGATGAGGGCCTGCCGGTTGCCGAAGTGCCAGTAGAACGAGCCCTTGGTCGCGCCGATGTCGCGCGCGATCGCCTCCACGCGCACGGCCGAGAGGCCTTCGCTCTCGAATCGCGAGTACGCCGCGTCGAGCCAGGTGTCCTCGGAGTTGCTCGCCATTCCCGTACGGTACCGTATAGTGTTTCCATACGCCACCGTATGGAGGAACGCCGCCGTGAGTAGACCCGCCTTCTGGTCCCTCGCCTTCGAGGACATGCCCCAGCCCGACTTCGCCGACGTCATCGTCGGCACTCTGCCCGCGACCGCCACGACCGATCCGCGCGAGTGGGCCGAGTACCTCTTCTCCCCGCGCGGCATGCCGCTCTGGGTGCGCGTCGCGATGGGCGTGCGCCAGACGCTCGCGCCGCTCATCGGCGTGCCGCGCGGATCACGGGACACCTTCCGCGTGAGCCGCGTCGAGCACGGTGAGGCACTCATCGCCGTCGACGACACGCACCTCGACTTCCGCGCGAGCGTCGGCGTCGACGTCGAGCACCGGCTCGTGCGCGTGGTCACGGCGGTGCGACTCAAGGGAGTGCGCGGCCGGCTGTACTTCGCGCCGGTGCGGTTGGCGCATCCCGCGGTCGTGCAGTCGATGCTCGCGCGCACCCGGCGCGCCCTCGACGCGGGCTAGTAGTACTTGGTTAGGTTGGTCCAGCTCGTTGGCAGTAGGGACAGCAGCTGAGTAGGCGGATTACCGCGGTTTGGAGTTCGCGGAGGGTGCCGTAGAAGCTCAGGCTGCCCCGTGCGCTTTTGG
>JBARWR010000257.1:0-23193 GCA_049646915.1 Microbacterium sp.
CCTCGGCAGGATCGCCGCGACGAGCTTCTACCCCGGCAAGAACCTCGGTGCAGCGGGAGACGCCGGTGCCGTCATGACTGATGATGACGATGCGGCGGCACTGGTGCGCAACCTTGCCGCGCACGGCAGCTCCGTGAAGTACGTGCACGACAACATCGGCGTGAACGCCAGGCTGGATGCCGTGCAGGCGGCCGTGCTGCGGGCGAAGCTGCGCCGCCTGGACGACTGGAACGCTGCGCGGCGTGCGGCCGCGAATCGGTACGGTGAGCTGCTGGCAGGCATCGACGAGGTACGACTGCCCGCTGTGCGGGAGGGCAGCGGGGATGTCTGGCATCTCTACGTGGTGCGGGTGGACGAGCGCGAGCGCGTGATGGCTGAGCTGACCGCCGATGGCATCGGCGTCGGCATCCACTATCCGACCATCGTGCCTCTCACCGAGGCTTACGCCGGTCTCGGGCACCGAGCCGGGGAGTTCCCGGTGGCCGAGGCTGCGGCATCCCGCATCCTCTCCCTGCCGATGTTCCCCCACCTCGCTGAGGAGCAGCAGGCCGATGTCGTGGCAGCGCTGGTCGAGGCAGTGCGTGGCGGGGTACGCGATCGGATGCCGGGGCAGCCATGACGGGCGACCCGGTCGAGACGTCCGTGACGCAGCGGGCTTCACGCGCGTTCGGATGGAGTTTCGGCAACACGGTGTTTCTGAGACTCGGCACCCTGGCGATCGGTATCGCGCTCGCGCGCATGCTGGGGCCTGAGGAGTTCGGCATCTTCGCCATCGCGATGGTGACGCTGGCGGCGGTGCTCAGCTTCAACGAGCTCGGTGTGAGTCTCGCGGTGATCCGCTGGCGCGATGACCCTTCGACCATCGCGCCCACCATCAACACGATCGCCGTCGGCACCAGCGCGCTTCTCACGGCGGCCGTCTTCGTCGGTGCGCCTTCGATCTCGGCCCTCCTGGGCGATGTGCGTGCCGCACCCGTGGTGCAGGTGATCGCCGTCTCGATCCTGCTCAACGGAATCGTCGCCACCTCGGCAGCCGTCATGCAGCGCGAATTCATGCAGAAGCAGCGTACGATCGCCGATCAGGTCAACACATGGCTGGGTGCCGGGCTGTCGCTGCTGTTCGTGCTCTTCGGCTGGGGCGCGATGAGCCTGGCGATCGGTCGGCTGATCGCCAGCATCGTCTTCGGGATCATGATCCTGCGCTGGGCGCCGGTGCGATACCGCTTCGGGTGGGATCCGGTGATCGCGCGGCGTCTGTTGCGCTTCGGGCTTCCGCTGGCGGCCGCGAGCATCATCGTCTTCGCCTCCGGGTACGCCGATCAGATGGTGGTCGGTTCGGTTCTCGGCGCTCAGGCGCTCGGATTCTACGTGCTCGCCTTCAACCTCGCGGCCTGGCCGGTCTCGATCTTCTCGCTGCCGTTGCGCGCTGTCGCGCCCGCAGCGTTCTCGGCGCTCAAGAGCGAACCGGAGCGGATGTCGAAGAACTTCTCCCGCGTGCTCGCGATCCTCTCCTGCGTCGCCATCCCCGTCTGCCTCGCGCTCAGCGGGGTCGCTGCTCCTGTCGTCGAGTTCGTGTACGGCGCCGACTGGCTGCCTGCTGCCGAACCGCTGCTGTGGCTGGCGGCACTGGCGGCACTGAAGATCTGGTTCGAGCTGTCGTATGACTATCTTGTGGTCGCCGGACGCTCGAGCACGGTGCTCATCATCCAGGCCGTTTCATTCGTGGCGGCGCTGCCACTGATGCTGCTCGTCGTCGGCGACCACGGGGTGGCGGGTGTCGCAGCCGTGCAGTTCGCGGTAGCGGCCGTCATCTCGGCACCGATGTATCTGTGGAGCCTCGCCCGGATCGCCGTCGCAGCACGCGCGGTGCTGGCTGCTATCGCCCTGCCCGTGGTTGCCGGCGCAGTCATCTGGGTCGTCGGATGGGCGCTGGGGCGCATGATCGGGATCCCGTTCGTGGCAGCGGCCAGCGCCGGGGTCTTCGCCCTGGTGATGAGCGGGCTGCTGTGCCTTCGGCACCGCGCTGATCTGCGACTGCTGCGTGCGGCGGCGAGAGGCAGGGAAGCGGCATGAAGATCCTCGTCTACCCGCACGACCTGAACATGGGCGGCAGCCAGACCAACGCGATCGAGCTCGCTGCCGCGGTCACGAAACTCGGTCACGAGTGCATCGTCTACGGGCGCCGGGGCACATTGTGTGCGCGGATCGACGAGCTCGGCCTGGAGTTCGTCGAAGCGCCGGAGCCGGGGCGCCGGCCGTCGCCGCGTGTCGTGCGCGATCTGCGACGGCTGATCCGCGAGCGCGGGATCGACATCGTGCACGGGTACGAATGGCCCCCCGGGCTGGAGGCGGCGCTCGCCGTGCACAGTGAAGCGGATGCCGCAGCGGTGTGCACCGTGATGTCGATGGCGGTGGCGCCCTTCCTGCCGCGGTCGGTGCCGCTGGTCGTCGGCACTCAGCAGATCTCAGCCGCCGAGCAGTCGCGGGGGCGCAGCCGCGTGCACCTGATCGAGCCACCGGTCGATCTCGAGCACAACCGCGTCGTGGACGATGACCTGGTCGCGCAGTTCCGTCGGGCCTGGGGGCTCGGCGAGCTTCCCGTCGTGGTGGTCGTCAGCCGTCTCGTCGCGGAGCTGAAGGCCGAGGGCATCCACACTGCGATCGACGCCGCGGCCGAGATGGACAGCACGACGCCGTTCCAGCTCGTCGTCGTGGGTGACGGCGCGGCGAGGAGTGCGATGGAGGATGCGGCGGCCGCCGTGAACGATCGACTCGGCCGCCGTGCGGTCGTCTTCACGGGGCAGCTGGACGATCCCCGTGCGGCGTACGCCGCTGCGGACATCGTGCTCGGCATGGGGGGCTCGGCGCTGCGTGCGCTCGCATTCGCCAAGCCGCTGATCGTGCAGGGCGAGCGAGGCTTCTTCCGAGCACTGACCGCGCAATCGGCTGAGGAGTTCCGGTGGCAGGGCTGGTACGGAGTGGGCAAGGGACGGGAATCCGGGCTTCGTAACCTGAAGGCTGAACTCGCGCCGCTGCTGTCGGACACGTCGCGGCGTGCCGAGGGCGGCGCGTTCGGGCGGAAGCTCGTGGAGGAGTTCTCTCTCGAGCAGGCCGCGCGACGACAGCTCGCGATCTATCGTGACACCCATGCGAGCCGCGCACAGCAGAAGCGACAGGCAGGAGATGCTGTGCGTTCGTCGGTCGGGCTGGCACGCTATTACGGCAGGCGGCTTGCAGACCGGGTGCGGGGCGTCCGCCGTACGGATGACTTCAACGCCGATCCGGTGGTGGCTCGCGGGCAGCGCACGCGAGTGCGTGCATCGGCGTCGGCCGACGGCCCGATCCTCTGGTTCCCGGGCGTCGGGTGGGATGCTCTGGCCGGAACGGACCATCATCTGGCGATGGAGCTCGCCAAGGATCATCAGGTGGTCTGGGTGGATCCGCCCCATTCTCTGGTGCGCAGCAGAGGAAGCGAGCAGCCCGCCGTGAGCCGCCCTCACCCGAACATCGTCCGCCTGCGGGCCGGCATCATCGCCGGCGTTCAGCGACCGCTGCTGCGCGAGGCCGCGAACCGTCGTCGTGCTGGCGCGGCACGACGCTACCTCGCTCGTGAAGGACTGAACCCGAGCACGGTGATCGCGTCGACGACCGCGCCGATGCTGGATCTCATCCACGATCTGCCCGGCCGCCGTGTGTATTTCGCCACCGATGATTTCGTCGAGGCAGCAGGAATCTGGGGCGTCAGCCGTCGCTATCTGAGCACGGCCCGCGAGCGCAACCTGCGAAACGCCGATCTCGTGCTCGCTGTGACGAGGGAGCTCGGCCGCCATCTGGAACGGGGGACGGCGCCTTTCCGCTGGCTGCCGAACGGCGCGGAGCTGGAGAGATTCGACGGCATCGAACTCGTGGAGCCGGCGCCGATAGCACTGCCGCGACCGGTCGCCGGAGTCGTCGGTCAGTTCAATTCCCGCACCGATCTCGAGTATCTGCGCGCAGTCCGGAACGCGGGCACGAGTCTGCTGCTGATCGGCCCGCGGTGGTTCACCACAGAAGAGGAGAACGCCGCCTTCGACCGGCTCATCGCCGATGACGGCGTGCACTGGATCGACGAGGTCTCACGTGATCGCCTGGCACCGTATCTGCGTGCGCTGGATGTCGGGCTGACGCCGTACGGCGAGTCGGTGTTCAACCGGCGCAGCTTTCCGCTGAAGACCGTGGAGTACCTCGCGGCAGGGGTGCCGGTCGTGGCCACAGACGTCGCATCGAGCGAGGGACTGGACGAGCGATGGGTGCACGTCGCGGGGTCGCCCGCAGAGTTCGGCGCGATCACAGCACGTGTCGCGGCCGCACCGAGCGACCGCGCGGAGATCAGGCGAGCAGCCGGCGTGCACGGCTGGAATGCAAGAGCGACAGAGCTGCGGACGTGGCTCGGAGTGAGGGGCGAGGATTGAGGAAGCACAACACCGATGCGCCGCACGTGATGATCATCGTGCAGAACCTGCCGGTTCCGCTGGATCGTCGAGTGTGGCTGGAATGTCAGGCGCTGATCGCCCGCGGCTATCGGGTGAGCGTCATCTGCCCGAAAGGGCCCGGTGACCCCGCACGTCAGACGATCGACGGCGTCGACATCTTCAAGTACGCGCCCGCAGCAGAGGCAGAGGGCTTCCTCGGCTTCGCCTGGGAGTTCGCGTACAGCTGGGTTCGCACGGCCTGGCTGTCGCTGATGGTGTGGCGTCGTCGTCCGTTCGACGTCATCCAGGCGTGCAACCCGCCGGACACCTTCTGGCTGCTGGCTCTGCTGTGGCGGATCCGCGGAGTGAAGTTCGTGTTCGACCACCATGATCTCAATCCTGAGCTGTTCATCTCACGATTCGGTCAGCCGACCGGAATCGCGCAGAAGCTGCAGTTCCGCGCGCTGCGCTGGCTCGAGCGCCGCTCGTTCCGCACAGCTGAGCGCGTGATCTCCACGAACGAGTCCTACCGGGCGATCGCGATCCGCCGAGGCGGCCGGCGCCCCGGTCACGTCACGGTGGTGCGCAGTGGGCCGGACACCCGGCAGATGCGGCCGATCCAGCCCGCGCATCCGCGGCCCGTCGACGGCATCGACCTCGCGTACCTTGGCATCATGGGGCCTCAGGACGGTGTGGATCAGGTGCTGCTCGTCATGGACGAGCTCGTGCACCGCCGTGGGCGCACCAACGTCACAGCGACGCTGCTCGGTTTCGGGGACTGCTTGGAGGATCTCAAGACGCAGTCGACCAGCCTGGGCCTGGACGACCATGTCACGTTCACCGGACGCGTCGACCGCATCGCGATCGCCGAATACCTCAGCCGTGCCGACATCGGGCTCTGCCCCGACCTGAAGACGCCGCTGAACGATCTCTCCACGATGAACAAGACCATGGAGTACATGTCGTACGGGCTGCCTGCCGTCTCGTTCGATCTCGTCGAGACCCGGGTCTCCGGTGCGGACTGCCTGCTGTACGCCCCCACGGGCGACATCATGGCGTTCGCCGACGCCGTCGAGCGGCTTATCGACGACCCCGAGCTGAGGGTCGGACTCGGCAGGGCCGGCCGTGAGCGTGTCTCGACTCAGCTGGACTGGCGCCCCCAGGCCGAGGCATATGTCGGCGTGTACGACGAGGTGACCGGGTTCTCCCAGCCTGGACCCGCCGTGCCGGACGAGGGCGAAGCCCCGGCGGAGGACGCGCAGGGTCGCCGTTATGTCGACCTCGATGATGCTGCCGAATTCGACCGATACCTGCGCGAGAGGAGAGCACCGTGACCATTCGCACCCGTGTGCACGATCTGCTTGCTCAGGCGGCGTCCTCCCGTGCCGGTGCGCCGGCTCTGACGTACCGTGACGAGCAGGTCTCATACAGCGAGCTCTGGGATCAGGTCTGCGCTGTCAGCGCCCGATACACGCAACTGGGGGTCGGCCGCGGCGACCGCATCGCCATCTACCTGGAGAAGCGCATCGAGACGGTCGTGGCGATGTTCGCGGCATCCGTCGCCGGTGCCGTCTTGGTTCCTGTCAACCACGTGCTCAAGGCCCCGCAGGTCGGGCACATACTCCGCGACAGCGGTGCGCGGGTGCTGGTGACATCGGCGGATCGGCTCCGCCAACTCGACGAGATCCTGGCGGACAGCGAGATCACCACCGTGATCGCGATCGGCACCGAGGGCGCTGGCAGCGTCGGCATGGACGCGACGGTGCACGACTGGCCGAGCGAGCGGACATCCGCTCCTCGGCCGACACCCGTCATCGATCTCGACCCGGCGGCGATCCTGTACACCTCCGGCAGCACGGGCCGTCCGAAAGGCGTCGTTCTCAGCCACCGGAACCTCATCGTCGGTGCCGAGAGCGTCAGCACTTACCTGGACAACACTGCGGACGACGTGATCCTCAGCATTCTTCCGCTGAGCTTCGACGCCGGACTCAGCCAGGTGACGACCGCGTTCGCCGTGGGTGCGCACTGCGTGCTGACGAATTATCTGCTGCCCCGTGACGTGCCCAAGCTGTGCGCGAGGCACGGCGTCACAGGCATCACCGGGGTTCCGCCGCTGTGGATGCAGATCGTGGAGACCACCTGGCCCGAGGAGGCCAGGGGTCGCCTGCGGTACTGGGCCAACACGGGCGGACGCATGCCGCACGCGGTTCTCGACCGGCTGCGGGAGATCTTTCCCGCGGCCGACCCGTACCTGATGTACGGCCTTACCGAGGCGTTCCGCTCGACGTATCTCGATCCTGCCGAGATCGACCGTCGCCCGGATTCCATCGGCAAGGCCATTCCCAACGCCGAGATCCTCGTGCTGCGTCCCGACGGAACCCGCTGCGCACCGGGAGAGGAGGGTGAGCTCGTGCACCGTGGTGCTCTTGTCGCCCTCGGGTACTGGAACGACCCGGAGCGCACCGCAGAACGCTATCGTCCCGTGCCTCACCCCGATCAGCCTTGGCGGGCTCCCGAGATGGCGGTCTGGTCAGGAGACACGGTGCGCACCGACGACGATGGCTTTCTGTACTTCGTCGGCCGCGCCGATGACATGATCAAGACCTCCGGGTATCGAGTGAGCCCCACCGAGATCGAGGAGGCCGCATACGCGACCGGTCTGGTACGGGATGCTGTCGCCCTGGGCATCGAAGAAGCGGGAATCGGCCACCGCATCATCTTGGTCGTCTCCGCCCAGGGCGGTGAGGTCGACACGAAAACGCTGATCACCGCACTGCGCCAGTCGCTGCCGATGTACATGGTGCCGAACCGAGTGGAGATCAGGGACGAGCTTCCGCGCTCCCCCAACGGCAAGTTCGACCGCACTCTGATGAAGGCACAGGTGAGCGCATGAAACCCCACGACCACGCAGCCGCGTTCGGCTCGGCAGGCGGCGAGCTCCGCGTCGGCGGGATGCCGCTGAGCCGACTTGCAGCTCGCGTCGGCTCGACACCGTTCTTCGCGTACGATCGCGGACTGCTCGACGCGAGGGTCGATCGCCTTCGCGCCGCGTTGCCGACACGGGTCGAGCTGAGCTACGCGATGAAGGCCAACCCCATGCCCGCCGTCGTCCATCACCTCGCCGGCCGAGTCGACCGCATCGACGTCGCCTCGGCGCTGGAGATGCGTGCGGCTCTGGACACCACGATGCGTCCCGAGCAGGTCAGCTTCGCGGGGCCGGGCAAGGCGCCGCCGGAGATCCGACAGGCGGTGGGAGCCGGCGTGATCATCGAGGTGGAGTCCACGACCGAGATCCGTCGGGTGCTCGCCGCCGGTGACGAGCTCGGTGTGACACCGAGGATCGCCGTCCGGGTCAACCCGGACTTCGCCGTGAAGGGATCCGGCATGCGCATGGGAGGCGGCCCGCAGCAGTTCGGCATCGATGCCGAACTCGTGCCCGAGGTGCTCCACGAGTACCGCGACTCGGGCCTGGACATCGTCGGGTTCCACGTCTTCGCCGGATCGCAGAACCTCAACGCCGACATCATCGCGGAGGCGCAGGAGCGCACGGTCGACTTGATCATCACCCTCGCTGAGCATCTGCGCACCCCACCGCGCTACGTGAATCTGGGTGGTGGGTTCGGCATTCCGTACACCGAACGTGATCGTCCACTGGACCTCGATGCCGTCGGCGAGCGACTGCGTGGACTCATCGACGGTCGACTCGCGCAGCACCTGCCTGAAGCGGTGCCTGTGATCGAGCTCGGCAGGTATCTCGTCGGGGAATGCGGCGTGTACGTCACCCGGGTGCTCGATCGCAAGGTCTCGAGGGGGCGCACGTACCTCGTCGTCGACGGAGGGATGCACCATCAGCTGGCGGCATCCGGCAACTTCGGCCAGGCGATCCGACGCAACTATCCGCTCGTGGTCGGCAACCGCATCGACGAAGCAGGGGAGGACAGTGCGTCGGTCGTCGGCTGCCTCTGCACGCCGCTCGACCTGCTCGGTGACGACGTCGTGCTGCCGCCTGCGGAGGTCGACGACCTCATCGTGATCTTCCAGCAGGGTGCATACGGGCTGACAGCCAGCCCGACCGCCTTCCTGGGGCACCCGGCACCCGCCGAGGTGCTGGTATGACGGCAAACGAAGAAAGGCACACCATGACCGACACCATCGATGACGTGCGCACCGTCCTGATCGAAGCACTCGAGCTCTCGCAGAGCCCCCAGGATCTGAGACGAGAGACCGCTCTCTTCGGCGCGCTCCCCGAACTCGACTCCTTCGGCGTGGTCGCGCTCGTCGGGGCGCTCGAAGACCGGTTCGAGATCACAATCGACGATGACGAGTTCGGCGCAGAGCTGTTCGAGTCCGTCGGATCGCTGACGGACTTCATCGATGAGAAGCGCTCGGCCGCATGAGCCGTCTCGGATGAAAGCAGATCTCGCTCCTATCGCCGCCGCGGATATTCCTGCGGTTTCGCGATTCATGCACGACCACCACAACCGTCGCATCGCGCCGGAGGACTGGGCGCGCGCCCTGAACGTGCCCTGGAGCGTGTCGGTGCCGAACCACGGCTTCGTCCTGCGCTCCGGTGGTGAGATCGTCGGGGCCTACCTCGCCTACTACGCCGATCGGGAGGTCGGCGGTCGCGTCGAGCAGTTCTGCAATCTCGGTGCGTGGTGTGTGCTGGAGTCGTACCGCGCCGAGGGAGTCAGACTGTTGATGGCGCTGCTGCGCATGCGCGGCTATCACTTCACCGACTTCTCGCCGAGCGGCAGCGTCGTGCCGCTGAACCGGAAGCTCAAGTTCACCGAACTCGATACCAGCACATCGCTCCTGCTGAACGTGCCGTGGCCGGTGTCGAGCAAGGCGATCCGCGTCGTAGAGGATCCCGACCTCCTGTCGTCGACGCTGACGGGCCCCGAACGACAGATCTACCTGGACCATCGCGATGCGGGCGCCGCGCGCCACCTGCTGCTGGTTGCCGGCGAGCGGCATTGCCACGTGATCTTCCGGAAGGATACGCGAAAGCGGATCCGCGCCTTCGCCTCGATCCTCTATGTCACCGACGCCGAGCTGTTCCAGAGTGCCGTTCGTCAGGTCGGCAGCCACCTTCTGCTGAAGCACGGCGCAGCCGCGACGCTCATGGAGCAACGGGTGGTGGGAGGTCGCCCGCGCGGAACGATCCCACTGACAAGCGCGAGGCCGAAGATGTTCAAGAGCACGTCACTGATCGCGGATGAGGTCGACTACCTCTACAGCGAGCTGGTGTGCCTCGAGTGGTGACGTCCCTGTCCCGTCCACTCCTCGGTGCGCCTCAGCGGACCATGATCTCTTCGTAGATGCGGTCCATCTGCGCGACGCGATGCGACCACTGGTGGCTTCTCAGCACATGTTCGCGCCCGGCTTCTCCCATCGCGAGTCGCCGCGCGCGATTCGAGATCAGAAGTCGCAGCGCCGCCGCGCAGTCCGCTGCCAGCTGATCCGGATCGCGCGCGTCGAGCCGGATGCCGCTGTCATCGTTCACGTTCGCCCCGGGGCCGCCCACCCGGCATACGATGACGGGCAGTCCCCACGACATCGCTTCCAGACTGACATTTCCACCGGGCTCGCGGTAGCTGGGGAAGACGAACACGTCGGCGTTCCGGTAGAAGTCATCGACCGTCGCCCGCGGTACCGCGCCGTGGAGCGTGATCCGCTCACCAAGGCCGAGTTGCGCGATGAGCGCCTCGCACGCAGGTCGGTCGTTGCCGTCCCCGAGCACATCGAGCACGACATCGAGGTCGCGGATCGCATCCATCGCCCGGATCACATCGCGAAGGCCCTTGGTGCGCACGGTGCGTCCGACGTGGAGCAGACGGATGGGTCCTGTCCGGGCGGTGCGGTCCACCGGCTCCGGCACCTCGATGACCGCAGTCTCGCTCATCACCTCGAATCGGCGCAGCCGGACGTCGGCGAGAAAGTCTCGCACGTAGTCGGCCACACCCACCACGACATCGGCGGATTCGTACGTGCGGCGCAACCACCGGTCGTTCCGCATGCGCCAGGAGTCCAGTGCACGCAGACGCTGATACCAGGAGGTCGCACCCTCTTCCGAGGCGAAGCCGGGGGGAGAGGTGAGGCTGCCGCCTACCGGGCCCATGATGAAGGGAATGCCCAGCCCCGCGGCAGGGGAGGGATAGCGCATCGCGATCGGGGCCACCTGATGGGCGACGTCGAAGTGCTCACCGGCAGCGAGGGCGCGGCGGATCCATCGACGGGCGAGACGGTGAAAGGGCCAGTAGCCGGGGAAGAGCAGGCTGTTGAAGCGCTCGAAACGCCCCACCCCCGGTGGCTCTGCCCATTCGATCACCCGCGCGCCCGGGAGCTGTCGGCTCATCGGAGTGTGGCCGCGCTTGTACATCGTCAACAGGGTCAGCTCATCGCTCTTCGCCAGACGCTGTGCCCACTGCGCGGCGACCCAGGCCTCACCGACGTCCTCCCCGTCGCAGGCCGGAGCGATCAGCAGCACCTTCTTCGACATGTGAGTCCCTTTCAGCGGGGGAGGAGACTGTCGCCGGCGTTCAGCATCGGAGGCCGCAGAGACGGGCGCAGCAGCGCACGCACGGTGGGCCACGAGCGGTGGTACCCGAAGACTCCACGGCGAATCTCGATCAGCACGCTCAGGGCGTAGTACACGGCTGCTCGGAAGGTGCCGGTTCGCCGGCGGTACAGGCGGATCCGGTTGATCTGCTTCATCATGTGCGTCGCGGCGCTCTCTCCTGACCCGCCGCCGATGTGCATGGCGCCGGCCTCGGGGGTGTAGAACGTCGCCCACCCGGAGTCCTTCGCTCGCAGGCTGAAATCGGTCTCCTCCGAGTACAGGAAATAAGACTCGTCCAGCCCTCCGAGGGCGTCGTAGCAGGCACGGTCGACGAGCAGGATGGCACCGACCGCCCAGTCCACCTCGTGCTCGGTCTCGTACTGCTGGGGATCCTCGATCCGCTCGGTGAATGCGGCCATTCCTGTGAAGCTCAACCCGCCGACCCTGCCCATGGTGGGGCCGCGCCGCAGCGTCGGGGAGAGCGAGCCATCCGCCTCGCGCACACGCGGCGCGACGATGCCGATGCCCGGTCGCTGCAGAGTGCGCATCATGTGCGGCACGCAGTGCGGGTCGAGCTCGGCGTCGGGGTTGAGGATGAGGATGGTGCGGGACTCCGGTGATGCCTGCACGGCACGGTTCATACCGGCGGCGTAACCGTCGTTGACGGATTCGACGATGGTGCAGTCGGTGCGCTCGTGCAGCAGTCGCACGGTGTCATCGGTGGACCCGTTGTCGACGACGACGACCGAGTACGTCAGCTCGCCCATGGCGGCGGGGATGCTGTTCAGGAGCCGTGCGACATCGTCCTGGCTGTTGAAAGTGACGACCACGGCGGCGACTTCGACAGGCATATTCATGATCCTTGGAGTAGAACGGAATCGTGGCGGGTGCGCTCGATGCGCCGAAGCGCGCCGGCCATCCCCAGCAGAAGGAAGAGAGTCCCCATCGACATGGGGAACGCGAACGCATCGAACATGAACAGGCAGACGAAACCCGCGCAGATCGAAGCGGCGAGCGTGGTCACCAGGTCGCGGGTCGCATCGTCGGGAACGGTGCGTCGAAGTCTCAGCATCGTGACCACCGCAGTGATCGCGAGCGCGAGGAAAGCGGCCGTTCCGACGACCCCGACGGTGACGAGCAGCAGCAGATACTGATTGTCGAAGATGCGATATTTGGGTAGGAAGGTGCCCAGTCCCCGCCCGAACCAGGGATTCGAGGCGATGAACTCGAACGCGAGCGAGAAGCTGTTCGTGCGGGAGGCGATGCTGGGGTCCTCATCGGCTCCCGCGAACAGCTCGATCACCGAGTCCAGGAACCGCGGGGCGACGACCAGCGCGCCGATCACCCCGGCGGTGCCGATTCCGGCGATCCACAGTCGATGCCTCGCGGGCCAGGCCGTGATGCAGATGATCATGGCGACGAGAGCGCCGAGATACGCAGACCTCGATGAAGTGAGGGGGATGATCGCGCCGACGGCAGCTGCGGGCAGCCAACGGACGATCGTGGGCCGGTGAGTGTGATGGAACCCGACATGCAGCACGATCGGCAGGAGCATTGTGAGTACGACGCCGTACTCGATCGGATGAAGCGAGGTGCCGGACGGACGGGGGTAACTGCCGCGCATGGACAGGCCGTAGTCGTTCGTGCTGATCAGACCAGGGATGGCGAGTTGATCGACCCAGAGCTGGCGGGTGGCGATCTGAACAAGGCCGAGCAGTGCGATCAGGCCGCCGCAGACGGCGAGCCGCCAGACCAGCACGTCCAGACGCGAACGTTCGTGAATGCCGTCATGGGTGAGAAGAAGCGTGCCTGTCCACGACACGACGCCGAGGAGGGCGACATCGGCGGGACTGATCTCATCGGGACTCATCGGGCGCGACATCGCAAGCACGTACGAGACGCCGATGCAGAACAGGAGGATGCCCAGCGCGATCCGGATCGGCTGCGGGCCCAGGTCGACGCTGCGGACTGCTGTCAGGAACAGGAACCCCCAGAGCAGCAGGCTGGCCAGACCGAACAGCATCGACGGGGCGCCCGCGCTGCCGAGCGGGCCGATGGTCAGGCGCGAGGGGACGAACAGCAGCAGGCAGGTGTAGAGCGTGAGCCACGAGATGGCATCCAGTCGAGTCGTCCTGCGAGGGGCGAGCTCCAACGATCGGAGGCTCAATCTTTCCGCCCTGCGCGGTCGGCGGTCCTGCTCCGTGTTCCTTCCGGCGAGGTGTTCTGCAGCTGAGCCTCTCCGGAGGTGCGCCGGATGCCTTCTCGGCGAAGCCGACGCCTCAGGATCAGACCGTCGACGGCGAACGCGACGATGAGCGTTGTGACCAGGCCGACGACGAGTGCGGCGATCATCATTCTGATCATGTTCGCACTGCTCATCTCGGCCTTGTTGTCGACTGTGAGCGGCATCGACGTGATCACCGCCTTCGCCGGTGCGTCGACCTCATCCTGCAGCCGCTCGAGCTCGGACGGGATGCTGTCGGCGATGAACGATAGTATGTCCAGCGCACTCTTCTGCGTCGTGTCGGTGACGTCGATGGCGATGACCGGGCCGCGGGTGGAGTCGTCGATCGCGACCGTGTACTCCGCCGTCGGCGACTGCGCCTCGACCTGCGCGCGCGCGGGTGCGCTGCTGAAGTACGCCACCAGGATGCCGGCCGGCTGTTCGAGCCCACCGAGGGTCAGGAACGGATTCCCGCCCTCCCCGACCGCGCTCTGCGATGGGAGCAGCATGATGAGCGCGCGTGCGTTGTATTCCGGTGGGGTGACGGCGAACGCGCCGACCGTGAGGCCGGCCGTCAGCAGCACGCCGACAACGGTCACGTACCACCGGCGTCCCAGCGCACGGAAGACGTCCACTACCAAGAGCATTCCCCTCGTCTTGGCCCCGTGCTCTCGTCGTGAAACACGGAGTAGCCGTAGTCTAGTGCTCAGGGGTGAGAATGACATTCTGGGAGCTTGTGCGGGCGCTGATCCGCAATTGGCCCATTCTGGTCGTGGGCGCCATGCTGACTGCGGGTGTCGGCCTGGCCGCCGTGAGTGATGACGGTGTGTACTTCACCCGGACGGAGCTCGTGTTCCTCGCCCCGTCCAGCACCATGTACCCGAACTCGCTGCGCACGCAGTCGGAAGACATCATCATCACTGCGGGCGTTGTCGCGAAGCGGATCACCGGTCCCGACAAGATCACGAAGTTCGCGTCGCCCGATGTCACACTCGTCGGGCTCGGCGTGCGTGACGGCTGGTCGCTGCGCCTTCCCGACACCGGCGGGCAATGGGCCGCGAATTTCGCCACCCAGCGGCTGATCCTGGACATCGTCGGGCCGAGTGAGGACTCTGTCCGTGCGCGACAGGATGAGGTGATCAATCGTGTGAGCGATGAGCTGAACGATCTTCAGCGGGAGCATCACGTGACTCCCGTCAACGACATCACCGTGATGACCGCACCACGGTCGACCGCCATCTTCTCCGTCGGGCCGAACAAGGTGCGAGCACTGGCGATGACAGCCGTGCTCGGACTCGGCGCGACGGTTGCAGCGGTGGTGTTCAGAGAGTACATGCGCCGCCGGCGCGGTCAGCGGGCACAACCCGTCCGGTGAGCGGAGAACCGGTTCTGCACCCGGCAAACAGGTGCAGAACCGGTTCTCCGCCGCTGCTATTCTTCGTTACGGGCGATCGGCGTGCCGTCGCTGTACCGGTTGGCCTCCCAGACGTTGCCGTTGGGCGCACCGCGCTGGTTCAGGGAGTTCGTCGGGCCGAACAGCCCGCACTTGCCCGTGGAACCGCGGGCGAAGACGTTCTCGGTGACCGTCATGTTCTTCGGCGCCGGGTACGCCTTGCCGGGGTAGTAGCCGGGATTGAGGCAGTACCCTGCCTGGACTTTCTGTGACGGGAACGTCGATGCCAGGTAGTTGCGGTGGATCGTGATGTTCTGGATCGGCGCGAAGTCGCCGTAGAACCCGATCACGGCCGAGCAGCCCGCGTCGCTGGTGACATTGTCGGCGACCGATTCCCAGTCGCCGCAGGACGCGTAATTGTGCTCGATGCGGAAGTTGTTCGTACCGTTGCCGCCGAACGCGTTGTAATGGTACGATCCACCCAGCCGCATTCCGTGAACCCAGTTGTCTTTGGCTTCGCAGTGGGAATCGCACTTGATGACGCCCTCGCCGCCGTGGGAGTTCACGCGGTACGCGTAGAAGTTGCTGCGCCCGATGTTCTCCCAGAATGGCAGACCCGACGGGTGGACCTCGGTGTCCTCGATGAGGACGGGGCCGTAGCTGGGCAGCTCGCTGTAGATGACGCCCTTGACCAGAGAATTGCGGATCGTCACGCACGGCGTGGACTTGGACTTCGTGCCGTTGCCCGCCTGGATGACGAGGGTGTCATTGACGATCTTCGAGTCGATGACGACGCCGCACGAGCGGATGGTCGTCGGACCGGTGTATGCCGTCAGCTTCACCGGGGTGCGGGTATCACCGGCGAGGCCCTGGGGGTATCCGGTGTTCTGCGGGCCTGGCCAGCATCCGCCCCATGGATCCGCGCCACCCGGGGTGTTCGGCGCCCCGATGCAGCCGGCAGCAGTCGGCGGCGTGGTCGGGCCAGTGGATGTCGTCGGCGCTGAGGGAGTCGTGGGTTTGGGCGCTGGCTTCGTGGCTGTGTCGGTAGCCGGTTTCGTGGCGGGCTTCGTCGGTGAGGTCGTCGGTTTCGCCGTCGGCTGGGTCGTCGGCTCGATCGTCGGCTTCGTGGTCGCTTCTTCGGTGGGCTCCGTCACGGGCTTGGTGGTGGGCTTCGCCGTCGTTCCGGCCGGCTGATACACGACGTCCACGAAGTAGTTCGAGTTGCGGTAGGTCGAGGTCGGCATCGTGCTCTTCTTGCCGTACCGGTAGACGCCGGCGCCGGGCTTGACGATGAAGCCTGTCGGCTTCTTCGACTTCGTGAACGCGGAGTAGACCGCTCCGTAGCCGCCCTTGGGCGCGTGATACGACGCGACGTAGGTCTTGCCCTTGGTGAGGCTCACCGGGGTGCGCAGCGCCACCGTATGCCAGCCGACCTTCTTCGAGGGCTTGAATGTCTGGCGGGCGAGGGTCTTGCCGTTCGAGGCCCACAGGGTGGCCTTCTGCACGCCGGAGGCGCGTCCGGTCTGGTAGTACTGCAGTGCAGTGACCTTGCCGGAGACCGTCGGCGTGAAGCGGATGCCGAGCTCTACGGCGCTGCGGTCGAAGTGCGCTGTGATCTTGGGCTTGGCGCTGTCGGAGATGATGCCGACCGAGGTTGACGCGTCTGCCCGCGCGGCGGCCGGCGCGGCGGAGGGCAGGGCTGCGACGGAGGGGGAGATCATGAGACCGGCGATGGCGACGGTTGCGGCTGCGAACGCCGCCAGGGTGATCTTCTTTCGGGTAGGGGGAGAGGGGGTGAGGGGTGACATGGATTTCCGTGTCTTTCGGGGAGGGGGGAGGGGAGAGCACGGCAGTCGTCACACTGCACGAGGGTATCCGTCAGCTCTGACGTAACGTATTTATAACAAGGCGGCCATGGTAACACGCCGCTCACGGTATCCTCTTGACCGCTTCCAGGAACCTCTCTGGAACACGACCCGCGCGGTAGCCTGGATATTCAGCCCGGGAGGGTTGGCTCGAATCAGGAGGTCCGGTGCTCCGCAGCGAATCCGTGCGTCGCCGATGGGCCGTCTACGGGCTGTTCTGCTACGGCCTGGTGGTGGCGATCGTGCTGTTCTCGCCTGTGTCGTACAGCGGCATCGTCAACCGGATCAGTGAATGGCTGGCGTTGGGGTTCGGCCTGGATTGGTTCGGGTCGGGCTGGATCGAGTTCAGCGCGAACGTCCTCATGTTCGTACCGCTGGGGTTGTTCCTCGTCCTGCTGATCGGCCGCATCGGCTACGGGATTGTTCTGGCAGCGGTGTCGTCAGCGGGCGCGGAGCTGATCCAGTTCATCATCCCCAGCCGCGAACCAGCGCTGCGTGATGTGCTGGCGAACACGCTGGGCGCCGTTCTCGGCGCGCTCATCGCCGCGTTGCTGCTGCGGCGTGGAGTGCGCCCCGAGCGGAAACCGGTCTCACAGCATCCGCTTGACGATGCTCTTTCCGAGCTGAACGGCGTCGCCGAGACCGACGCGCCGATCGAGGAGCGCGGCGACTGAACCGGGAGTGTCTGTCGCCGTCACGCTGTATCGTGCCTGAAGCCAGGCGGAATCGCGTGCCGGGAATCGATCGCTGGTGAAGACAGTGCGGTACTTCGCCCTCTTCAGCCGGCGCAGCAGCTGCCGATCATATCGGCCCAGGGGCAGCGCGGCTTGGTCGATGCCCCCTCCGCTGACCTCCTGAAGCAGGTCGCGAGCGTCGACGAGCTCGCGCTGCGCCTCGTTCTCACTGAGGCCTCGCCAGGGGATGTGCTCCCAGCCGTGTGTGCCGACGCGCATGCCCGATGTCCGCAGCAGACGCAGGTCGTCCCCACCGAGGCTTCGGGAATCCTGCAATCGCCCGGCCAAAGCGAAGAATGTCGCGTCCAGGCCGCGTGCTGTCAGCGCGGGCAGGGCGATGTCGACATCGGATCGGTTGCCGTCATCGAAGCTCAGGGCGACGTCGGCGTGTCCGGTCAGTCGGTCCAGGATGCCGAGGAACACGCTCTCCGTCACCCAGTACCGCGCCTCGCCGGGCTCGCGCTCCTGTTCTATCGTGCCGATTCCGTGGAAGCACAGCTGCAAGGTCATGGTGTCGGGGGCCTTTCGGAGCGTGATGACGATCGGGTGCTCTGATCGCGACCCCAGCTCCTGTTGGAGGAACGACCCGCGCGATAGCCCGCGAGCAGTGTGATGGTCACATAAGCGGCGGAATCGGGCAGGAGCCGCAGGTCGTGCAGCACGACGTCGCGCAGCCAGGACCAGCGGTCGGACGCGCGCACGGATCCGGTGCCGGCGGCAGCGCGCATCTCGGCATTGCCGCGACGCACACGCACGAGCCTGTTCACCAGATCGTGCGTGGTCCACGGAGCCGCCACAGCGACCTCGACGCCGGGCACCGCCAGCTTCTCGGAGTCGGCGAACTGGGCATCGAGGAACAGGTCGTCGGCGGTCATCTCGGGGAACTCCCCGAACCGGGCACGCCCCTGCTGCGACAGGACGATCAGCCCACGGCCGAACAGTCCGTTGCGGAACACCGGAAGGCGCTCGTTGATCCGGTAGTAGGCGCGCACTGGCCAGGGCCTGCCGGTGGTGTCGAAACGTCGCACAGGCATCGTCGCCAGAATGCCGGCCTGCTCGTCGAGCGCCTCGACCAGTGCGACGATCGCGCCGGGAGGCGGGACGATGTCGGCGTCGAGGTACACCCGGGGAAACCCCTCGGCGACCCGCTCGGCGGCGTTGAGTGCACCCGGCTTGCCTGGTTGGGTGCGTTCGACGACGAGCGCTCCCTTCGAGCGTGCGATTCGGGCGGTTCCGTCTGTGCATCCGTTCGCGCTGACGATGATCTGCAGGGGGAGCTCCTCGCGAGCGAGGGCATCGAGGCATCCGCCGATCACGGCCTCCTCGTCATGCGCGGCGATGATCACACTGACCACGTCACCACCTCCCTCATCCCCGCACCGCAGTGGGCGACCACGCGTGCTCGATGACCTTGCGCGGGGCCTCTGAGCCACCGGCATCCAGCTGCCAGATGTCTGAGTCGCCCGGCGTGTCGTTCGGCAGACCGTACATCAGGGTATCGTCATCGAGCCAGGCGATCTGGTCGTCGACGTTGCGGGACTCGACCTTGAGCACCGTGACCTCGCCGGTGGCGATGTCGAACAGCGCCGGCGTCCAATGCACGGTCGGGCCGGCACCAGAGGTGACGCGTTTGAAGGCGATTCTGGTGCCATCCGGAGACAGCGACGGGCACTCGACGGTGTCGAGCACTGACGTCAGAGTGCGTTTCGCGATATCGCCCTTGACCAGGTACGTCTGTCCGATCGTGGTCATGCCGGCCGTCGCGTAGAACGTCGAATCGTCGATGAAGGTCACACCCCAGTAGTTGCGGTCGAGTGGGGCGCTGGGTTCGCCGTCGATGATCAGCTGCCAGTCCTCGAGGTTGCCGAGTCCCGTCCCGTCCGAGACGTGGTGGATCTCGGTCTCGGTGGAGAAGCCGATCGAGGCATACGCGTGGCCGGTGACGAAGGAAGTGGTCGCCACCAGCGAGCCGTCGGGGGAGAACCGGGTGCGGCTCGGGATGCCGGGCAGCGGCCAATCGAGCTGCTGCCCGCCTGAGGCGTCGTAGATGCGCGCGTTGTAGCTCGGGGTGATGCCTCGCTCGGATCGCAGGCACGATATCAGGGCGGGCGTCGCAGCGACCCGGTCACAGGCGATGTCAAGTAGTGAGCGCGGCCCTCCGGGGTCGTCGATGGGCACACTGGCGACGTGGCCGTACCCTTGCCCCGAGGCGGTGTTGCGGAACACGATACGGTCGACGCCGGACCAGGCCTCGGGTGTCGCGATATCGGCGGAAGACGGGGCGTTGTTGCGGCTCTGGTACTGCGACCAGGCGATCGCTGCGGCACCGCCTGTGACGCCGAGCACGATGACGGAGACGATGACGATCACGATCCATTTCGCCCTGACCGTCACGGCGCATCCTCGCCATCGTTCGAGACTGGCTGGTCGGCCACGCGCTCGGCTGGTGCGGCCAGCAGCGGCCGAAGCAGCAGGGCGACGACCGGGATGGCCACGACCAGCAGTCCCGCGACGATCAGGATCGAGGTCTCCCGGCCCAGAAGGAACCAGAGGATGCCGAAGCCGGCCGCCGAGATGAAGCGGCTCACGGCCACCACGGTCTGCGCCGCCGCGATGCCGGTGCCGTGCGTCTCGGGCGTCGTCAGCTGCGCGGCGAGGGCAGCGAGCACGCCGTCGGTCGCGGCGTAGAAGGCTCCGAGCAGCAGCAGGCACAGCAGGGTGGCGGCGATGTCAGCGATCGGCAGTGCCGCGACCAGGTAGGCACCGAGCAGGCCGGTGTGCCCGTATACGAAGACGCGTGCCCGCCCGACCTTGTCCGACAGTCTGCCGAGCGGGATGGCCAACGCGAGGAACGCGATGTTCGTGCCCACGTACATCAGTGGGAACCACTGCGCGGCGAAGTCGCTGCGTGCCTGGAGGATCAGGTAGATGAAGCCGTCGCCGATGGTGAGCAGTCCGAGGATGCCTGCGGTGGCGAGCACACGACGCATCGACCCCGACAGCACGATCGACCATTGGAATCGCGGTCGATCCGCTCCCGTCGCAGAATCGGGCCGCGTCCGCACATTCGGAACGAAGAGGCCGAGGACGGTCACACCGATCACCGCGAATCCGAGTGATGCGACGAAGACGATTCCATAGCCGTCCGGGATCAGCAGCAGGATGAAGAACGCCATCAGCGGACCGACGGCCGCACCGATGTTGTCCAGGGTGCGATGCATTCCGAACGAAGCACCGAGGTCATCCGGATGCGACGATGCGGTGATCACGGCATCGCGCGGCGCTGTCCGGATGCCCTTGCCGATCCTGTCTGCTGAGATGACTGCGGTCAGCGAGGCGATGCCCGTCGCGAACAGCAGGCCCACGCGGGCGATCGCGGCGATGCCGTATCCGAAGAAGGCGACCCATTTCGGGCGGCCGAGACGGTCGGACGTGAACCCGCCGGCGATGCGCACCACAGCGCTGACACCCTGGTAGAGGCCGTCCAGGAAGCCGAAGGCGATCGTCGACATCCCGAGGAATCCGGTGATGTACAGCGGCAGGATCGCAGTGACGGATTCCGACGAGATGTCGGTGAGCATCGACACGATGCCGAATGCGACCACTGTGGACGACACGGTGCGGGCCCCGCGAGGGCGGGGCTTGCGCTCTCCGCCGGCGCGCGCGGGCTTATTCGAGAAAGAGATGTACATCGTCGCGTCACTCCGTTCGGAACACAGCGTGGATCGTGTAGCGGGTGCCGGTTCCGGTGGTCTCGACGGCCAGAGTCATCGATTCGTACGGTCCGGTGAAGGCGACCGTTCCATCGGCCACGGTCCTCTCCTGCATGCCGAGGGAACTCCACAGTCTGCTGTAGTGCGAGCGGATCTCGTCGGGGCCGGCCTTGGTCACCGCCACCAGATCGACCTGCATCGCGGCTCCCTCGGTCGCGATCGAGCTGGACACCACGTTCGATCCGTCCATCGGTCCGACGACGGCGTCGGGAAAGCCTGCGGCGAGGCCGCCCGAACGCGCTGCGGAGTCGGGCAGGGGCGCGGGAATCAGCGGTATCGGAGTCTCCAGCCGGGGGAGGCCGGTGTGCGGCGGCGCAGTGGGCGGCTGCACCTCAGAGCCGGACGTCGGCGTCGCGCCCGGCAACGGTCCCGACTTCGGCGGGGTGCTCGATGCCGGCGGTGCGGATGCCGACGAGCCCGCCTGATCAGGAGCAGCGCCATTCATCGCGAGTGCCACGATGATGGCGGCGCCGATGATGATGACTCCGCCGACCAGCACGAGGGCGATCTTCATCCCGCGCGTGAGGGCGGGAGTGCTGCTGTTCGACACGATTCGCCTCCCTCTCCGGCAGCCTGTGCTCCCAGCTGGTCATGTGGCACAGGAGTCACTGCTGTTAGATCGTCTCATGGGTAAGACCCGCGGCCACGCGTCGCCTGGGTAATGGGGAGGGGCCCAGACGACGAAGGGGCGTGACCGCGGGCCGATCAGGAAGCGCCCACCACGGCGCGATGCGCCATCAGTACGCGCCACTCGGCTGCATCATCACCTTCGCGGTGCGCCACATGATCTGCAGGTCGCTGATGACGGACCAGTTCTCGACGTACCGCAGGTCCAGGCGCACGCTCTCGTCCCAGGACAGATCGCTGCGCCCCGACACCTGCCATAGACCGGTGATGCCTGGCTTGATGTACAGCCGCCGGTAGGTCTTGCCGCGGTAATCGGTGACTTCGCGAGGCAGCGGCGGTCGAGGACCGACGACGCTCATGTCGCCCACGAGCACGTTCCAGAATTGCGGGAGCTCATCGAGCGAGAGTTTGCGCAGCACGCGGCCCACCCGGGTGACCCGCGGGTCGTTCTTCATCTTGAAGAGCGGCCCGGAGCCCTGGTTCTGCTCGCGCAGAGCAGCCAGCTGCTGTTCGGCATCTGTGCGCATCGAACGGAACTTCACCATCTTGAACAGGCGGCCATCTCGCCCGACGCGCTCCTGGAAGAAGAACACCGGGCCGCGGGAGTCGAGCTTGATGAGCAGCGCCAGGACCGGATACGCGAGGGCGATCGGGATGAGCGCGCAGCAGGCCACGAAGATGTCGAGTGCGCGCTTGACGACGTGCTGGCCCCCGGCGTAGTTCGGAATCTGCACCCGGATCAGCGGCAGACCGTCCAGTGGCTCGAATGACAGCCGCGGGCCGGCGACGTCGGCGAGCCGGCTGGAGAGCACGAGTTCGGCTGCAGTGCCCTCGAGCTGCCAGCTCAGGCGCTTGACGAACTCGGCGTCAGCTTGCGGTCGACTCGCGACGACGATGGTGTCGGCTCCGAGATCGCGTGCCGTAGCACTCACGGTGTTGAGGTTGCCGAGCACGGGGTATGCGCCATCGCCGACGACGATCTCTCGGGCGTTGCCGTCGAACAACGTCACGCCCACTACGCGCAGGCCGGCTGAGCCCGACCGACTGAGGTTGTCGATGACGTACTCGACATCCTCACGGTCGCCGATGACCAGGGTGCGAGAGGAGAAGGATCCGCGCGCACGCTGATCGATCAGCCACCGACGCCACAGCCACCGACTCAGCATCAGCAGGCCCAGTCCTAGGGGGAGCGCGACGAGCAGGAGCAGCTGCATGCCATGCAGGCTCATGAGTGCCTCACCAATGGCGAGAGCACCGAACGCCAAGCCGGTGGCGTGCGCAACACCGCGGTACTCCGCCACACTGGGGCGGAACAAGGCTGCGTCACGCGTGTGGGTGCTGCTCAGCATCGTCAGCCACAGCACGCTCAGAAGTAACGTGCGGACCGCGGTGTCGAGCGCTGCGGCTCCCAGGTGGAGTTGGATGCCGGTGGTGATCACTAGTGGGGGTCTCCGTTAGTTCGTCGGGGGTCATGCTGCGGCTTGTTCGTGTCGGTTGACGCGTTCGAGGAGGTCGTGGAGCGCGGTGCGGCCGAAGCGCCAGTTGAATGGTGTTGCGGTGGTGT